>JBJMIQ010000140.1:0-10942 GCA_045806805.1 Nocardioides sp. | reverse complement strand
GCCGGTGGCTGAGCCGAAAGCCCGCCACGACCGCGCGACTCGACGGTTGTGGCCGGCGCTCGCGATCCCGGGGACCTTCTGGCTCATCGCGCTCTTCCTGGTGCCGGTGTACGCCGTCATGGCGGTCTCCTTCAGCGGGAGCATCAACATCTTCGGGGAGCCGATCCCGGCATGGAACCCGCTGGACTGGCAGTTCACCACGTTCAACCAGGTGGTCTCGGAGTCGATCTCCGGCCCCTACCGAGACGTGTGGATCCGCACTGCGATGTACACCTGCTGGGCGCTGCTGATCTGTGTCGTCATCGGATATCCGGTCGCGTACTACACGGCTCGCCTTGCCGGGAGGAGGCGGGGCCTGATCCTGGCTTTGATCCTCGCGCCCTGGTGGATCAACTACATCACCCGCATGCTCGCCTGGGTCAACCTGCTGCAGGACGACGGCTACGTGAACAAGACGCTCGGGCTCTTCGGCATCGCGCCGGTCTCCTGGTTGGCCGGGAACCCGCTCACCGTCGTGGTCGCTCTCGCCTACGGCTATCTGCCGTACTTCATCATCCCGTTGTTCGCCTCGCTGGACCGGATCGACCAGCGGCTGATCGAGGCGTCCCGCGACCTCGGGGTCGGCTCGATCCGCACCTTCCTGCACGTGACCCTTCCCCTGTCGAAGATGGGTCTGATCACCGCACTCGTCATCACCGCCCTCCCCCTGGCCGGTGACTACTACACCAATGCGATCGTGTCGGGCTCGCCGAACACCACCATGATCGGCAACCAGATCGAACTGTTCCTCCTGCAGGGTCCGCAGAAGAACTTCGGCGCCTCCCTGGTGCTGCTGCTCTCGCTCGTCCTGATGTTCTTCATGGCCTACTACCTGGTCCTGACCCAGCGTGCGAGCAGGGAGACCCGATGACGATCACGGAGGTAGCGCGCAGCGCGGATGCCACACCCACGCGGACCAGGAAGTGGGTTCCTCCTTGGCGCAATCCATGGCGCCGACCGTACGTGCTCACCACGATCACGTGGCTGTACATCCTGTGGTCGCTGTTGCCGGTCCTGATCGCGGTGCAGTTCTCCTTCAACGACGGCCGGTCCCGCAGCAGCTGGCAGGGCTTCTCGATCCAGTGGTACTGCTGCGCGGAGGGCTCGGTCGGTGAGGATCCCAGCCTGTTCCTGGCGCTGCAGAACAGCCTGCTCCTCGGCGCGGCGACGGTCCTGGTGGCCACGCCCCTGGGCGTGATGCTGGCGATGGGGCTCACCCGGTGGCGTTCGCGGGCCAGCCAGATGGCCAACGGAATCGCCCTTGTCCCGCTGGTCACACCGGAGATCGTGGTCGGCTCCGCGCTCTACCTGGTGATGGTCAACCTCTACCAGTTCGTGCCCCTTGGCCTGCCCGCCATGCTGCTGGGTCACGTCACGTTCTCGGTGTCGTACGTGCTCGTGATCGTGCGCTCGAGGCTGCTGGCCATCGGCCGGGACTACGAGGAAGCGAGCCAGGACCTGGGCGCCAGCCCGATGCAGGCCATCCGCACGATCCTGGTCCCGCTGCTGATGCCGTCGATCTTTGCCTCGGCGATGATCGTGTTCGCCACGTCGCTCGACGACTTCGTCGTCAGCCAGTTCCTGTTCGGGGACGCGTCGAACGTGACCGTCCCCATCAAGCTCTACAACGCGGTTCGCTCGGCTCCGACCCCGGCTCTCAACGCCCTGGCGACGTTGCTGCTGGTGGCGTCGTTCCTGGCGTTGATCCTGGCCTACCTCGGACTGCGGGCGCGCCGGCGCGGTTCGGGATCGCCCCTCGAAGACCTCGCCGACTACGGCTGACCCCTGGGGCTGATCAGGCTTCCGCAGCGACCGTCGCCTGCTCGGAGGTCGGTGCCAGCATCCGCAGCGACTGCGACGGCAGGTGGACCGTCACCGGTTGCCCGGCGGCCAGGTCGTCGTGAGCAGCACTGTTGGTCACCAGGGACTGGACGACCTGGCCGTGGGGCAGGCGCACCATGACCTGCGTCGTCGAACCGAGGAAGACGGCACCATCGACCATCCCGGGGATCCGGTTGGCCCCGGTGAGGCCCGGCTCCTGCACCTCGACGCACTCCGGCCGGATCACCGCACGTCTGGCCGTCGAGTCGTGGCCCGCGGGAGCCTGTGCCTCGAGGGTGAACTCGCCGACGCGGACCGTGCGGGTGGGGCCGCTGCCCGAGACGCCGTCGATGTCGAGCAGGTTGGCGACACCCAGGAAGTCCGCGACGAACTCGGTGAGGGGTTCCTGGTAGACCTCCTGCGGCGTCCCGAGCTGCATGATCCGGCCGCCGTCCATGACCGCGAGCCGGTTCGACATCTCGAGCGCTTCCTCCTGGTCGTGGGTGACGAAGACGAAGGTGATGCCGACCTCTCGTTGCAACGAGGTCAGCTCGTCCCGCAGCGAGTGGCGGAGCTTCGCGTCCAGCGCGCCCAGCGGCTCGTCCAGGAGCAGCACCGCCGGTTCGAGGACCAGCGCGCGCGCGAGGGCCACGCGCTGCTGCTGTCCCCCTGACAGCTGAGCGGGGCGACGGTGGGCGTACTCCGTCAGCCGCACCAGGGCGAGCGCTTTCTCGACGCGAGCCGCTCGGGTGTTCTTGTCGAGGCCCTGGCGCCACCGCAGCCCGTACGCGACGTTCTTCTGCACGTCGAGGTGCGGGAAGAGCGCATAGCTCTGGAAGACCGTGTTGACCGGGCGCTTGTGGGGAGGGCTCTGCGCAACGTCGACGCCGTCGAGGAGGATTCGGCCATCCGTGGGCTGCTCGAACCCGCCGAGCATCCGCAGCGTGGTGGTCTTGCCGCACCCCGAGGGACCGAGCAGGGTGAAGAACTCACCCGACTCGATCTCGAGGTCGATACCGTCGACAGCGGTGACGCCGTCGAACTCCTTGCGAAGCCCGACGATCGAGATCGCCCCACCCGCGTGCCGGGATCCCGTCTCGCCGTGGGGCATGCGCCGGAGTCTAGAGCCTCGACGTGTTCGCGGGGGAGGCGTAGGATTCCTGAACGGCCGTTCAACCGAAAGGCGGGAGCGCATGGTCGCCACCACCGGAATCGTCCCTCCTGCGCCTCTCGAGCCGGACCAGGTCGCCCGGTCGCTGGCGCCGTTCGGCTCCAGCCGGATGCTCCCCCGCGCGGCGTACCTCGACGAAGCGGTGCTGGCCTGGGAGCGCGAGCACCTCTTCGGGGGCTGGCAGTGCGTGGGTCGCTCGAGCGACGTGGCTGCCGGCAGCATGGCTGCCCAGTCGTTGGGTGAGTACGGCCTGCTGCTGACCCGCGACCGCGACGGCGTGCTGCGCGGCTTCGAGAACGCCTGCCGGCACCGCGGCCACGAGCTGCTTCCCTGCGGCGGTTCGGCGCAGGCCAAGGCGATCATCTGCCCCTACCACGCCTGGAGCTACCGGTTCGACGGCAGCCTGATCGGAGCGCCGGGGCATCGGGACGCCCCGGCGTTCGACAAGTCGGCGCTCGGGCTGAAGCCGGTCGAGGTGCGGGAGTGGCACGGCTGGGTCTTCATCGACCGCACCGGCACTGGCGGCGCCTTCGAGGAGCACATCGGTGAGCTCGAGGACATCATCACCCGCTACGACGCCGACGGCCTGGTCACGCCGGTCACCCACGAGTACGACGTGGCGGCCAACTGGAAAGTCGTGGTCGAGAACTACCAGGAGTGCTACCACTGCTCGATGATCCACCCCGAGCTGTGCCAGGTGAGCCCGCCCGACAGCGGCGGGAACCTCGAGCGCGACGGCAACTGGGTCGGAGGGTGGATGGACCTGCGCGACGGTGCCCAGACGATGTCGCTCGACGGGCACAGCGGCGGCGTCGCGATGGCCCGGCTCGACGAGGTCGAGAAGCGAACTGTCATGTACATCGCGGTGCTGCCCAACCTGCTGATCAGCCTGCATCCCGACTACGTGATGACCCACCTGCTCACCCCGATCTCGCCTGACCGCACCCGGATCCGCTGCTCGTGGGCCTTCCCGGCCGATGTCGCCGGCGCGGCCGGCTTCGACCCGGCGTACGCCGTGGACTTCTGGGACATCACCAACCGGCAGGACTGGTCGGCCTGCGAGTCGGTGCAGCGGGGCATGAAGGCGCCGAGCTTCGAGCCGGGACCCCTGGCGCCCGACGAGGACGGCGTCTACCACTTCGTCACCTACGTGGCCCGCGCCTACCAGGGATCGACTGCACAGGAGGCCTGAGCGCTGGCAGGGTGTCCCCATGGCCTACTACCGCTGCGTGGGTGAGGTGCCGTCCAAGCGGCACACCCAGCATCGAGACCCCGACGGCAACCTCTACCGCGAGGAGCTGATGGGCGAGGAGGGCTTCTCGTCCGACTCCTCCTTGCTCTACCACCGCGGTGTGCCGTCGGCGATCGTCGACAGCCAGGTCTGGGAGCTGCCCGACCAGACCCGCACCCCCAACCACCCGCTCAAGCCGCGTCACCTCAGGCTGCACACGCTGTTCGAGGACGGGGACACATCGGACCCGGTGACCGGGCGGCGGTTGGTGCTGGGCAACAACGACGTGCGGATCAGCTACGTGGTCGCCGGCACCGAGGCGTCGCCGTACTACCGCAACGCGATCGGTGACGAGTGTGTCTACGTCGAGTCCGGAGCCGGCGTCGTCGAGACGGTCTTCGGCGCGTTGTCGTTCCGCACCGGTGACTACGTGGTCGTCCCGCGGGCGACGACACACCGCTGGCTGCCGAGCGAGACCAGCCGGCTCTACGCGATCGAGGCCAACAGCCACATTGCCCCGCCGAAGCGCTACCTGTCCCGGTTCGGGCAGTTCCTCGAGCACGCGCCGTACTGCGAGCGGGACCTGCACGGGCCCACGGAGGCCGTGGGGGTCGAGGGCGAGAACGTCGAGGTCCTGGTCAAGCACCGGGCCGGTGGCGTCGTGGTGGGGACCCGGATGACCTACGCCGCCCACCCCTTCGACGTCGTCGGGTGGGACGGCTGCCTCTACCCCTACACATTCAACGTCGAGGACTACATGCCGATCACCGGCAAGGTCCACCAGCCGCCGCCGGTGCACCAGGTCTTCGAGGGCCACAACTTCGTGATCTGCAACTTCCTGCCGCGCAAGGTGGACTACCACGAGCTGGCGATCCCGGTGCCCTACTACCACTCCAACGTCGACAGCGACGAGGTCATGTTCTACGTCGGCGGCGACTACGAGGCCCGGAAGGGGTCGGGCATCAACATCGGGTCGATCTCGCTGCACCCCGGAGGGCACGCGCACGGGCCGCAACCGTCGGCGATCGAGGCCTCGCTCGGGGTCGAGTACTTCGAGGAGTCCGCGGTCATGGTCGACACCTTCGCCGCGCTCGACCTCGGGGAGGCCGGACTGGCGGCCGAGGACACGGCGTACGCGTGGAGCTGGTCGGGTCGTGGTCCCGAGGCCGAGGGTGACGGCGGTCCCGCCGTCTTCTCGAACTCGTGACCGACCCCGTCGACCAGCGTGCGCGCCGGGCGCTCCGCGACAACTTCCTCGCCGCCGCGTCCTTCACGCTGGGCGGCTCCCTGTTCGCTGCCGGAGCATTCCTCGCCGGGACCGGCGCAGAGCTCCTCGCGGTGAACCTGACGTACCTGGTCGGCGGTGTCTTCTTCAGCCTCGGCGGTGGGTTGTCGGTGCTCGCCACCCGGGTGCGGTCGCTCGGCTGGTGGAGCGCGCTCGTTCTGTTCGTGGGCACCCTGCTGTTTGCGGTCAGCCTGGTGGCGGCGTTCGCCGAGGGACTGACTCCGCGCCAGTCCGACACCTGGATCTGGTTCCCGGACATGGCTGGTTGCGTGTGCTTCCTCGTGGCCGGGCACCTGGCGATGCTGGACGTCGGCCACGGCCGGGTCCGGGTCCTTCCGCGGGAGCGGGACTGGTGGATCGCGGCGGTCAACCAGCTCGGGTCGGTCCTGTTCATCCTGGCCGGCGTGGCTGCCTTCGTCCGCCCGGCCACGTCCACTCCGGTCGACGTCGCCCTGGTCAACTGGGGGACGTTCGCCGGCGCGGTGTGTTTCGCCGTTGCGGGTGTGGTCCAGATGCTGCCGGCCCCCACTGCCCCAGCGGTCGCCTCGAGCTCCTGAAGACCACAGGGACGGTTCGGCGGCTGGGGTTTCGGGTACAAAACAACCATGTGGGGCACGAAGAACGCACTGAGGCAGGACGTCGACGAGGCCTCGATCAAGATCGAGGAGCCCAAGAAGGCCGCCGCCGGGGTCGAGGCGGTAGCGGTCGCCCTCAAACGGGCGGTGGAGCACATGGGGGTCACCCGGGCGGGCCGCGCCCTGCGGCGACTCAACCAGGTCGAGGGATTCGACTGTCAGGGCTGCGCCTGGCCGGATCCCTCGCCTGACCACCGCCACCCCGCGGAGTTCTGCGAGAACGGCGTCAAGGCCGTGGCCGACGAGGCCACCCGCGACAACATCGCCCGTGACTTCTTCGAGCAGTACTCCGTGGAGGAGCTCGCCGAGCACACCGACTACTGGCTCAACCGTCAGGGCCGGCTCACCGAACCCATGGTTCTCCGCGAGGGTGCGACTCACTACGAGCCCATCGACTGGGACGACGCCTTTGCGCTCGCAGCCCGCCATCTCCGGGCGATCGACCCCGACCAAGCCATCTTCTACACCTCGGGAAAGGTCTCGAACGAGGCGGCGTACCTCCTCCAGCTCTTCGTCCGCGCCTACGGCACCAACAACCTCCCCGACTGCTCCAACATGTGCCACGAGTCGTCCGGCACGGCTCTGTCCGAGACCATCGGCATCGGCAAGGGCTCGGTCAGCCTCGAGGACATCCATCGGGCCGAGCTGCTGGTCGTGATGGGCCAGAACCCCGGCACCAACCATCCGCGCATGCTGTCCGCGCTGGAGCGGGCCAAGAAGAACGGCGCCAGGATCATTGCGGTCAACCCACTCAAGGAGACGGGGCTGGTCCGTTTCCGCAATCCCCAGAAACCCAACGGCGTCATCGGCCGCGGCACACCACTCGCCGACCTCTACCTCCAGATCCGCACCAACGGCGATCTCGCGCTGCTGCAGGCGCTGGGGCACCTGCTGCTGGAGCGCGGGGCGGTCGACCGGGCGTTCGTCGACCAGTACACCCATGGCTTCGACGAGTACGCCGCGTCCGTTCGACAGCTGGACTGGGACAAGGTCGACGCCGCCACCGGGCTCAGCCGCGAGCAGATCGCCGAGGCGGCCGCGATGCTGGCCGACTCGAAGGCGACGATCTTCTGCTGGGCGATGGGGCTCACCCAGCACCACAACGCCGTCGCGACGATCAAGGAGATCGTCAACCTCGCCCTCCTCCAGGGCAACATGGGCAAGCCGGGTGCGGGAGTGTGTCCGGTCCGCGGTCACTCCAACGTGCAGGGGGATCGGACGATGGGGATCTGGGAGCGGCCGCCGAAGCACTTCCTCGACAACCTGCAGGCGGAGTTCGGGTTCGATCCCCCGCGCGAGCACGGACTCGACAGTGTCGCGGCCATCAAGGCGCTGCGAGACGGTGACGCGAAGGTCTTCTGGGGGCAGGGTGGCAACTTCGTCTCCGCGGCCCCCGACACCTCGGTCACCGAGGACGCGATGCGTCGCGCGGCACTGACCGTCCACGTCGCCACGAAGCTCAATCGCTCCCACGTGGTCCACGGCCGCGAGGCGCTGCTTCTGCCGCCACTGGGCCGTAGCGAGCGGGACCTCACCGGCGGCAAGCCGCAACGGATCACCGTCGAGGACTCGATGTCGTCGGTCCACACCTCGATGGGGCCGCTGAAGCCGGCCTCACCCCACCTGCGCTCCGAGGTCGACATCATCTGCACGCTCGCGGAGGCAACCCTCTCGCCCGACCTCGGCATCCCGTGGTCGGAGTTCCGGGCGGACTACGCCGCGATCCGCCAGTCGATCTCCCGGGTGGTTCCCGACTGCGCGGCGTACGGCGAGAAGGCCGACCAGCCCGGAGGCTTCGTGCTGCCGCACCCCCCACGGGACCGCCGCGAGTTCCCCACGCAGGAGGGCAAGGCGATCTTCACGGTCAGTCCGGTCGACGTCCTGCAGGTCCCTGAGGGGCGGCTGCTGCTCCAGACGATCCGGTCCCACGACCAGTTCAACACCACGATCTATGGGCTCTCGGACCGCTACCGTGGCATCGAGAACGGGCGTCGCGTCGTCTTCCTCCACCAGGACGACATCGCGGCGCTCGGCTTCGCCGAGGGCGATCTCGTCGACCTCATCAGTGAATGGAAGGACGGCTCCGAACGGCAGGTCCCGGCGTTCCGGGTCGTCGCCTACGACCAGCCGCGCGGCTGCGCTGCCGCCTACTACCCGGAGACCAATCCACTCGTGCCCCTCGAGCACACCGCGGAGGGCAGCAACCAACCTGCGTCCAAGTCGGTCATCGTGCGACTCGAGCGAGCCGAGGGCACGCGGACGGGCTACCTCCAGGCCAGCGACGCCAACCGCATCTACCCCTCCGACCGCGGCGACGAGGAGAAGCGCCACGTCGAGCCCCACCAGATGTCGTAGTTCTCCGGCAGACTGGGGTGCGTGACCAACCCGGAGCGCGACCCCGAAGAGATCGTCTGTACGACGGGGGCGGCCACGGTCGAGGTGATGGCGCCGAGGGAGGTGCCGCTGGGCGGTCCGCGGGCGATGCACGTGCGCCGCACCCTCCCGCAGCGGCACCGGTCGCTGATCGGGGCCTGGTGCTTCGTCGACCACTACGGCCCGGACCAGGTGGCCGACTCCGGTGGCATGTCGGTCGCGCCGCACCCGCACACCGGACTGCAGACCGTGAGCTGGTTGTTCACCGGCGAGGTGGAGCACCGTGACAGCGCCGGACACCACGCGATGGTGCGGCCCGGCGAGCTCAACCTGATGACCGCCGGGCGGGGGATCAGCCACTCCGAGGTCTCACCCGCCTCGACGACCACGCTGCACGGGGCTCAGCTGTGGGTCGCGCTGCCGGAGTCCGACCGTCACACCGACCCGCGGTTCGATCACTACACGCCTAAGTCCGTCATCGGGAAGGGCTGGCAGGCACGGGTGTTCCTCGGGTCGCTGCTCGGCGACCGGTCGCCGGTGACGACGTACTCCCCGCTGCTCGGCGCGGAGCTGCTGCTGGAGCCGCACACGGAGCTGACCCTCGACGTCGACCCGGCCTTCGAGCACGGTGTGCTGGTGGACAGCGGCGTCCTCGACGTCGCCGGCCAGGAGACAAAGCAGCACGAGCTCACCTACGTCCCGCCCGGGTCGCCGCAGCTCGCGCTCGCGTCCTACGACGAACCGGTGCGGCTGTTGCTGCTCGGTGGGGAGCCGTTCGGGGAGTCGATCGTGATGTGGTGGAACTTCGTGGGGCGGACCCACGAAGAGGTGGTGGCCTTCCGCGGGGAGTGGCAGGCGCAGATCACCGCCGGAGGAGCTGTCGTGTCGGACAGCCAGGACGTCTCCGACGGCCGGTTCGGGGTGGTGGTCGGTGACCACCTGCCCCCGATCCCGGCCCCGGAGATGCCCCACGTGCGGTTGAAGCAGCGCCGCTGACCCCCGTCCAGCGGTGAACTGGGACTGGTTCGGACAGCCGGTTCCAATCCTCATTCACCGCTCATCCAGAGCTCGACCCGTCAGCGGTGAGCGGTGACTGGTTTGGGCCGCCCCTTTCAGTCCCCACTCACCGCTGCACGACACCGCCGGGAACTCACTTCTTCTGCGGCTTCCTCGCCTTGGGCGGGAAGGTCGAGACGTGCTCGCGGGCGCGCTCCATCCAGCCCCGCGCCTGCTCCTCGGTGAACGACGCCGGCATGGACACGTAGCCACCCATCGGCCGCTCCTCGGGGCCGAACGGCCCGCTGCCGTCGATGGCCTCGAGCTCGGACTTCGCCTCGCCGTCCAGCTTCACGCCGATGTCGGTGCCGAACAGCCCGGCGAACATGTTGCCGTTGACGAACGCGCCGACGCTGCCGAACATCGGCTTCACCTCGACACCCGGCGCCTCCGGCACCAGGGCGCGAAAGCGGTCCTTGTCCTCGTCGCTGTGCCTGGGCATCTTCATGACCGGCCTCCTCACATGCTCGGCAGGGGCAGCGCCGCGTGGACCTCGATCTCGCAGCCGCCTGTGGTGTCCAGGTGTGGGTGCTCCGCGGCGAGGGCAAGGGCCTCGTCGATCGAGTCTGCCTCCACGATCGAGTAGCCGACGACGTCCCGGTCGCTCGCGGCCGTCCCATCGGGGCTCACCCGGACCCCGTCGGCGAGCGGAGTGCCGAAGTCGACCATCCGGTCCCCGACGCGGTCGTGCCAGGCCATCCAGCGCGCCATCCCGGCCCTGGACTCCTCGGGCGTGGGTGCGGGGGCCTCGGCAGACCAGGCGGGGCGGTGGTAGATGAACACGTATCTGGACATGGGCTGCTCCTTGTGTCGGGTTCGGATGGTCGTCGGCCTCAGGTGGCGATCGGGGTCCGGCCGGCGTACGCCGCGAGCCGCTCCAGCGGGTTGGCGTCGGCGGCCGGAGTCTTCTCCTCGGCGAACGCGCCGCGCTCACGCGCGCCGGGCACGAGCTTCTCGGCGATGGATCGGACGTAGTCGACGACCTCGTCGGAGACCACGACCTCCTGGCCGCTGGTCTGGGCGAAGTCCCACCCGTGCAGCAGGAACTCCACGGAGAGGATGCCGGCTGCCATCGCTGCCGGCATCTCGCCGCCGGCGGGGGAGGGCACGGTGCCGTCCAGGCCACGGGCGCGCCAGCCTTCGATCGCCTGGGCCGCCATGGTGGCGACGCGGTGCTCCAGCGGGCCGGTCTCGGGGTCGGTCACGGTGGCGCCGGCCATCGAGCCGAGGCCGGTGATCGAGCCGAAGAGGTGCTCGGCCAGGTCGTGGCAGGTGAACTCCGAGCAGGGGGTCTGTTTCGGCTGGTCCTCGACGGTGAGGTGGCGCAGGAC
>JBJMIQ010000139.1:0-12780 GCA_045806805.1 Nocardioides sp. | reverse complement strand
CGTCGTCCTGGTCGAACCCTGGCTGGCCGGCACCTCGGCGCACGTCGTCGGCGACGCACTGCGCGACCTGCCCCATCGGCTGCTGTCGCTCGGCGTCGGCCGCCATGAGCTGCGCCGCTACGGCACTGCGACCGACCACGTCGCGGCCCACGGGCTCGACGCTGCCGGGATCCGACGGTCGCTCGACGGTTTCCTGTCGGTGTCGGCCGCCTGACCACCCCTGAAATCGGAGCCCGCCCCGAGCGCCAACTACGATGGCTCGGCGCCGGCGGTGAGCAGCCGACCGGTCGCGCCGGTGTAGCTCAGTTGGTAGAGCGTTCGCCTTGTAAGCGAAATGTCGCGGGTTCGACTCCTGTCACCGGCTCCATCTCAAATCCTTTGACGACGGGCTCGTGCGACGTCAGGGTGGGCGCGGTGACCAGGGCGCGCCATTCGAGCATCCACCAGCACCCGCTTGGCTATCTTCTCGGACTCCAGGGCATCGCCCTGATGAAGGCGTTCGCCGGAGAGTACGACCGCCAGTTCACCCGCGACCGGATGGCCGAGGTCCGACAACTCCTGAACGACGCCGAGCTCTGGGGTGATGGTGTCGATCTCGCGCCGATCCCGACCGCCGAGGGGTACGACGTGTGGGCACCGTCGTACGACACTCCCGACAACCCGTTCTTCGCCATGGACGAGGCGGCGCTGCTCCCGATCCTGGACGCGCTTCCGCCCGGTGACGCGATCGACGCCATGTGCGGAACCGGTCGTTACGCCGCACATCTCGCTGCCCGCGGGCACGCCGTTCGCGGGTTCGACACCTCGCCCGGGATGCTCGAGGTGGCCCAGTCGAAGCTGCCCGGCGTGCCGTTCGGGATCGCCGACGTGTGCGACCTGCCGGTACCGGACGGGTGCGCCGACGTGATGGTCAACGCCTTGTCGTTGTGCCACGCGGAGGCTCTCGGGCCGGTGTTCGAGGAGGCCGCGCGCGTCCTGCGTCCGGGTGGACACCTGCTCGTGGTGGGCATCCGGGGCTACTTCATGGAGTCGCGGCTCTCACCACTGCTCGCACGGAGCGCCGACGGCGAGCTCGGGTACATCCCCGAATGGGACCATTCGACCGGCGACTACGTGCGCGCCGCGCTCCACGCCGGCTTCGCGATCCGGGACTGCCAGGAGCTGGTGGCCGAGGTCGTACCGGACGATTCCGCTGAGGTTCCCGAGGCGCCGACGCCGGGTGAGCCAATGAGCATCTGGGAGCTGCATCCGTGGGCCAGCCGCGCCGCCCATGCCGTCCGCGACGGAAGGCCCTGCCTCAGCATCTGGCACTTCCAGTGCGAGCTCCCGGCCTGACCGGCGCCGAGCCTCTCGACGCCTGCTCAGAGCGCGTCGAGCGCTTTGTCGCACGACCGTTCGGCGTCCCGGGCCAGCCTCTGCACTGACTCGGCATCCGGGGTGTGGTTGCCGGCCAGGTCTCGCGTGGCCTCCACGCTGTCGCGGAGCAGGGCTACGAAGGCCTCCTCGAACCTGGCCGGGGGAACCTCCCCGAGCTCATGCAGGTCGTCACCGGTGGGCATCCCGGCCAGGGAGGGGATGTCGCCGCCGTCGCTGGAGTGCTCGAACCCGTGGTCGCGCACGGTCTTCGGCACCTTCTCGCCCCACGTCTCCAGCTGATGGGCGGATGCCTCGATCCGCGCGATGGCGTCGTGTCGCAGCTGCTCGGTGGCGGACGCCACCGAGGGGTCGAGCCGTCGCCCGAGTGCCACGTCGAGGAGGTTGAGCAGCGCCGCGTCACGGTGCATCAGCTCGGTGACGAACGCGACGTCATTTGCTCGGTCCGTGTCCGGCGGGTCGTACATCGACCCGCCGCAGGCGGTGACGAGCGCGAGCACCGGGCAGGCCAGAAGCAGGACGACCAGAAGGCGCCTCACCGGATGCGGTCCACCTCGAACGTCGTGGGCGGGTCCACGAACGCATCCTGGGCCGCGACCAGCCGGAGCTCGCGCTCTCCCGAACGTAATGTTTCCTCGAGCAGCGCGAACACCGAGGCGGCGGTGCGGCCCAGCGCGGTCGGCGCGTCGGTCGCCAGCAGGTGGGCGGTGAAGAGCGCGGAGGTGACGTCGCCGGAACCGTTTGCCTTCAGCGGCAGCCGCGGGGTCTGCACGATCCAGGCGCCGTCGTCGGTGACCACGAGCATCTCGGTGGTGTCGGCGGGCTGCTCGGAGCGGTGCACGCTGGTGACCAGGACGGTTCGCGGGCCGATCTTCCGTGCGAGCTCGGCCGAGGCGAGGATATCCTCCAGGGTCCGCGGCTCGGTCCCGGTGAGGAACCCGAGCTCGAACTGGTTCGGCGTGATGATGTCGGCGGCGGGGACCACGCGCTCCCGGAGGAGCGGCGGGATGTCGGGGTGCACGAAGCATCCGCTGTCCGCATTGCCCATCACCGGGTCGCAGGTGTACGTCGCCCGCGGGTTGGCGGCGCGCACCCTGGCCACGGCATCCAGGATCACATCGGCGATGTCGGCGCTGCCCTGGTAGCCCGACAGCACCCCGTCGACCTGGTCCAGCACGCCACGCTCCTCGATCCCGATGATCACGTCCGCGACGTCACCGGGCGGAAGCAGCGGGCCGCGCCAGGCGCCGTACCCGGTGTGATTGGAGAACACCACGGTGGAGACCGGCCACACCTCGTGGCCGAGTCGCTGGAGCGGGAACACGGCCGCGGAGTTGCCGACGTGGCCATAGGCGACCGAGGACTGGATGGACAGGAACTTCACCACGCCATGGTCCCAGTCTGCGGTTTCATCACGGTATGCAGGTCAACCGACGCTTCCCTCGCCGAGTTCACCCCGGGAAGTGCAGGTTCGTCTGCATACCGTGATGAAACAACGGCCTGTACGAGCAAACTAGAACGCGTTACAGTTTCCACGCAGGGCGTGGCCCGTCCACGCCCGTCGACGCGAGCAGAGGTGACGCATGGCGCGGAGTAGACGCTCGGGGCCAACGCCGAGGGCCAGCGAGGCCGACTACGTCGTCGTGGGGTCGGGCAGCGCGGGGAGCGCCTGCGCCGCCCGCCTGGCCGCGTCGGGGGCCAGCGTGATCCTGCTCGAGGCCGGCAAGAGCGACGAGCAGTTCCTCGTGAAGAAGCCCGGGATGATCGGCCCGATGCACTCGGTCCCGCAGATCAAGAAGCGCGTCGACTGGGGCTACTACACAACACCGCAGGAGCATGCCCTCGGCCGCAAGATCCCGCAGACCCGGGGCAAGGTCGTCGGCGGCTCGAGCTCGGTCAACGGCATGGTCTACGTCCGGGGCAACCGGGCCAACTACGACTCCTGGGCCGCCGAGGGCAACGCCGGCTGGTCGGCCGACGAGGTCAACGTCGTCTACAAGCGGATGGAGGACTGGGTCGACGGCGAGAACGACTTCCGCGGCGCCGGTGGACCGATCCGCGTCGGCCGGCACTCGGTCCCGGTCGAGCCGTCCCGTCAGTTCGTGCAAGCGACCGCGGACACCCTGGGCGTGAAGATCCTCCAGGACTACAACGCCGAGTCGCAGGAGGGCGCCAGCATGATGCAGCAGAACGCCGTTGGCGGTCTGCGCTACAGCGCCTCCCGCGGCTACATCCACGGCCACGACCTGCCGACCCTGAGCCTCCAGACCGAGATGCACGTCGCCAAGATCGTGATCGCCGAAGGCCGGGCCATCGGCGTCGAGGTGATCGACGCCGACGGATCCCCCCGGGTGGTGCGCGCCGGCAAGGAGGTCATCCTCTCCGCAGGTGTGTTCGGGTCGCCACAGATCCTGATGCTCTCGGGCATCGGCCCCGCCGCCCACCTCGGCGAGCACGGGATCGACGTGGTCGCCGACCTGCCGGTGGGCGACAACATGCACGACCACCTGTTCGTGCCGCTGACCTTCCACGTCCCGACCGCCAAGCACCGCGGCACGCCGTGGCACTTCGCGCGCGGCCTGGCCCGCGAGGTCACGCTCGGCAACTCGTTCCTCGCGAACTCCGTGTTCGAATCCGTGGCCTTCGTGCGTACGTCGCAGGCGACCGACGTACCCGACCTGCAGATCCACCTGCTCCCGTGGGCCTATCCCGCCCCCAACCAGGACGCGCCGATCCGGCACAAGGTCGATCCCCGCGCCTGCATCACCTTGATGTCGACGCTGATCTACCCCCGCAGCCGAGGCACGCTCCGGCTCGCCTCGTCCGATCCGATGTCGGCGCCGCTGATCGACTTCCAGTACCTCGCCGAGCAGGGCGACGTCGAGGTGCTTGCCGAAGGCGTCGAGATGATCCGGGAGATCATGGCCAGCGCGGCGTTCGGGGGCGCCGTCAAGAGCGAGGTCCACCCCGGCATCCCGATCAGCGGAGCGGCCCTGCGCGAGGAGGTACGCAACCGGGCGACCACGGTCTATCACGGCGTCGGCACCTGCCGGATGGGAGTCGACGACCGGGCAGTCGTCGGCCCCGACCTGAAGGTCCGGGGAGTTGAGGGACTGCGGGTCGCCGATGCCTCGATCATGCCGTCGATCACCGGCGGCAACACCAACGCACCGTCGATCATGATCGGCGACAAGACCGCGGAGATGATCCTGTCGTGACAACCCGTCCCGCCACCCTGACCGACCAGTTCCTGCAGTCCTTGGTGGCCCGGGTGCCGTCGACATCGGGCGGCACCTGGAAGCTCACCGAGGTCTACACCGGCGAGGTGCTCGTCGAGCTCCCGCAGTCGACGCCGGCCGACATCGAGGCCGCGTTCGCCACCGCCCGCGAGGCGCAGGCCGAGTGGTCGCAGTGGCCGCTGCGCAAGCGGCTCGCAGTCTTCAAGCGGGCCCACACGCTGCTCGTCGACAACGCCGAGACCACCACCGACCTGATCCAGGCCGAGAGCGGCAAGAACCGCCGGATGGCGATGGAGGAGACCTGTGACCCGCCGATGGTCATGAGTCACTACCTCAAGCGGGCGCCGAAGCTGCTGGCCCCGACGCGCCGCGGCGGGCCGGTCCCGTTCGTTTCCTCGTCGACGGAGGTCCGGCAGCCCAAGGGCGTGGTCGGGATCATCGCGCCATGGAACTTCCCGTTCGCCACCGGAATCTCCGATGCGATCCCCGCGCTGATGGCCGGCAACGGCATCGTGCTCAAGCCCGACAACAAGACCGCGCTGTCACCGCTCTACGGGGTGGCGCTATTAGAGCAGGCCGGCCTGCCGAAGGGGCTGTTCCAGGTCGTCTGCGGCGAGGGACCCGACGTCGGGCCGACGCTGATCGACCAGGCCAACTACGTGATGTTCACCGGCTCGACCGCGACCGGCCGGATGATCGGTGAGCGTGCCGGACGCAACCTGATCGACTGCTGCCTCGAGCTCGGCGGCAAGAACCCGATGATCGTGCTCGACGACGCGGTCGTCGACGACGTGGTCACCGGCGCCCTGTTCGGGGTGTTCGGCAACACCGGCCAGATATGCATGCACATCGAGCGGATCTACCTGCCCGAGGCGCTCTACGACGAGTTCAGGACGAAGTTCGTCGCTGCGGCCGAAGGGCTGCGCCTCGGGGCGTCGTACGACTTCGTGCCGGAGCTCGGTTCACTGATCTCGGTCGATCACCGCGACCGGGTGGCCTCCCACGTGGAGGATGCGGTCGCCAAGGGCGCCACCGTCGTGACCGGCGGACAGGCCCGCCCCGACGTCGGGCCCGCGTTCTTCGAGCCCACGGTGCTCGAGGGCGTCACCAAGGACATGCTCGCCGGCTCGTGCGAGACCTTCGGACCGGTGGTGGCGCTCCACCGCTACCGGACGGTCGACGAGGCGGTCGAGCTCGCCAACGACACCGACTACGGCCTCAATGCGTCGGTGTGGGGCACCGACCTCAAGGCTGCCGAGGCGGTCGCGCGGCGCATCGAGTCCGGCAACGTCAACATCAACGATGCCCTGGCCGCGGCGTACGCCTCGAAGGGGACGCCCTCAGGCGGCGTCAAGCAGTCCGGCGTCGGGGCCCGCCACGGCGACCAGGGACTGTTGAAGTACACCGACGTGCAGAACCTCGCCGTGCTCAAGAAGCCGGTGCTGGGCCCGAAGCCGGGCCAGGACTACGCGGAGTACGCCAAGCAGATGCTGACCGGTCTCAAGGTGATGCGGAAGACGCGGATCCGCTGACCTCACCGTTTGGTACCAAACGGTGAAAAAACAGTCTGCCGGGCTGCCGTTTGTCCGCAATCGTGGGGTGTCAGGCAACCTGCAGCGACCGCTTCGACAGCCCCATCCAGAACCCGTCGATCACCTGGATCCCCGGCTCGTCGGGCGTCGACGCCGCGCCGAGGGTGACGAACAAGGGCGTGTAGTGCTCGACGGTGGGGTGCGCGAAGGGCATGCCCGGTGCCTGCGCCTTGTACGACGCCAGCGCGTCGACGTCGCCTCGCGCCATCGCCTCGCCGGCCCACGCGTCGAAGTCGGCGGACCAGCCGGGCACGGAGGCGTCGATCCGCCACTCGGTGAGGAACGGCAGCCCGTGGGTGAGGAACCCGGAGCCGATGATCAGCACGCCCTCATCGCGGAGCGGGCGCAGCCGCTCTCCGAGGGCCATCAACCGGACCGGGTCGTGGGTGGGCAGCGACATCTGCAGCACCGGAATGTCGGCCTCGGGGTACATGATCCTCAGCGGCACCCAGGCCCCGTGGTCGAGGCCGCGGCTGGCGTGCTGGTGAACGGGCTCGCCCGCGGGCATCATCGCCGCGATCCGGTCCGCCAGCTCGGTGGCGTCCGGGGTCTCGTAGGTCATCCGGTAGTACTTCGCGTCGAAGCCGCCGAAGTCGTAGACCAGTGGCACGCCGCTCGCGGAGAGTGAGACCGGCGCGGACTCCCAGTGGGCGCTGACGATGAGGATGGCGCGCGGACGGGGCAGGTCCGCAGCCCAGGCGGCGAGCTGCCCCGACCACACCGGGTCGTCGAGCAGCGGCGGGGCGCCGTGCCCGATGTAGAGGGCCGGCATCCGGCCGGATTCGCGGATGTGCGCGCTCATGCTGACTCCAATGGTTGAGAGTTCAACTTTATTCCGGCGGCAACGACCAGTCCACGGGTTCGGCTCCCTGTTCGGCGAGGAGCCGGTTGATGCGGCTGAAGGGCCGCGACCCGAAGAAGCCCCGGGCCGCCGACAAGGGCGACGGGTGGGCGGACTCGACCCAGGGGACGGACCCCAGCATCGGCTTCAGTCCCTGGGCGTCCCGACCCCACAGGATCGCCGCACAGGGTCCACCGCGGGCGGCGAGCACCTTGATGGCGCACTCGGTGACGTCCTCCCAGCCGCGACCGCGGTGCGAGGCGGCCTCGCTGGGGCGGACCGTCAGCACGCGGTTGAGGAGCATCACGCCCTGGTCGGCCCAGGCCGTCAGGTCCCCGTGTACGGGGACCGCGAGACCGAGATCGGTGTGCAGCTCCTGGTAGATGTTCGCGAGGCTTCGCGGCACCGGTCGGACGTGCGCGTCGACGGCGAAGCTGAGTCCGATCGGATGCCCCGGCGTGGGGTAGGGGTCCTGGCCCACGATCAGCACCCGGACCCCGGCGAGCGGCCGCTGGAAGGCGCGCAGGATGTGGTCGCCGCGCGGCAGGTAGCCGCGGCCGGCGCTGATCTCCTCGCGCAGGAACCGCCCCATGGCCGTGATCCGGTCGTCGACCGGCGCCAACGCCTCCGCCCAGTCAGGGGCGACGAGGCCGCGTTCGACGAGTCCCGCCAGCGCAGCCATGCCGGGACGCTACCTTCTGCTGGTGACGCGCCGCTGCCCTCTCTGGGTCCCCGTCCTCATCGTCGTGCTGACGGTCGCCCAGCTCGCGGTCGCCGAGTACGTACCCGGCATCGAGAGGTTCGCCGACAAGGCCTTCACCGCGCGTCTGATTGCCTACCCGCTGCTGATGCTGGTGGTCCCGTTCCTCTGGTGGGCCCTGGTCAAGCGTCGGCACCCGGATCGCCCCCCACCGTACGGCGCCTTCTCGCTGGTGATGCTGCCGTTCCTGCTCGACGTGACCGGCAACAGCCTTGACCTCTTCGACGCTCTCGTGTGGTGGGACGACTTCAGCCACTTCCTCAACTGGGCCCTGATGATGACCGGAATCGGCCTGCTCATCTGCGGCGCCGTGCGTCCGTCGTGGGCAGTGGTGCTCATGGTGACCGGGCTCGGATCCGTGATCGCCCTCGGCTGGGAGCTCGGCGAGTACTACACGTTCATCAGGCAGGGCACGGAGCTCGACACGGCGTACGAGGACACCCTCGGCGACGAGACCCTCGGCACCCTTGGCGCACTGCTCGCCGGCTTTGGGGTGGCCCGGGTGCTGCGCCCTCAGCGCCAGTACGCCGACCGCGGCAGGTAAGGCCGGCGGCCACGCTCGCCGACCTCGACGTCGAGGATCGCGTGGTGGTCGGTGTTGCCGAAGAACGACTGGTTCGCGACCAGGATGCTCGTGCCGTGGAAGGTGGCGCTGGAGGGAGTGTCGAACGGGACGGGAGACCCGTTCTCGCCGGCTCCCGGTACGTCGGGGAAGCGCTCGAGCTCCCGACCGCGTGGAGACAGCACCACGATCTGCTGGGACAGTCCGGCGTTGGCGATGTAGATCCGGCCGGAGCGGCCGATGCTGAAGCCGTCCGGCAGGTCACCGGGCCGCGAGTTCCACAGCGTCCGCATCCGGCCGGGCTGGCCCGACGCGCGGACCGGCAGCGAGTAGAGCTTGCCGTCGGTCGGCACGCTCCCGTCGGTGGTGCCGGACTGCTGGGTGATCAGCAGGGTCCTCGCTCGGGGCAGGTACACCAGGCCCGCGGTGCCGAACTCCGACCCGTCGAGCCGTGGGGAGGCGAACCAAACCCGCGGCTTCTGGGTGCGGCGCGAAATCTTCCAGATCACCGCCTGGCCGTAGTCGCTCACGAAGAGGGCCCCACCCGGACCCCACGCGGCGTAGTTGGGGATCGCCGGCTCGTCGGTGACGTTGGGTGAGCAGGGCTTCTCACCGGAGGAGCAGGTCGGCAGGTCGGGCAGGGTGGACCAGCGGCGGAAGTGGCCGTTCCTGATGTTGAGGGTCTGTACGGACGAGGTCGACTTCTCCAGCAGGATCAGCCGGCCACGGGCGTCGGCGTTGGCGACCTGGACGCCGTGGTCTTCGTCCAGGTGCTGGTGCGGCACCCGCCACGAACGCAGCAGGGCACCGCCTGCCGCCCACTCGCGCACCACCGAGCGCTGGTGGTCACCCTGCGGGTTGGTGTAGGTGCCGGCGTAGACGCGACCGTTGCGGTGATGGAAGACGTAGGCCGGGTAACCGGGCTCCTGCACGGCGGCGAACACGCGGGTGTCCCATCGGTCCCGGTCGGCGGCAGACGCCGGCAGGAGCGGCAGCACTAGTGCCAGCAGGACGCCCAGGACAAGTCGCCTCATCGCAGCTGCTCCAGCACCTCGCGCGCAGCCCGCTGTCCGGCCCGCACCGCGCCGTCCATGTAGCCGGTCCAGTACGTCGATGTCTCGGTTCCCGCCCAGTGCACCCGGCCGTGCGGCTTCCGGATCTCCCGGCCGAATCTCATCATCGTGCCGGGGGCGTAGTTGGCGACCGGTCCGCCGCCGGTCCACTGTTCCCGCGTCCAGTCGTGCTCCACGTACTCGATCGGGTGCAGGGCCTTCTCGCCGAACATCGCGGCGAAGCCCTCGAGGACGGCGGCCCGTCTGGCCGCCCGGGTCTGCACGCCGTACCGCCGCCAGGTGGAGCCGCCGACGAACGCCAGCAGCACCCCGGGATCGCCGTCCCGTGGGCAGTTGTCGAAAGCGGCCCGCACCGCACCGGAGTCGTTGATCCCGAAGCCGTTGAGGCCGGCCTCGCGCCAGAACGGCCGTCGGTACACGGCGTCGCACTTCATCAGCTGGCCCATGTCGAGGTGGCGGAGCAGCTCGGCCCTTCGCCGGGGTAGGCGGGGGAACCAGTCGATGTCGAGGACCAGGGGCGGGGGAGCGGCCACGATCACTCGTCGTGCCCGCACGCGTCCGCGGGCGGTGTGCACGACGGCGTGCCGGTCGTCCTGGGTGATCCGCCGGACCGGCGCGGCCAGCGCGACGATGTCGCCCAGGCGTCGGGCGAGCCGGAGTGGGATCTGCTGGGAGCCGCCGACGAACCGACGTTCCTGGGCACCGTTCCTGGTGTCGGAGTTGCGGGAGAACGTGCCCACATTGCGCTCGTTGCCCGAGCAGGCGACGTACCAGAGCACGTAGAGGAAGGAGAGCTCGGCGGGATCCGCACCGAACCCTGGCTGGGTCCAGCAGCGAATCAGGTTCTCGACACCCTCCGCGTTGACGGCGTTGTCGTAGATCCACTCGCGCAGGGTCAGCGCGTCCCACTCGGCGGCGTTCGGGTGTGTCCAGGGAGCGTCGACCGGGATTTCGGACGCGTACTGGTCGATGCGGGTGAGCAGCTGTGCGGCGTCCGGGAGGATGGTCGGGTCGGGCGGCACGGTGCCCTGGTACTCCTGGCGCCCGGTCGTCGAGGACACGTAGACGCTGTTGCCCTTGACCCGCTCCCTGAACGTCGGGACGCCCAGCTCCTCGGCCAGCCGCAGGATGTGTCCCTGGGTGGGGCCGACGAACGCGCCGCCGGACTCGATCACCGCATGTGACCTGAGGTCGTGGTTGAGCACCCGCCCGCCGACGCGGTCCCTCGCCTCGACCAGCAGCACCGAGCGTCCGCGGCTGGCGACCCTGCGGGCGGCGACCAGGCCGGAGATGCCGCCGCCGACGACGACGACGTCGACCTGCCGCGGCAGCGATCCCTGCAGCGTCGCGCCGGTGGCTTGCGTGCTGAGGGCACCGGTGCCGAGGCCGGCGAGCGACAGCCCGGCGCCGCTCAGGAGGGTACGGCGGGTCAGGTTCAGGTCCGTCATGCCGTGTACAACGCCTCCGGACGTGATCGGTTAGGTGAGACCCGCGCAACGTGTCAGCATCGACAGATGCCTCGCGCGACGGTGGCCGACGTGCACGCGCTCGCCCAGTCCATGCCGGGGACGGAGCGGGCGGAGGGCTCGACCGTCGTCTACCAGGTGCGCCGCAAGAGCTTCGTGTTCTTTCGCAATCCGCGACCCGACGCCTTCGACCCCGAGACCGGGGAGCGCTACGACGACGTCATCGTCTTCTGGGTCGCCTCCGACGGCGACAAGCAGGCGCTGGTGGCCGACGAGTCCACGCCGTTCTTCACCACGCCGCACTTCAATGGGCACCCGTCGGTGCTGTTGCGCGGCTGCCGAGTCGGCGAGCTGGACCGCGAGGAGCTCGCCGAGATCGTGTACGACGCGTGGCTGGCGCGTGCGCCGAAGCGACTGGCCGCCGGGTGGTTGGCCGAACGAGGTCTGGCAGAGCGCTGACGACGGGTCAGCGGGAGAGCGACCGGGATCCGGCGGAGCCGTAGCGACGAGACGGGTTGGTGCCGATCGCCTCGCGGGCAGGGGATTTCTTCCCCGCGGCCTTCTTCGAGGGGGTCTTTCTGGCCGCGGTCTTCTTGGCCGCGCCCTTCTTCGTGGCCGTCTTCTTCGCCGTGGGGGTGGGGGTGTCCTCGGCGTCGGAGGACCACTTGCTGATCCACTCGTCCATGATCTGCCAGGTCGTACCGCGGGCCCGTCGTCCGGTCAGCATCCCGAGGTGACCGCCGGGGACGACCTCGAACCGGACCTCCCTGGCCCCCGTCAGCAGGGGGACGAGGGTGCGGACCGCCGGGATGGGCGCGATCCCGTCGGTGGCACCGCCGAACACCAGCACCGGCGCCTTGATGTCGGAAACCGAGATCGTGCGGTCGCCGAAGTCGATGCTCCCGGTGACCAGCGCGTTGCCGCGGATGAAGCGGTGGTAGAGCTGACCGAACGTCCGGCCCGGATAGGCGATCATGTTGTCGGTGAAGCGGTCGACGGCCTCGAGCTGCGCGAGGAAGTCCTGGTCGTCGAGGCGGGTGGCGATGGCAAGCGGCTTGGTCACCAGCTTCTGGAACGACGAGAGCTGGAAGGCCCACTTCACCAGCGGTTTGGGCGCCCCACCCATCGCCTGGTAGCTGCGGTTGATGATCCCGCCGCCCTCGGTGAGGTTCAGCAGCGGTCGCAGCGGCGCCACCAGGGGCACCTGCTTCACGTCGAAGGGCGTTCCGACCGCGGTGACCGACGCGATCGGGAGGTCCGGGCTGTCCGCGGCGGTCAACAGTGCGAACATGCCGCCCAGGCTCCAGCCGATGAGGTGGACCGGCCGTCCGCCTGCGTGAGCCGACACCTCGCGGATCGCAGCCGGCACGACCTCGTCGATCCAGTGCTCCATCCCCAGATTGCGGTCGCGGAACGAAACCTGGCCGTACTCCACGAGGTAGGTGGGCCGGCCACCGTTCACGAAGTGCTCGACGAGGGAGCAGCCGCGGCGCAGGTCGAAGCAGAGCGCCGGGGCGGCCAGTGGGGTCACCAGGAGCACCGGGTCGCCCTGCTCGACGACCTTCGCCGCCGGGCGGTAGTGGTAGACCTCGCGCAGGGTCCCCTCATCGATCAGGGTGCGCGGCATCGGGCGCAGGTCGGCCAGGCCGCCGTACAGCACCTTGTGGGCGAGGTTGCTTGCCGCCGAGACGACGAAGGCCGAGCCCGGCAGGTCAGGCCTCGGGATCAGCTCCATGGGCGAAAAGTACCTGAGGCAAGCCCGAGCCCGGGGCAGCGTCCGTGCTTTCCGCGACCCGGCTTCGTCGCACGAGTCCCACCCCTCAGCGAGTCCATGCACTTCCAAGGCATCGCAACGGCTGAGAAGTGTCGGTTT
>JBJMIQ010000138.1:0-22840 GCA_045806805.1 Nocardioides sp. | reverse complement strand
CAGGGTCGGCGGCGACGGCGGCGATCCGATCGGGATCGGGTCGCCGGACCGGCAGGACACCGTCCACCGGCAGCAACGGGCTGGTGCACACGTCCTCGGTGAACAGGGCGACGGTGGCCAGCCCGCACGCGAACGGCAGCTCCGGCAGCGCCGCCGCCAGGGCGAGCCCGGCCGCGATCCCGACCGAGGTCTCGAGGGCTGAGGACACCACGACCGGAAGCCCGATGTCCTCGGCGATCCGCAGGCAGGCCGCCACCCCACCGAGCGGCTGGACCTTCAGCACCGCGACGTCCGCCGCCGCCAGGTCCCGCACCCGGTACGGGTCCTCGGCGCGGCGGATCGACTCGTCAGCGGCGATCGGTACGTCGACCGCGCGGCGGACCGCGGCCAGCTCCTCGACGGTGGCGCACGGCTGTTCGACGTACTCCAGCCCGCCAGCGGCCCGGTCCAGCGCCCGGACCGCCGTCACCGCCTCGTCGAGGTCCCAGCCGCCGTTGGCGTCCACCCGGATCCGCCCGGTCGAGCCGAGCGCGTCCCGGACGGCCTCGACCCGAGCCTGGTCCTCACCGATTGTCTGGCCGGGCTCGGCGACCTTGACCTTGGCGGTGCGGCACCCCCCGGCGGTCACGATCTCGTGGGCGCGATCCACCCCGACCGCCGGAACGGTCACGTTCACCGGCACCCGCTCGCGCACCGGTTCCGGCCAGTCCATGGCCGCCGCCTCCTCCGCACAGCGCAGCCACGGCTCGGCGACCTCCGGTGGATACTCCGTGAACGGGCTCCACTCGCCCCATCCGGCGTCTCCACGCAAGAGGACGCCCTCGCGCACGGTGATCCCCCGGAACCTGGTCCGCATCGGGATCGCGAACACACTGACCTGCCTGAAAGTCCTGGATTGAGGAGGTCGCTCAGCGACCGTCTCGAAATCTTCGGGCGGGTCGACGCCGGAGGTGCTCATGCCAGTTCCCGGAGGGCCATCCGGTCCACCTTGCCGTTGTCGAGCATCGGCAGCTCGTCGACGACGACCACCTCCCGGGGCGCCCAGGCCCGCGGGTGGGTCTGGGCCACCCAGTCGCGCACCTCGTCCAGGGACGCCTCTCGGGTCGTGACGACGAACGCCACCACCCGGTGGCCCCACTCCAGGTCGGGCACGCCGACCACCTCGGCCGCGACCATGTCCGGGTGGGCGCGCAGCCGGGCCGCGACCGCGGGCAGCGGCACGTTCACTCCCCCACTCACCACGACGTCGTCGACCCGCCCGAGCACGTGCACGCGGCCGTCGCCGTCGATCCGGCCTGCGTCCGAGGTCAGGAACCACCCGTCCACGAGCACCTGTGACGTGAGCTCTGGGTCTCCGTCGTACCCGCTGAACAGGACCGGTCCCGAGATCCGGATCCGGCCGTCGGTCTCCACGGCCACGTCGACGCCCTCGAGGGGGTACCCGTCGTAGACACAGCCGCCGGCGGTCTCTGCCGACCCGTACGTCGCCACCACCCGCAGGCCCTCCTCGGCCGCCCGGCGCCGGACGGCAGCGTCGATCGGGCCACCGCCGAGCAGAATCGTGTGCGCCCCCTGAAGGGCGGCCACCGACTCCGGGTCCCCGAGCAGCCGGTGCAGCTGAGTGGGAACCAGTGACAGGAACCATCCGGGCTCGAGGGAGAAGGCCAGCGACTCGTACGAGTCCAGGACCACCGGTTCGTGGCCCGCGACGAGCGACCGGCAGATCACCTGGATCCCGGCGACGTACGTCGGAGGGAGGGCGAGCACCCAGCGGCCCGACCCGCCCAGCCGGTGCTCCGTGGCGGTGACCGAAGCGAGCACCGCCCGGCGGGAGAGCACTACCCGTTTCGGAGCTCCCGTCGACCCCGAGGTCTCGATGACGAGCGGCTCCGGCTCGGCCGACGCGGCCAACCAGCCGCGCAGGCCGTCGACCACGGCCCGGCTCGGGGTGCCGCTGGGAAAATCCACGCGACGAACGCTAGTGGGCACTGAGACAATCCCGGCGATGACCACCCGCACGCCCCGCTGGCTCGCTTCGCTGATCCCCGACACTCCGCTGGCGCGCAAGCTCTCGCTCCAGTCGATCCTGTTCGCGATCGGCGAGGGCGTCTTCCTCACCGGTAGCGCGGTCTTCTTCACCCAGATCGTCGGTCTCACGGCCTTCCAGGTCGGGGTCGGCATCACCGTCGGCGAGGGCGCGTCGTTCCTCGTCGCGGTGCCGCTCGGCAAGGTCGCCGACCGGATCGGACCGAAGAGGATGTGGGCCATCGGCGCGTTCGGCGCGGCCGCCCTCTACGCCGTCTGGCCGTTCATCGACGGCTTCGCCATGTTCCTCGGGATGATGGTGGTGCTCCAGATCGTGGAGACCGCCGGACACTCCGGACGAGGGGCCTACACGCTGGACGTGTTCCCCCGCGAGGAACGGGTGCGCTCGCTTGCGTACATGCGGGCGGCGCTCAACGTGGGTTTCACCGTCGGCGCGTTGATCGGTGGGGTGGCGCTGGCGTTCAACAATGACGACATCGTCCGCGCGGTGCCGCTCTTCACCGCCGCGGTCCTGGCCCTGAACGCCCTCTACATCACTCGCTTGCCCGACGCCGACCACGACCTTGCCCCGAAGCCGAACGACGAGCTGCTCAATCCGGGCGCCCTGCGCAACCGGGGATTCGTGTCGCTGATGACCCTCGACGGCGTGCTCGGCACCAACCAGGTCCTGCTCAACATCGTGATCCCGCTCTGGCTGGTCGAGGAGACCGACGCCCCGCGGGTCCTGCTGGCGTGGCTGTTCGGCACCAACACACTGCTCGCGGTGCTGCTCCAGGTGGCCGCGGCCAGGGGCGTGAACTCGGTCGAACGCTCGCTGCGGGCGGCCCGGATCTCGGCCTCCTTCTTCGTGCTGTCCTGCCTGATCGTGCTGGTCACGCACGACACCCTCGGCTGGGTCACCATCGCGCTCGTCTGGCTCGGACACGTGACCGTGACCGGGGCGGAGCTGTACCAGTCCGCAGCGAGCTGGGGCTACCAGTCCGAGCTCTCAGACCCCGACCGCCGCGGCGAGTACCAGGGCGCCGCGCACATCGGGCACACGCTCGGGTCGGTGTGGGCACCGGCGGTCTACACCTACCTCGCCATGGAGTGGGGTACGCCGGGGTGGCTGGTCATCGGCGGGATCGTGGTCCTGGCCACCATCGCGATGAAGCCCTCGGCCGGTGCCGCCGAACGCTTCCTGCAGCGGGACGCACCGCCGGCCCGCGTGGTCGACCCTGCTTGAATTCCCCGGTGGCCTCCCCCGCCGAATGGCTCGCCGGTGCCCGTCCGCGCACTCTCCCTGCCGCTCTCGCGCCCGTGCTCGCCGGCACCGGTGTCGCGGTCTGGGTGGAAGGCGCGGTGTGGTGGAAGGCGGCGACGGCGCTGGTGGTGAGCCTGGCCCTGCAGGTGGGCGTCAACTATGCGAACGACTACTCCGACGGCGTGCGCGGGACCGACGCCGCCCGGGTCGGGCCGATGCGGCTGGTGGGATCCGGCGCGGCCTCGCCCGGCTCGGTGAAGGCGGCGGCCTTCGCCGCCTTCGGCGTGGCCGCGGCCGCGGGGCTGGTCCTGGCGGTCACGACCGCGTGGTGGCTGGTCGCGGTCGGAGCGGTGTGCATCGTGGCCGCCTGGTTCTACACCGGCGGAACCCACCCCTACGGCTACGCCGGGCTGGGGGAGCTCATGGTCTTCGTGTTTTTCGGGCTGGTGGCCGTGGTCGGGACGACGTACGTGCAGACGGAGAGCTTCGAGCCAGCCGCCCTCTGCGCAGCGGTCGGCGTCGGCGCCCTGGCGTGCGCGATCCTGGTCGCCAACAACCTGCGCGACATCCCGACCGACCGCGAGGCGGGCAAGCTCACCCTCGCGGTGCGACTCGGTGACGGCGTCACCCGCCAGTTGTACGCCGGCTTGATCCTGGTCGCCATCGCGGCCGCACTTGCCGTTGCGCTCCTGACCACGTGGTGGGGCGTGCTGGCCCTCGCCTACGCCGGCACCGCGGCCCCGGCAGCCCGCGCGGTTCTCGACGGCGCTCGCGGCCCCGAGCTGATCCCGGTGCTGCAGCAGACAGGCGTGGCGGAGCTGGTGTTCGGCGCCGGCCTGTTCGCGGGTCTCCTGATCGGCCTGAGCTGAGGCGTTCCTCAGGGCCGGCCGTCAGCCGCGATAGGCGGCCCACGCTTCGTTCATGCGCGCGGTCTGACCCGGTGTGAACTCGGTGTAGCAGCTGTCATAGCTGTAGTCCATGTAATTGTGGATCGGGTCCAGGCCTGGCAGCGGACAGGAGTCCCGGCCCTCGGGGCAACCGCTCGTGGGTCCCGACTGTGCCGGGGTGTCGGCGACCTCGTCGTTGAGCTCGGTGCAGCCGCCCTGGAAGGTGTGGTAGAGCCCGAACCAGTGACCCGCCTCGTGGGTCGCCGTCCCGCCGAGGTTGAAGTTGGTGATGCTGCCGCCCGGCAGGGAGTCGAAGTTGACGCGGATGCCGTCGATCTCGCCCTTCTTGGCGTAGTCCCAGGGGAAGGTCGCGATCCCGAGGTACTTGAAGTCGACCAGCCAGATGTTCAGTGCGTTCGCACCCCCCTGCCGGGTCGCCGCTCGATAGCCGGCGGACTGGTGGTCGGTGTGCCAGGTGGTGTTGTTGTACCTGTCGACGCCGGCCAGGTCGAAGGAGTAGGGGGTGCCGGAGAAGTCGCTGTTGAGCACCGCGATCTGTCGGGTGATCTGGCGGTTAGCGACGTCGCCACGCCCCGCGTCGTCGCGCATGACGTGGACGTACACGGGCACCGTCACCGCGGACGCGCCGCTGCCGCTCACGCTGGACGCACCCTTGGCCGCGAGGCGGCTGTCGGTCCGACGCGCGATGGCGCGCTGCTCGGCGACCGAGATGTCCCTGTGGTCGAGGCCCGTGGCTCCGCCACGGGCGCCCGCGGCCACAGGGTTGGGAGTGGGGGTGAGGCAGTCAGTCGCGGGATCGGCGACCCGGGCCTGGGCCGGAGCGGCAGCGCCGACGACGGTTAGCGCAGCTGCCCCGAGACCTGCGGCGGCGGTGAGGCGAAGGGTGTGCGAGAAGCGCATGTGGGGTCCTTCCTCGACGACCCGGAGAACGAGCGATCAGGCGGGAACCTACCCGCGCTGGTCGCTCGCTAACCATCTAGCGCCCGACGGCGTACCCCTGGGCGCCACGAGCGTTGGCGGCCGCCCGCAGCCAGCCGCCGTCCCGGGCGACGGCCGACAACCGGCCGAGAGACCAGCCGTCGACCGTCAGGAGGTCATGTCCCAGCCGCGCCAGCTCGTCGCGAACGTGCCCAGGAGCGCGGTCCTCGATCAGCACCCGCCCCGGCGAGGACGAACGCGGATGAAACGACGAGGGCGCGTGCTCGTGGTGGAACATGGGTGCGTCGATGGCCGCCTGCAGCCCGGTCCACGGCCCGTTGCCACGGAAGGTCTCGGCCGCGTGCACCAGTCGGAGAAGCAGCACCAGGCTCCACTGGTCCTGGTTGTCGCCGCCGGGGGTCCCGAACGCCACCCACGGCTTGCCGTCCCGCAGGGCGAGGGACGGCGAGAGCGTGGTGCGCGGCCGGGCGCCCGGGCGCAGCGTGGACGCCAGCCCGTCCTGCAGCCAGAACATCTGGGATCGGGTCCCGAGAGGGAACCCGAGCTCCGGGACCACCGGCGAGGACTGCAGCCAGCCGCCGCTCGGGGTCGCGGAGACCAGGTTGCCCCAGCGATCGGCCACGTCCACGTGACACGTGTCGCCGGTGCGCACGGTGGGCTCGCCCACCGCCGCACCCCCCGGTGACGCCACGCGTTCCGGCGGGACCGGCATCCGCGGCGCGCGACCGTCGGGGGACCCGGGTCTCAGCTCGTGGCTCGCGCGGCCCGGGTCGACCAGCCGTCGCCGTTCGGCGGCGTACTCCGCCGACAACAGCGTCCGGAGCGGTACGTCGACATGGTCGGGGTCGCCGTACCACGCCTCCCGGTCAGCGAACGCCAGCTTGCTCGACTCGAGAGTGAGGTGCTGCCAGTGCGGGTCGTCATCGGCGAGCTCACCGCCGAGGTCGAACCCCTCGAGGATCGTGAGCGCCTGCAGCAGGACGGGTCCCTGGCCCCATGGGCCGGTCTTGAGGACCTCGACTCCGCGGTAGCTGGCGCTGACCGGTTCCTCGACGCCCGGCTGCCACCGCGCGAGGTCGTCCCCATCGAGCAGTCCGCGGTGCCGGCCCCCCGACGAGTCCAGCCAGGCGCTCCCCCGGCAGAACGCGTCGATGTGGTCGGCGACGAACCCGCGGTACCAGCTGTCCCGGGCGGCCTCGAGCTGTCGCTCCCGGTCCGGCGAAGCCGCCTCCGCCTCGGCGAGCAGTCGCTCGTAGGTCGCCGCGAGCGTCGGCAGCCGCAGCCGCGACCACTCGGCGGGGACCGCGCCTCCCGGGAGGTACTCGGCCGCGGAGGTGGCCCACTCGTCACGGAGCATGCCGGCCACGGCGGAGATCGTCGCGGCAAGTCCCGGGATGACCGGGATGCCGTCGCGGGCGTAGCCGATCGCAGGCGCAAGTACGTCTCGCAGCCGCATGGTCCCCCAGCGCTGGAGCATCAGCGTCCAGGCGCCAAAGGCGCCGGGGACGACCGCCGCCAGCGGGCCGGTGCCCGGGACGGCGTCGAGCCCGAGGTCGGCGAACGCGGCGGGGGTCGCCGCCCGTGGTGCGGGCCCCTGGCCGCAGATGACGTGGGCTCGTCCGTCACGTCGACTCCAGAGCACGACGGGGAGGTCCCCACCCGGGCCGTTGAGGTGCGGCTCGACGACCTGCAGCACGAAGCCGGCCGCGACGGCGGCGTCGAAGGCGTTGCCGCCGCGCTCCAGCACACCCATGCCGCTCTGGGAGGCCAGCCAGTGCGTGGAGGCGACCATGCCGAAGGATCCGGCGAGCTCAGGTCGGGTGGTGGGCAGCGGCATCCCGACGCAGTCTGCCACCGCCGGCGATCCCCCTGTAACACGCCGTCTGCTGACCTTTCATGCCGTTGCAACGGCATGGAAGGTCGGGTAACGGCGTGTTACAAGCCAATCAGAAGGAGGTCAGACTGAACGGCACCCCGGGAAGGTCCACCATCGCCGCCCACGTCCGCATCGCCTCGTCCGAGCCGGAGAGCCGACCGGCCGCGGCCAGGATCCCCACGGCCGCGCCGCCGAGGTAGAGCGAGCCGAGGGCCTCCGCGTCGAGGTCGATCTCCGGTTGGTCGGCGCAGGGCTCTACGGCGGCCTCGCCCTCCTTCACCGTGACCCGGAAGCTGCCATCGGCGTGGCCGAGTGGGTCACTCACGCCCAGCACGACCGAGCCGTCGGCCCCCCACGGCCGGCCCTCCAGCGCGGTCACCACGTCGAGCACGCGCACCCAGATGTGGTCGTCGACCTTGGAGACCTTGCGGCATGCAGTGTCGGTCAGTGCCCAGACGAGCGGGTCGTCGGGCGAGGAGTTGTTCCACTCGACCCGGGCGCACAGGTCGATGTCGGCGAGGAACCGCCACAGGGCGAGGTACGACATCGGGTCGGCCGCCACCAGGTCCAGCACCTTGACCTTCCCGCCGGGGACGTCGTCGTAGCCGACGTGCTGGTAGACCACGTGCGCGTCCGGCTCACCTGCCGCATCGAGGTGCACGGCGGCCCGGAGCCGGGTGTTCGGTCCCTGCTCGTGGAAGTCGAAGGTGCCGGTCAGCCAGGATCGGTAGAACGACGGACGCGACACCGACCCGCGCGAACGCTCGTGGAACGCCGCGAAGGTGCGCTGCATCACCGGCCACACCTCGTTCGGCTCCACGAGCTCCATCCGGCCGGGATCGACGAAGCCACGCAGCGCGAACCGGCTGGTGGTGTCGACCTCGATCCGGTGCCGCCAGGTGGAGAGACCGAAGCCGAACCGTCCGTAGATCGTGGTCTCCGAGACCGTCAGCGCTGCCAGCGGCAGCCCCCGCTGCGCGGCGTCGGCGAGGTCGTCGGTGATCATCCGCCGGAGCAGTCCCTGGCGCCGGTGCGCGGGACTGACGGTAACGTCGGTGATCATCCGCACCGGGAGCTCGCGACGGCCGGTGTTGAGCGACCCGTTCAGGCTCGAGTACGTCGCCACGGGCACCGGCCCGGCACCGAACTCGCCGTCGGGAAGCCAGGCACCCCTGACGATCGAGCCGTCCTCGCGCATGCACTCGAGAAAGACATCCCAGGACTCCTGCTTTGGGCGCGCGTCGTGGAACCCGCGGAGCAGCCCTTGCAGCCAGCCCTTGAGGAGGCGGGTCGTCTCTGGTGAGTCGTCGCGCGGATCGAGGATCCTGAAGTTCAGCTCCACGTCCGCAAACGTAGTCCGCGCGGGTCTCGGCTGCACTTGGTTATCGCGCCTGCCGGAGTTGCCGCAGGGCCGTACGCTGGCCCCATGGACTTCCTGGTCGTCGTGGCCATCATCGTGGTCGGCTTCCTGGTCTGGAAGTTCCGGGTCCAGCTGCTGGCCAAGGTGCTCGGGCAGGACGAGAGCCGGGTCCGCCGTCAGCTCAACCGCCGACGCGACTAGCTAGCGCTCGAGGGCTCGACCCAGTCACCGGTGTCGGCGAACTTCTCCAGCGTCGCGGTGTACGGCGCGATGTCGATGCCCTGCTCGGCCAGCCACGCGTCGTCGTAGTAGGTCCGGGCGTAGCGCTCGCCGCCGTCACAGAGCAGGGTCACCACTGATCCGGTCTCGCCGTTCGAGCGCATCTCGGAGATCAGCCGCAGCGCACCCCAGATCTCGGTACCGGTCGAGCCGCCGACCAGGCGGCCGGTGACCAACGAGCACCAGCGGGCGGCCGCGATCGAGGCGCCGTCGGGCACCGAGATCATGCAGTCGACGACGTTCGGCAGGAACGACGGCTCCACCCGTGGCCGGCCGATCCCCTCGATCCGGGAGCCCGACCCGGTGGCGGACGGGTCGTCCTCGCTCCAGCCCCGGAAGAACGCGGAGTTCTCCGGGTCGACCACGCAGAGCCGGGTGTCGTGGCGCCGGTAGCGGATGAACCGGCCGATCGTCGCCGAGGTACCGCCGGTGCCCGCGCCGACCACCACCCAGGTCGGCACTGGGTGCCGCTCGTGGGCGAGCTGGCTGAAGATCGACTCGGCGATGTTGTTGTTGCCGCGCCAGTCGGTCGCGCGCTCGGCGTAGGTGAACTGGTCGAGGTAGTGGCCGCCGGTCTCGCGCGCGAGACGTCGTGACTCGTCGTAGATCGAGGACGGGTCGCCCACGAGGTGACACCGACCGCCCTGGAACTCGATCAGCTCGATCTTCTCCTGCGACGTCGACCGCGGCATGACCGCGACGAACGGCAGGTCGAGCAGCCGCGCGAAGTAGGCCTCCGACACGGCGGTGGAGCCCGACGAGGCCTCGACGAGCGTGGTGCCCTCGCGGATCCACCCGTTGCAGAGGGCGTGCAGGAACAGCGACCGGGCCAGACGGTGCTTCAGCGAGCCGGTCGGGTGGACCGACTCGTCCTTGAGGTAGAGGTCGATCCCCCATCCGGCGGGGAGCGGGAAGACGTGCAGGTGGGTGTCGGCGGATCGGTTCGCGTCGGCCTCGACGCGGCGGATCGCCTCGTTCAGCCAGGCCCGCGCGGCCGGGTCCGAGTGGTCGCCGACCGTGCAGCAACCGCCGTCGCCGGGCATGTCAGTCGACGTCCTCCTTGGCCTTCATCTCCTCGAACCGCTCCTGCATCCGCTCGGCTCGACGCTCCACGCGCCGGGCGAACGCTTCGCGCTGCCGGTTCAGGAGGAAGTACGACGCCACCCCGGACACCACGAACGAGATCACGACCGGCCACAGGATCGGCACGGTGTCGGCGAGGAGCATCCACACCCCCACCACGACCACCAGGCTCGCCGCGAACAGCCCGAGCCGCAGGGCGGTGTAGATGACGAATTCCTTCACCAGCCCAGCCTAGGCGACCCTGCCAGTGGGTGCTCGGGAGCCGCCAGACCCGATTGATCCGACACCTTGGAGCCGGGCTGCGGCAGGTCCGCGCAGGGCGCCTAGCCTCGCCTCGTGTCCATTTCACTGAAGTACGCGGTCGTGGAGCGCGAGCGCCGGTTCCTGCTTGCCAGCCTCCCCGAGTTCACTGGCAGTACCCGGGAGATCGTTGACCGCTACGTCACGGGAACTCGCCTGCGGCTGCGGGAAGTACGGGAAGACGACGGCAGCGTGGTGCGCAAGTTGGGGCACAAGGTCCGCATCAGCGAGGGTCCCGGGGAAGTCGCCTGCACCAACCTCTACCTGAACGACCAGGAGTGGGCGCTGCTCGTTGCTCTGCCCGCGAAGGTCCTTCGCAAGAAGCGCCACGTGGTGGATCGCGACGGGTTGATCGTCGCGATCGATGAACACGAGGACGGCACCCTCATCGCGGAGATCGATGACCGCGATCGGCCGCCGCAGGTCGTCCCTGACTGGCTCGACATCGTGGAAGACGTGAGCGATGACGAGCGCTGGACGGGAGCCTCGCTCGCTCACTGAGTCGCGCGTGTCTTCGGCATCTCCTGCGGTCCGGGCGCCGGAACCTGACTCGGCATGCCCAGTTCGCACGGCTGCCGAGGCGGGGACGCGGCGACGTCCCCGTTTGAAGAGGACGCCGCCGCGCGCCGCTCACCCCTCTGCTGGAGCACCGGGCAACCCAGGGGAACACGGCGCGTCCCCTGAACCGTGGTGCGGCAACGGCCTTCGGCCCCCGCCGTGTCGCTGCTGCGCCACCGGCCCCGTCACAAGAGCCGGACGGGCCTCGGGGGTCTGGGAGTCCTCAAGCCGGCTGAAGAGCAAACCTAACCCGAGCCGTGGCCCCGTGGCGTGAGTTCGCGAAAACCCCGAATCGAGAGCCCTCCGCGATTGGATCGCTGATCGTGGTGCTGGAGTCACCCGCGGCGCCGTGACGTTCAGAACAAGGGACCTTCCTGAGCAGCTGCCCAGTCCGACCCTCGGCAGCCTAGTTCCGTTCGCGTGCGAGCCGGTTGCGGCGCTCCTCCTCGCGCTTGGAGTACGCGGCCGCCCGGATCGCTTCGTCCGACTCCAGGCCACTGCCCAGCGCGCCGCCGACGGTGGCCGCCGACGCGACGAACCAGGCCAGCATGAACAGGTCGCCGTAGCCGATCGACATGCGGAGGTACCCGCCCATCACGGCGGGGTCCAGGACGAACATCGCCCACACCAGGTTCACGACATAGAGCGCGATGTAGCAGATGATCACCCCGACGCTCAGGGTCACCAGGGTCGAGGTGTTGTAGAGACGTGACCTCTCCCGCGCTTCAGGTGAGTCGTTGTCCGGGCGGTCCCAGAGCTCACCGTCGATCACTAGCCAACCGACGATCAGCGCGAGGGAGGCGATGGTCGCAATGAGCAGGCGCCACCACGACAACGACCCGGCCAACAGCCACACGGTGGAGTTGATGGTGGCAATCGCACCCGTCGTGAGTGCCGCGACGAGGGCGGACTTGAGTCCGGGCACGAGCAGCCAGGGCCGGTTGCCCAGCACCATGCCGAGGAGCAGCCGCCACCGGCCACTGCGACGAGGCAGCGGCACACGGCGATCGCTCCCCGGGTCGGCCTCGGCCATGCCGCTGACGAGCTTCCCCACGGCCTGCCTGCTTCGTGTGTGCATGCGAAGCCCACCGAGCGCGGGCAGGGACAGCACCGCCGTCCTCTGCTGCCGGTCAGTTTCGATCAGCAGGTATCGGCCGTCGCCATCACGAAGCGGCAGTTCGGTGAGTCCGATGACCAGGTCCCATTGATGTTCATCAGCTCGGTCCGTCAGTCGTGACAGCGCGGTGTCCACGTCCTCGGAAGCGACGGTGAACGGCTCGCTGACCACCTCGATGTCCCAGGCCTGCTGATCCTCCCCATCCGGCGGATCGAGGTCGCCGATCCGGCGCGCAATCTGAGTGGGCTTGTCCGGGTCGGCCACGAGGCCGACGTGAACGGGCGTCATTGCGGGCACGTACCCGCAGCCCTCAGACAGTAACGGCGGGGCCATCCCCCACTCCTCGCACCGCTGTGCGCGGAGGCAGTGAACAGGTGCCGTCTGACCAGTTGGGACCTACGCTGTAGAAGTGTTCAAGTTCCTGCTGCTCGTCATCCTGCTGGCGGCGGCGATCTACTTCACCACGAGGGTGATCCAGCGGCGCGGCATCCTGCCGCCACGGCGCACCGATCAGCGGCCCTTCGGCCCGGACGACGACCCCGACTTCCTCCGCGACCTGGACCGGAAGCGCCGTCGGCGCAAGCCCGAGGACCCGGACCCCAGCAGCTCCTGACCCCCGCGGGGCCGGTGCCCGGTCCCGTTCAGGGCGGCGTCAACCGCTCGGCTCGATCCGGGCGGCTCCGCTCGCGTACGAGTGCTGGCTGGTCGAGGAGAAGAAGTTGATGCCGATGAAGTTGAACCACAGCGTGGCCAGCGCCACCAGGGCGACGATCGCGGCGTTGCGGCCCTTCCACCCGGCCGTCGAACGGGCGTGCAGATAGGCGGCGTAGACCACCCAGGTGATGAACGCCCACACCTCCTTGGGATCCCAGTTCCAGTAGCTGCTCCAGGCCTGGTGTGCCCAGATCGGCCCGGTGATCAGCACCGCGAACGTCCAGATCGGAAAACCGAAGGAGTGCAGCCGGTAGGACACCCGGTCCAGCACCGCCGGCGCGGGGACCCGGGCGAGGTAGCCGGTCTGGCGCGGCCGGGCACGGTCCTTGACCAGGTAGAGCGCCGAGCAGATGCCGGCCAGGGTGAACGCACCGGTGGCGAGGATCGCCGACACCACGTGGATGACCAGCCAGGGCGAGAAGAGCGCTTCGGTGAGCGGCGCGACCGGCTCGTGGAGCCAGATGACGTCGACCATCAGCAGCGACAGCACCAGGGTGACCACGATCGGCGCCATCCAGGCCAGCCCGAGGCGTGACCGCAGCAGCAGGTAGGCCGCGGCGACCACGAAGGTGCCGCTGAGGGTGAACTCGTACATGTTGCCCCAGGGCACGCGGTCGGGGTCCGCGGCCATTCCCCGCCCGACCAGGGCGACGAAGTGGGCCACGACCGCCATGCCGGTGAGGATCAGGCCGAGCCGGCCGAACATCGCGGTCCGGCCGGTGGTCACGACCTCCTCCGCCGGGAGCCTCCGCAGCGACGCCCACTCGATCAGGGTGGAGAGCAGGGCGAGGAAGTAGAGCACGCCGGCCACGGCGACGAACTGGTTGCTCAGGATCTCCCACGACCGGTCGGTCACGACTCCTCCTCCCTGCGATCCGCAGGTGTCCCTGCGCCGAGCGCACTCACGATCTCATGCAGCTCCGAGGCCAGGTCACCGCCTCCGGAGCGGTCGAGCCCGGCCACCTCGACGTACGTTCGCCCGTCGCGTCTGCGGGCCCGGGCCCAGACCCGCCGCGGCCGGACGTAGAGGGATCCGAGCAGCCCGAGCAGTGCGAGTACGACGCCTGCCAGCGCAACCCACTTGCCGGGGGTCCGGCTGACCTGGATCTTGTTCCACTGCTGCAGTCCGTCGAAGCTGACCGTGCCCACGCCGTCGGGCAGCGTGACCTTCTGCCCGGGTGCGAGGTCGACGCGGAACATCGAGCCGTCCGGCTTCCGCACCAGGTCCGCATCGGCCTTGTCGAGCTGGTAGACCGACTGCGGCTCACCGGAGTCCATGCCGAGGTCGCCCTCGTAGACGAGCATCGAGATCGCCGGGTTGGTGGCCTGGCCGAACGCCGAGAACGGCCCGGTCTCGTCGGTGAAGGCATAGGTGGGGTAGAACTCGCCCTCCAGCCCGATCTGGGTCGGCCGGGCGTCGGGCGCCTTGACCACGCCGAAGGACCGGAAGGACTGGTCGGTGGGCAGGAAGATAGTCGGCCCGCTGTAGGCGATGTCACCGTTGCCGTCGCGGATCGTGATCACGGGTGCGTAACCATGGCCGATGAGGAACACCTCGGTCCCGCCGATCGTGAGCGGGTGGTTGACCTTGAGGTCGAAGTCCTTGGGGTCGGCGTCCGGGGTCTCGCGGTACTCCAGGTGCGAGACGAATCCCCTCGCCTGCCCCTTGCTCGGCCCCTCGGTCAGCCAGTCGACGTCGAAGTCCTTCACGTCGAAGGTGAACGGTTCCATGTCGTCGGCCGAGAACAGGCTGCCCGGCACGAAGTCGTCGTACTGCGTCAGGTTGTTGGAGAAGCCGTTGCCCACCACCAGGATGACGCCACCGCGGTAGCCGAAGAGGCTGCCCACCGCGAATCCGACCAGCACCACCAGCACGGAGACGTGGAAGAGCAGGTTGCCCGCCTCACGCAGTTGGCCTCGCTCCGCCGACACGGCGTCCCCGGTGCGCACGACGCGGAAGTGTCGCTTCTTCAGCTCCGCCTCGGCGGCCGCGAGTGCCCCCTCGGGCCCCGCGTCGGTGTCGTACGACGTGTGGTCGGGGAGACGGGCGAGGTTGCGGGGAGCGGGCGGGGGCGCGGCCCGCATCGCCTTCCAGTAGACGAAGGTCCTCGGGATGAAGCAGCCGACGAGGGAGACCATCAGCAGGATGTAGATCGCGGAGAACCAGGGCGAGCTGTAGACGGAGAACAACCCGAGCTTCTCGTAGATCGGGGTGAGGGTCGGGTGCGCGTCCTGCCAGTTCGCGGCCTTCAGCGAGTCCACGTCGCTTTGGGGGACCACTGAGCCCGGGATCGCGGCCAGGGCGAGCAGGAGCAGCAGGATCAGCGCGGTCCGCATCGAGGTGAGCTGTCGCCACGCCCAGCGAAGCATCTCGGTGAGCGTCAGCTCACCGGGCCTGCGTGGGGGCGTCACCTCGGGGTCGCCCGTGTCCCGCGGAAGCAACGACTGGTTCGTTGGGGTGCTCATACGGCGGTCTCCGTGGAGGAGACCAGGTTGATCTGCAGCCAGGTGACGGCTTCGGCCCACCAGCCCGTCACCAGAAGCACCCCCACCGCGACCAGCATCAGCCCGCCGGCCCGCATCACCCACAGCTGATGGCGGCGTACCCAGCCGAAGGCGCCGAGGGCGCGCTGGTAGGCGACCCCGGCGGCGATGAAAGGGAGCCCGAGACCGAGCGCGTAGACCGCAGAGAGCACGGCGCCGCGCGCCGCCGTGGCCTCGTTGATGGAGAGCGTCGTGATCGCGGCCAGCGTCGGCCCGATGCAGGGTGTCCAGCCGACCCCGAACAGGAACCCGAGGACGGGCGCGGCCGCGAGCCCCACCGCGGGCACGCCATGGACCCGCCAGTCACGCTGGAGCAGGGGAATGACCCCGGCGAACACCAACCCGAGCAGGATCGTGAACGAACCCAGGACGATCGTGAGCTCGCGACGCCAGGTGACGAGCCACGCGCCCAGGGCACCCGACAGCGTCCCCAGCGCGACGAAGACGACGGCGAAGCCCAGGACGAACAGGACCGCGCCGGCGGCCATCCGTCCGCGGTGCGCGTGCTCGAGGTCGGCGCCCGACAACCCGGTGGCGTAGGAGAGGTAGCCGGGGAGCAGTGGGATCACGCAGGGCGAAAAGAAGGAGACCAGCCCCGCCACCAGCGCGACCGGGATGGCCATGAGCAGCGAGCCCGAGGCCGCCGTGTTGTGGAACCACTCGCCCATCAGGCCGCCCCGCCGCCCTGTTCATCGGCCACGTCCTCGACGACCTCGACCAGGGTTGTACGTGAGGGAAGCTCACCGATGATGCTGGCCGCCACCCGCCCTTCGGCGTCGAGCACGACGAAGCTCGGGATCGAGTTGGGCGTCAGGGTCCCGGAGAACGCGAGCATCGCCTCGCCGTCCGGGGAGAAGTACGACGGGTACGGCACGTCGAACGTGCGCACGAAGCTGCGCGCCTGCTCGGTGGAGGCATCGCGGATGTTGATGCCGACGAACTGCGCCCGGTCACCCACCTCACGCGCGGCCGCGACCACCTCGGGCGCCTCGGCCCGGCACGGAGCGCACCACGAACCCCACACCACCGCGACCACCGGCTTCCCCCGGAACCGCTCCGTCGACAACCGATCGCCCTCGAGATCGCGCCCGGACAGGGTGACGGGTGGTTCCCGGTCGCCGGGCTCGACCTCGACCACGTCGCCGGCTCCGCTGACGTAGCCCTTGTCCCCGGTTCCTTGCAGGCTCGAGCAGCCCACGAGCAGCACGGAACACAGCAGGAGGGGAAGAAGTCGGGCGGGTGTGCTCAGGGTCTCCGCTCCTCGGGGGCTCCACCGGCCGAGAACGGCGCACCCTTGTCACGGGTCGGGATCAGGTCGGCCGCAGGCTCGGAGTAGGACACTCGGGTCAGCGTGTCGTCGCGGAAGTGGAGCGAGGTCAGGGAGCAGAGCGTGCACTGCCGCTTGCGCGGGTCGTGGAGGAACGACCGATGCTCCAGGTGGAGTCGGGTGATCCAGATCGGCAGCTGGTGGGAGACGACCACCGCCTCATGGCCCTCGGCCGCCTTCCGCGCGTCGTGGATCGCGGACATCATCCGGGCGACCAGCTCCTTGTAGGGCTCGCCCCATGAGGGCCGGAAGGGGTTCCAGAGGTGGCGCCATGCCGAGGGCCTGCGCAGCGGCCGGACGGTCTTGCCGAACCGCTGCCCCACAAAGACGTTGGTGGACTCGATCACCCGGTCGTCGGTCACGATCTCCAGGCCCCGGGCATCGGCCAGTGGTCGAGCCGTCTCCTGCGCCCGCTCCAGCGGGGATGCCACCAGATGGACGATGTCGCGGTCCTTGATGGCGCCGGCGACCTTGTCGGCCATCTGCTGCCCCAGCTCGGAGAGGTGGAAGCCATCGCTGCGGCCGTAGAGCACGCCGGACGGGTTGTGAACCTCCCCGTGACGCAGGAGGTGGACGATCGTCTCGTCGGTCATCGGGACCCCCGCGTAATCGTGGAGCGCCAGCGGAGCGATTTCGTGGGGTGGATCATCGTTCTCCTTCTCTGGCCGCGGCGCGCGCGGCCCCGGGCAGGGCGTCGAGCACGGCCTGCACCGCGCGGTCGTCGTGGGCGGCTGAGAGGAACCAGGCCTCGTACGCCGACGGCGGCAGGTGGACACCGGCGTCGAGCATGGCGTGGAAGAAGGCGGCGAACGCGGAGGTGTCCTGGTCGGAGGCGTCGTCGAAGTCGCGCACCGGCTCGTTGCGGAAGAACACCGAGAACATCGTGCCGTTGGACTGGACGACGTGGGGCACGCCCGCTGCTGTCAGCGACTCGGTGACCGCGGCCTTGATCGTGTCTCCGGCCGTCGTCAGGTGGGCGTAGACCTGTTCGGTGGCCAGCCGCAGGGTGGTCAGTCCGGCTGTGGTGGCCACCGGGTTACCGGAGAGGGTCCCGGCCTGGTAGACCGGCCCCTCCGGGGCGAGGCGGGACATCACGTCGGCGCGGCCACCGAATGCTGCGGCGGGGAACCCACCCCCGATCACCTTGCCGAAGGTGACCAGGTCCGGCGCCCACCCCTCGGTGGCGCCGTCGAGCCCCCACTGGCCGCGGCGGGAAGCGCGGAAACCGGTCATCACCTCGTCGCTGACGAAGAGGGCGCCGTGGCGCGCGCAGGTCTCGGCGAGGAACGCGTTGAACCCGGGCTCGGGCGCAACCACTCCCATGTTGCCCGGCGCCGCCTCGGTGATCAGGCAGGCGATCCGGCCGCCATGCTCGGCGAACACCTTCTCGACCGCGGCCCGGTCGTGGTAGGGCAGGACGAGCGTCAGCTCGGTCGCGGCCTGCGGGACCCCGGGAGTGCCCGGCACGGCGAACGTCGCGAGGCCCGACCCCGCGGAGGCGAGCAAGGCATCGACGTGGCCGTGGTAGCAGCCGGCGAACTTGACCACCAGGTCGCGTCCGGTGAACCCGCGCGCCAGCCGGATCGCGGACATGGTGGCCTCGGTACCCGAGGACACGAACCGGACCTGTTCGACCGGGGTACGGGCAACGATCTCCTCCGCCAGCTCGACCTCGGGCGTCGTCGGCGCCCCGTACGACGTGCCACGGGCGGCCGCCTCAGTCACGGCGGCGAGGACGTCGGGGTGAGCGTGCCCCAGCAGCATCGGGCCCCAGGAACCGATCAGGTCCACATAGTCGGTGCCGTCGACGTCGGTCAGCCAGGCTCCCCGGGCAGACCGGATGAACCGCGGGGTGCCACCCACGGCGTTGAAAGCGCGTACTGGCGAGTTGACCCCGCCCGGCGTCACCGCGCGGGCGCGGTCGAACCACGCGCTGGAGGCGGGGTGAGCGGGTGGCACCGGGTCATTCTCGCCGACGGGGCCAGCGGCGCCGAGGGCAGGTCCCCGAGGCGGAACAGACGGCGGTACAGAGGGTGGTACAGACATTTTGCGCTGAACGGCGTTTTACGTTCATGACCTGCGGGAATGGTTCGCTACATGCCAAGCGACGAGTTGGGACGTGCGTCACACTCGGGAGCCTTACGTAACTGCGTGTGACAACGTTCGTTGGATCAGTGCTCGGGTACGAGGGAAGCCTGACCGGTAGTCTCAAAGCGAGGGAGAGAACCTGAGATGTCCGCACCGAAGTTCGGCCGATTGCAGAAAGCGTCCGCGCTTGTGCCGCTGGCGCTGCTGTCGACCGCGTGGACGGCGAGCCTTGCCGGCGCCGGTGCGACCACTGCGGCAGCACAGGATGACTCGCGAACGCTCCCTGACGGCACGAGCATCCCGACGCAGGCCATCGAGGCCCCGGCCAGTGTGTCCAAGCCCGGGGTGACCGCCCCTGGCGTCAAGGGCCACGACGTCAGGAGCGTCGTAGCGAACGCCTCCGCCATGGACATCCCCGCCGCCGCCCTGGCTGCCTACCAGCGCGCGGAGACCGTGATCAACACCGCCGACAAGTCCTGCAACATTCCGTGGCAGCTGATCGCCGCGATTGGTCGCGTCGAGTCGGACCACGGCCGCTACGGCGGCAACAGCCTCAACGCCAAGGGCCTGGCCACTCCCGGCATCTTCGGTGTCGCCCTCGACGGCTCCGACGGCACCACGCGCATCGCCGACTCCGACGCCGGCCTCTACGACTCCGATTCGAAGTTCGACCGCGCAGTCGGCCCGATGCAGTTCATCCCGTCCACCTGGCGGGTCGTGGGCGTCGACGCCGATGGCGACGGGGAGCGTAACCCCCAGGACATCGATGACGCCGCACTGGCCACGGCGGTCTATCTGTGCTCCGGTGACGACGACCTGTCCCAGGAGCCGGGCCAGCGCTCAGCGGTCTTCCGCTACAACCACAGCCAGTCCTATGTCGACCTCGTGCTGTCGATCATGAACGCCTACATGTCCGGCGAGTTCACCTCGGTGCCCAACGGCACCACCTCCGCCGGCTACTTCGTTCCCGACCCGACCCCGCCGGCCATCCCGGGCAAGAATGGCCACCAGCAGCCCGGACCCGCCGCGGGCGGCGGCGCCGCTCCGGCCACCGCGCCGGTCAGCAACGGCGGCGGTTCCGGTGCCACCGCCCCCGTGCCCAGCGGTGGTGGCGGCGGAGGCACCTCCGAGCCGGTCGAGACGCCCCCCGCCCCGGGTGGCGGAGGCGGCGGTGGCGGCCTGCCGAACCCGCCGTCCCTGCCGAACAACCCGGCTCCGTCGCCGGTCCCCGACGTGCTGACCCACGCCGAGGCTCTCCAGAAGTGCCTCGCGAAGGGTGTCGCCGACGACCCGCTGACGCCGAACGTCAACGAGCTCACGCAGTGCGTCGACGAGCTGCTGAACTGAGCATCTGACCCCCACGCTGACCCGCCCGAAAGTTTCGGGCGGGTCAGCGCATTTCGGGCTACCGCGCTAGCAGCCTCGCGGCCTCGGTCGCCCAGTAGGTGAGGATCACGTCGGCACCTGCGCGGCGGATCGAGGTGAGCGACTCGAGGATCGCCGCTTCCCGGTCGATCCAGCCCTGGGTGGCAGCTGCCTCGACCATGGCGTACTCGCCGGAGACGTTGTAGGCCGCGACCGGTACCTCGACGGCGTCGCGGATGCGTCGGAGCACGTCGAGGTAACCGAGTGCCGGTTTCACCATCACGATGTCAGCGCCCTGCTCGATGTCGAGCACCGCCTCACGGACTCCCTCGCGGGCGTTGGCGGGGTCCTGCTGGTAGGTGCGCCGGTCACCCTGCAGCGACGAGGCCACGGCTTCCCGGAAGGGACCGTAGAAGGCTGAGGCGTACTTCGCGGAGTACGCGAGGATCGAGACCTCGGTGTGCCGGGCCCGATCGAGGGCCGAACGAACCACTGCCACCTGGCCGTCCATCATCCCGCTGGGGGCGACCATGTCGACGCCGGCATCGGCCTGGGCGAGCGCCATCGCGGCGTAGGCCTCGAGCGTGCGGTCGTTGTCGACCCGCCCGTCGGGGGTGAGGACGCCACAGTGGCCGTGGTCGGTGAACTCGTCGAGACACAGGTCGCTCATCACCGTCAGCGCATCGCCGACCTCGGCGACGACGTCGTTCAGGCTGCGGTTGAGGATCCCGGAAGGGTCGCTCGCGCCACTTCCGAGGGCATCCTTGTGCTCGGGGATGCCGAAGAGCATCACGCCGCCGAGGCCGAGCTCGGCAGCCTCGTTGACCGCCTTCAGCAGCGTGGAGCGGGTGTGCTGGACGACGCCGGGCATGGAGGTGATCGGGACGGGTGCGTCGATCCCCTCGCGGACGAAGGCCGGTAGCACGAGCTGGCCGGGCTGGACCGTGGTCTCGGCAACCATCCGGCGCATGGCCGGGGTGGTCCGCAGCCGGCGGGGGCGGATGGTGGGCGGCGTGACGTTCTTGTCCTCGTTCACGCTGCTCATTGTGCCGTGGCCGCGCGGTCAGGGGTTGGCGGTTCCTTGTCAGTCACCGGGTTTCGACACGGCGTCGCTGGTTCAGGGTTTCGACCCGGCCGTCGCTCGTTCGTTCCTCACGAGCGGGCCTGCTCAACCTCCGCGCTATCCCGGGCGCCCCCGCGCTGCGGGATCGCCGCGGCGCGGACCTCACCAGCGGCCTCGCTCGACCCTTCCTCCTAGCGCGACGACCCCGCTTCGCGGGTTCGGCGGCGCGTGGAAGGCTTGCGCTCCGAGGGCCGCGTGACCGGCTGACCGGCCTCGAGCAGCGCGATCCGGCGCGCGGCGCCGAAGTCGGCGAGCGCGTCGACGAGCACCTCGACGTCCGGCTTGGGAGACAGCACGTCGACCCGGAGGCCGTGCTCCTCGGCGGTCTTGGCGGTGGCCGGACCGATCACCGCGATCACGGTGGACGGGTGCGGCTTGCCCGCGATGCCGACCAGGTTGCGGACGGTCGAGGAGGACGTGAAGACCACGGCGTCGAACTTGCCGGTCTTGATCGCGTCGCGGGTCGGCGCCGGCGGCGGCGCGGCCCGCACCGTGCGGTAGGCGGTGACGTCGTCGCACTCCCAGCCCAGGTCGATCAGGCCCGCCACGAGGTTCTCGGTGGCGATGTCGGCGCGCGGGAGGAAGACCCGGTTGATCGGGACGAGCACGTCGTCGTACGGCGGCCAGTCGGCCAGGAGCCCGGCCGCGGACTGCTCCCCGGAGGGGACCAGGTCGGCGCGCAGTCCCCAGGCCGCGATCGCCTGGGCGGTCTTGTCGCCGACCGCTGCGATCTTGAGACCGGAGAACGCGCGGGCGTCGAGGCCGTACTCCTCGAACTTCTCGCGCACCGCGCGGACCGCGTTGACCGAGGTGAAGGCGATCCACTCGTAGCGGCCCTCGACGAGCCCGCGGACCGCCTTGTCCATCTGCTGCGGGTTGCGCGGCGGCTCGACGGAGATCGTCGGCACCTCCTCGGGCACGGCGCCGTGCGTGCGCAGCCGGGTCGACAGCGACGCCGCCTGCTCCTTGGTGCGCGGCACGAGCACCCGCCACCCGAAGAGGGGCTTGGTCTCGAACCAGGACAGCGTCTCGCGGAGGTCGACGACGTCGCCGACGACGGTGACCGCGGGCGGCGCCATCCGCGCGGTGCGGGCGTCGGCCGCGATGTGCTCGAGCGTCGAGGTGACCGTGGCCTGCTCGGTGGTGGTGCCGACGCGGGTCATCGCTACCGGCGTCTCCGGGCTGCGACCGGCCCCGACGAGCGACGCCGCGACCTCGGTGATGCAGCTGACCGCGCCGAGCAGCACCAGCGTGCGGTCGTCGCCGTGCTGGGCCCAGTCGATGCCCTTCGCCTCGGCACAGTTGACCACCGCGACCTCACGGTGCGCCTTGGTGGTCAGCGGGACGCCGGCGTACGCCGGAACCGCGGTCACCGAGGAGACGCCGGGGACGATCTCGAAGCCGACGCCCGCCTTGACGCAGGCCTGGGCCTCCTCGGGGCCGGAGGCGTAGACGAACGGGTCGCCGGCCATCAGCCGGACCACCCGCTTGCCGGACTTGGCCGCCTTCACCACGACCTTGGCGCGGCCGGCGTGGGTGAGGGGCTGGCCGTCCTGGCCGAAGCCGCCGTCGAGGACCTCCGCCCCGGAGCAGAACGCCTCCACGAGCGCCTGGTGCTCGGGGGCCTCGGTGACCACGATGTCCGCGCTGCGGAGCAGGTCCACGGCCCGCACCGTGAGCAGGTCGGGGTCGCCGGGGCCGCTGCCCACGAAGGACACGAAGCCCGTCGGGAGCAGCGACTTCACGGGTGCCTCCGCGACCGCGGTCGCGGACCGGCTGGTGGCCGGGGAGGTCTTCTTGATGGCCGTCTCGGTGGCCGTCGTCTGGTCTGCGGTGTTGCTCACGGTCGCCTTCTTGCTTCTGGTGGTGGGCTGCGTCTTCTTGGTGGTGGTGCTGTCACTGGTGCTCATGACGCCTGCTCCTCGATGAGCGCGGACGCTCCGTCTCTCAGCATCTCCTCGGCCGGCGCA
>JBJMIQ010000137.1:0-13276 GCA_045806805.1 Nocardioides sp. | reverse complement strand
CCCGCCCGGTCCTTCCACCAGCCGTCGGGCTGGGAGCCGACCACGTTCGCCCCGTCGACGACCAGGACGCGCGTCATCGGGAACCGCTGAATCTGGAACGATCCATTGCGCGCGAACGGCAAGTCTGCGGCACCGGATGTTGCCGTTTGGTACCAAACGGCACGCCCCGCACGCGCGGGTGCGGGGAAGGTCCGTCGGGCACTGGCGCGGCCTACTTCAGGTACTTCGAGAAGTCCTTGGGCAGGTCGAGCGCGGCGGCTGCCTTCTGGTAGTCGACCTCCTCCTCCTCGCCGGCCGGCTGCCCGAACGGGTTGGCCGAGGCGGCGGGGGTCCGCTCCTCCTGCTCCTTCTTCTGGGCGGCCGCCTTGGCCGGGTTGCCCGACACCCGCTTGCCGCCCTTGCCCTTCTTGGCCTGCTTGGCCTTCGCCTTCTTGCCGCCGCCCCCTGCCATGCCGGGCATCCCCGGGAACCCGGGCATGCCTCCCTTGGCCATCGAGAGCATCATCTTGCGGGCCTCGAAGAACCGGTCGACGAGCTGGTTGACGTCGGAGACCTGCCGGCCCGAGCCGCGGGCGATGCGAGCCCGGCGCGAGCCGTCGATCATCTTCGGGTTGGCCCGCTCGGCCGGCGTCATGGACTGGATGACCGCCTGGATGCGGTCGATCTCGCGCTCGTCGAAGTTCTCGATCTGGTCACGGAACTGGCCCATCCCGGGCAGCATCCCCATGATCTTCGACATCGACCCGAGCTTGCGCACCTGCTGCATCTGCTCGAGGAAGTCGTCGAGGGTGAACTCCCCGCCCTGGCCGCTCAGCTTCTGCGCCGCCTTGAGCGCCTGCTCCTGGTCGAAGGCCTTCTCGGCCTGCTCGATCAGGGTGAGCATGTCGCCGAGGTCGAGGATGCGCGAGGCCATCCGGTCGGGGTGGAAGAGGTCGAAGTCGGTCAGCTTCTCGCCCGCCGACGCGAACATGACCGGCCGGCCGGTGACCGAGGCGATCGACAGCGCGGCCCCGCCGCGGGCATCGCCGTCGAGCTTGGTGAGGACGACGCCGTCGTACCCCACTCCGTCGAGGAACGCCTGGGCGGTGGTGACGGCGTCCTGGCCGATCATCGCGTCGACCACGAAGAGGACCTCGTCGGGCTCGACGGCGTCGCGGATGTCGGCGGCCTGCTTCATCATCTCGGCGTCGACGCCGAGCCGGCCAGCGGTGTCGACGATCACGACGTCGTGGAGCTTGCGGCGGGCCTCCTCGACCGAGGCCCTGGCCACTGCCACCGGGTCGCCCACGCCGTTGCCGGGCTCGGGCGCGAAGACGGGTACGCCGGCCCGCTCGCCGTTGACCTGGAGCTGGTTGACCGCGTTGGGCCGCTGCAGGTCGGCTGCGACCAGGAGCGGGCTCTTGTCCTGCTCCTTGAGCCAGAGCGCGAGCTTGGCGGCGAGCGTTGTCTTGCCGGAGCCCTGAAGCCCGGCCAGCATGATCACGGTCGGTCCGGACTTGGCGTAGCGGAGGCGCCGGGTCTCGCCGCCGAGGATGGTGACCAGCTCGTCGTTGACGATCTTGACGATCTGCTGGGCCGGGTTGAGCGCCTGGCTGACCTCCTCGCCCCGCGCCCGCTCCTTGACCGCGCCGACGAACTCCTTGACGACCGGCAGCGCGACGTCGGCCTCGAGCAGCGCGATCCGGATCTCGCGCGCCGTGGCGTCGATGTCGGCCTCGGAGAGCCGGCCCTTGCCGCGCAGGTTCTTGAAGGTGTCGGCGAGGCGGTCGGAGAGTGTGGCGAACAAGTGTGAGTTCCCTAGCAACGGTGCGGGTCAGGATCGAGGCTCAAGCCTAACCGGCGTGCGGCGTGAGGGCCGACCTGACGGCGTGCGCGGCCTCGGCCGCCCGCTCGTCCGACAGTGCCCCCGCGCCCTCCTCCTGGACGTAGAACACGTCAACGGCCTGCGGGCCGAGCGTGTCCACGTGGGCCGACCTGACCGCCAGGCCGAGCCGCGCCAGGGCGGCGCAGACGAGGTGGACCGTTCCCGGTCGGTCCGTGGCGCGGACCTCGAGGACGGTGGCCTGCGCCGACGCCTCGGGACGTACGACGATGGTGGGCGCGAGGGGTCCCGCAGCCGAGGGGCGCAGCCGCTCGCTCGGGTCGAGCCTTCCCGCGGCGATGGCCTCGAACCGCTGCCGGAGCACCGCGGGGTCGAGCTGCTCCTCCGCCACCTCCCACACCGAGACGCCGTGGTCCCCCTGCGACCAGGCGTGGGCGGCCCGCACCGAGGTGCGCTGGAGCGCGAAGACAGCCGCCTCGTCCGCCAGCAGCCCGACCCGGTCCACGGCGACGAACCGCACGGTCGAGCCGTCGTCTGCGGGCTCGACGTCGACCACGACGGCGCCCGGGTCCAGCGACGACGGGACGTCCACGTCGGCCGGGGTGGCCGGTCCCGCGAGGTGGCCAGGACCGAGCTCTTCGAGCACCCGCCGGCCGAGGCCGCGGATCAGCCCGGCGCGCCACGGCGACCACGCCTTGGTCGAGGTGGCCCGCGCGTCGGCCTCGGTCAGCACCAGGAGCAGTTCGGCAGCCGCCGGGCTCCCCACGCGTTCGGCGACTTGCGCCACGGTTGCCGGGTCGTCGAGGTCCCGGGTGGTCGCGGTCTCGGCCAGCAGCAGGTGCCACCGCACCAGAGTGCCGATCAGGTCGACCGCCTCCCCGTCGAAGCCCAGCCGGTTCGCGATCCGACGCGCAAGCGGTTCACCGGCCACGCTGTGCTCGGTCAGGCCGCCCTTCCCGATGTCGTGGAGCAATGCCGCCGTCATCAGCACATCCGGGCGCGCCACGTCGCGGATCAGCGCGGACGCCTCGATGCAGGTCTCGACCACGTGCCGGTCGACGGTGAACCGGTGGATCGGCGAGGCGTGCGGCAGCAGCCGGATCCGCTCCCACTCCGGCAGGATCCGCTCGAGAGCACCGGTCTCGTCCAGGGTCTCCCACACCGGCAGCAGGCCACGCCCCGCGGCGAGCAGCCGGACGAAGAGCTGCCGGGCCGACGTGGGCCAGGGGTCGGGCAGGGCGCCCCCGTCGCGGACCAGGCGGGCTGCGGTCGCCGGCCCGAGCGCTGCGTCGTGCTCCGCGGCGAGGGCGGCGGCCCGCAGGAGCAGGAGGGGGTCGTCGGCGGGCCGCGCGGACGCATCCAGGACGACCTCGCCACTCGACAGCGCGATTCCGGGAGCGAGCGTGTCGAGCACGGGTCGTCGTACGCGGGTGGAGACGGGCCGCGCCAGCACCCCGTCGACACGGCGCCAGGTGAGCCGCGAGAGGTGGGTGATCCGCCGTCCGAGCTCGCGGACGTGCCGCTGCGCAGCGGCGTCGTCGATGAGCCCGAGGCCCTCGGCGAGGTCGCCCCACAGCTCGGGTGCGATCCGGTCGGTGGCCCGGCCGGCGGTGGCGTGCAGGACGTCCCGGACGTTCAGCAGCGCACCGCGGCAGCGCTCCAGGTCGGCGTGCGGCACGTCGACCAGCCAGCTCGCCACCAGTGCGTTGAGGGCGGTGGCGTCGCGCAACCCGCCCTCGGCCTCCTTCAGGTCCGGCACCGACAGGTGGGCGAGCTCGCCCAGCAGGTCGTGCCGGGCGCGCACCACCTCGCGCAGCTCCGGCAGCCTGGTGCGGGCCCGACGGCGCCAGCCGGTGAGCATCGTCGCCCGGAGCCGGAGGGTCAGGTTGGGGTCTCCTGCGAGGTGGCGCAGGTCCAGCAGGCCGAGGGCCACCTTCAGGTCGGCGTCGGCGGTGTCCACCATCTCCGGCATCGACCGCACCGAGTGGTCCAGCCGCGACCCGCTGTCCCACATCGGGTACCACACACGCTCGGCGACCTCACCCAGCTCCACGCCCTCCTCCGCCACGAGCACCACGTCGAGGTCGGAGTACGGCGCCAGCTCGGCTCGCCCGTAACCGCCGACTGCCACCAGCGCGCTCCCGACCTCGAGACCGCCCGCCTTCTCGTACGCCGACGAGCACAACGCGTCCGCCTCGGCGGTACGCCTTGCCCGCTCGGTGGCCGTCATGGACCGCCCTCCCGCTGGCTAGATGGCAGCCTCGTCGCGGTCACCGGTCCGCACCCGTACGACGGAGTCGACCGACGCGACCCACACCTTCCCGTCACCGATCTTGCCGGTCTGGGCGGCCTTGCAGATGGCCTCGACCACGGCGTCGGCGTCGGCATCGTCGACAACGATCTCGATCCGGATCTTGGGCACCAGCGCGATGTCGTACTCCGCGCCGCGGTAGACCTCGGTGTGCCCCTTCTGCCGGCCGTAGCCGCTGACCTCGGAGACGGTCATCCCGGTCACCCCGACGGCCTCGAGCGCCGCCCGGGTTTCTTCCCACTTGTGGGGCTTGATGACGGCGGTGACGAGCTTCATCGGTCGCCTTCCTCTCGGGTGGCTGTCTCTCGGGTGATGGACTGCAGGACGCCGGTGCCGCCGGACCTGGACCCGGCGGTGGCGTGCAGGTCGTACGCCGTCTCGGCGTGCACGACCAGGTCGATGCCGTTGATCTCGTGCTCCTCGTCGATCCGGAAGCCCATCATCCTGTCCACGACGAGTCCGATGATGCCTGAGAGGGCGAACGCGTAGACCAGGACCGCGCCCGCACCCACGAGCTGCCTGCCGAGCTGGTCGAGCCCGCCGCCGTAGAACAGGCCGTCCACGCCGGTCGGTGCCGCAGCGGTGGCGATCAGACCGATCCCGAGGGTGCCGACGAGACCGCCCACGAGGTGGACGCCCACGACGTCCAGCGAGTCGTCGTACTTCCAGCGGTACTTCAGGCCGACCGCCAAGGCACAGATGATGCCGGCCGCGAACCCCATGATGATCGAGCCCATCGGCGACAGCGACCCGCAGGACGGGGTGATCGCCACCAGTCCGGACACGAGGCCCGACGCGGCTCCCAGGGAGGTGGCGTGGCCGTCTCGCAACCGCTCGACCAGCAGCCATCCGAGCGAGCCCGCGGCGCCGGCCAGCAGCGTGGTCACGAAGACGACAGCCGCGTTCTGGCTCGCGCCGAGCGCGGAGCCGGCGTTGAAGCCGAACCAGCCGAACCACAGCAACCCGGCGCCGAGCATGACCAGGGTGAGGTTGTGCGGGCGCATCGGGTCCCTGCCGAAACCGATGCGCCGGCCCAGGACCAGCGCCAGGGCAAGGGCGGAGGCACCCGAGCAGATCTCCACGGCTGTCCCGCCCGCGAAATCGATGACGCCCACGTTGTTGGCCATCCAGCCGCCGGCGTGGTCACCGTCGGAGAAGTCGAAGACCCAGTGCGCCACAGGCGCGTAGACGACGAGCGTCCAGATACTGACGTAGACGATCCAGGCGCCGAACCGGGCCCGGTCGGCGATCGCGCCCGAAACGAGGGCACCGGTGATCACACAGAAGAGCCCCTGGAACATCGCGAACAGGATGACCGGCACGGTGGAGTCGCCGTTGCTGCCCTCTCCCATCAGCTGGCTGAGGCCGAGGTACTGCGTGGGGTCGCCGAGCAGGCCGTACCCGAGGTCGTCTCCGAAGGCGAGTGAGTAGCCGACCATCGCCCAGAGAATGGTGACGACGGCGAGGGTGCCGAACGACATCATGATCATGTTCAGCACGCTCTTGGAGCGCACCATGCCGCCGTAGAACAGGGCGAGGCCGGGAGCCATCAGCAGGACCAGGGCCGACGCGGCCAGGAGCCACGCGGTGTCGCCGGTGTCCAGCGAGGACGCTGCCGCCGTGGTGAGGGGGGACATGAGCGCTCACCCTTCCGGCCGTGCGTTTCGGCTCCCGGACGCCCATGTTTCGGGCATGTAAACGCTGACCCGTCGTCAATTGACGACGGGTCAGCGTCAGCTCAGAGGGCGGCTTCGTCCTGTTCCCCGGTCCGGACCCGGACGACGCCCTCGATCGGGCTGGTCCACACCTTGCCGTCGCCGATCCGGCCGGTCTGGGCGGTCTTGACGATGATGCCGACGACGCCCTCGGCGTCCGCGTCGTCGACCACGATCTCGATCCGGATCTTGGGCACCAGGGCGATGTCGTACTCCGCGCCCCTATAGACCTCGGTGTGCCCCTTCTGCCGGCCGTAGCCGCTGACCTCGGACACGGTCATCCCGGTCACGCCGAAGGTCTCGAGGGCCTCGCGGACGTCCTCCCACCGGTGCGGCTTGATGACCGCGGTGACGAGCTTCATGCGGGTGCTCCTTGCTTCTCGGTGGTCTCCTCGGTGGGCTCCTCCGCTGACGGTTCCTCCGCGGTCGACCGCTGGCCGGGCGGCCGGGTCGGGACCCCGGCGCCCGCGAGCACCGAGGTCGTACGCCGCGCACCTCCGGCCCCGGTCAGGTCGTACGCCGACTCGCCGTGCTCGGTGAAGTCGATGCCCTCGACCTCGTCCTCCTCGTCGATCCGCCAGCCGATCGTGACCTTGATGGCCAGGCCGATCACGAGGGTGGCGGCCCCCGACCAGGCCATCGCGTAGAGGGCGACCATCACCTGGACCACCAGCTGGCGCAGCCCCTCGCCGTAGAGCAGGCCGGTGGTGGTGCTGAGGAAACCGATGCCGATCGTGCCGACCAGGCCGCCGACCAGGTGGACGCCGACCACGTCGAGGGAGTCGTCGTAGCCGAACCGGTACTTCAGGCCGACGGCCAGGGCGCAGAGCCCGCCGGCTACGGCGCCGAGCGCCATCGACCCAAGTGGAGAGAGCGCACCACAGGCGGGCGTGATCGCCACCAGCCCGGCCACCACTCCGGAGGCCGCGCCCAGCGAGGTGCCCTTGCCGTCGCGGAGCCTCTCGACCAGCAGCCAGCCGAGCATCGCCGCACACGTGGCCAGCGTGGTGTTGAGCCAGACCAGGCCGGTCTCGGTGGTGAACTGGGTGACCATGGCCGACTCCTCGGTAGAGGTGAAGACGATGGACCCGGCGTTGAACCCGAACCAGCCGAACCACAGCAGCCCGGCACCGATCATGGTCAAGGTGAGGTTGTGCGGCTTCATCGGCTCGCGCCCGAACCCTCGGCGGACGCCGATGATCAGTGCCAGCACCAGTCCCGCCACGCCGGCGTTGATGTGAACCACGGTGCCGCCGGCGTAGTCGATCGGGGCGATGTTGGCGAGACCGTCGGTGACCCCGAAGGTCAGGGCCGACAGGCCGCCCTCGACGTTGCTCAGGAACCCGCCACCCCAGACCTGGTGGGCGAGCGGGAAGTAGGAGAGCGTGACCCACAGCGGCAGGAACACCAGCCACGACGAGAACTTCACGCGGTCCGCGATCGCGCCGCTGATCAGGGCCGCGGTGATCACCGCGAACGTCAGCTGAAAGGCGACGAAGACGTAGTTGGCCGGCAGGGTGTCGGACAGGCCGAACTGGTCGAAGGGGCTCGCGAACAGCTTCGCGGCCTCCCAGCCCGGGTTCTTCGCGTCCGCAGCGGCCCACGGCACCGAGCTGTAGGTCATCGACCACCCCCACAGGGCGTAGACGATGCCGACGACGCCGAGCGCGGAGAACGACATCATCATCATGTTCAGCACGGACTTCGAGCGGCTCATGCCGCCGTAGAACAGGGCCAGCCCAGGCGTGGTCATCATCAGGACCAGGCAGGACGAGATCAGCATCCAGGTGTAGTAGCCGTCCACGTAGTGCTCCTCCAGGAGTTGGTTGTGCCAACTCTCCGGCCGGAAGATTTCTGGGCGGGCCCCATCATGTTGCGGCGAGGAAACAGGTGAGCACTCGGCGTTACGCCCGTGTTACCGCCTAGCATGTCGCCTCATGCGGAAGGACTGGCGGACCTGGCTGCTGACCGGGGCGATCGTCATCGGGGCAACTGCCTCCATTCTCTTCATGAAACCCACCCTCATAGCGCCGGTTGGCGGGGATGACCGGGTCCTCTATCCCACGATGGGGGCCTACGACTCCTGGACTCCCTTGAACGACCTGGCGACCGTGCCGGACCGGTGGCAATCGCGAACTCACAATGGTCGAGTCAATCTGCTGAGCGAGTTTGAGCGCAGGACCGCCGCTCGAGCGGTCGTCGAGACGTCGGCATCCACCGGCGTGACGGCCCAGGTTGTGCAGGGTGCGCTGAAGCTGTTGCTGACCCTGATGGTCGTACTCACGATGACAGCGCTGGTCAGGAGCCTCCGGTGGCGCCGGCGCGATGGTGCGCTGGTCCGGGTGTCCGGACCTACGGTGCTTCTGTGCACGCTGGCCGGGGGCATCCTGTTCGCCGTTGGCAGTCAGCCGAGGTACGCCGCCCTCAGCGGCCGCAATGCGTGGGTCAGCTACCCGGTCCACACGTATGGGGCCGTAGTCTCGATCTTCGGCGTCGTTGCACTCCTGCTGTGGTTGACCCGCTTGTACGCGGAGGGGCGCTATCGCATCCCGATCGTGATCATCCTCGTGCTTCTCGCCCTGCTCACGAACTTCCGTTACGAGCTGGTCTTCACGGCCGTCCCTCTCGCCTTGATCGCGCTGCTGGTCGTTCCGGTGACCCCGAGTGATCGAGCGGCCGAGGGTCGTCGTGCCAAGTGGGTGACTGGACTGGCCTACGTCGGCGTCTTCCTGCCGGTCTTCGTGGCGTTGCGCTGGTATCTGCGAGGTCAGTGTGAGTCGGGGAACTGCTACAACGGCGTCACCCTCAGCCTCACCAACGAATTGTGGCGCACCTTCTACCTCAACGTGGTCTCGGCCGTTCCCGGGGTGGGCACCAGGGCGACGACTCACTTCGTCGACGCCGAGGGTGTTTCGACGGCGGACATGTACACGCCCACACCCTTCTCCGTGCTGGTGGCCGGGGGGATGGCGCTGGCGATGCTGGCGTGCTGGTGGCTCACCCGGCCGTCGCAACCCGATCCATCTCAGGCATCGCGCGAGCAGAGCACCGACCTCGCTCAAGGGCCGGACGAGGGCCGGATGCTCGCGATCGGGGCCGGGTTGTGCCTGCTGGGCCTCCTGGGAGCCGCGTTGGTGATGTCGCTGTCCGAGGCCGCTCAGGAAGGGATGAAGCTCGGTCAGCTCTACCGGCACACCGTCGTGGCGTGGGCGGCTACGGCGTGGGCGCTGGTGCTCGGAACCCTCGCCCTCGGCCGTTGGTGGCCGAAGACCGGCGCGGTTGCGTGGCTGGCGCTCGCGGTGGCCACGGCGGTGATCGCTGCCGTCCAGCTACCCGCCAGCGAGCGTTCCCTGACTGCGGATCGCGAGATGAACCAGGCAACGATGTCGGCCTTCGCCGCCCTGGCTAACGGCGACGTGAGCAGCAAGGCCAACGCCTATCGCTGTCGGCTCGTCCCGAAGATCCTTCAGGAGCAGAGCTACTCGGAAGCGGGCGCCAAGAGCACCGTGAATGCGTTCGACGCGGCGTACCGCCGCTACTGGGGTCAGGGGTTCTGCGAGAGGTAGCCGAGTCAGCCAAGCAGCGCGTCAACGAATGCAGCCGGGTCGAAGGGCGCGAGGTCGTCGGCGCCCTCACCGAGCCCGACCAGCTTGACCGGGACGCCGAGCTCGCGCTGGACGGCGACCACGATCCCGCCCTTCGCGGAGCCGTCGAGCTTGGTCAGCACGATTCCGCTGACGTCGACGACCTCGCTGAACACCCGCGCCTGGACCAGGCCGTTCTGTCCGGTGGTGGCGTCGAGCACCAGCAGCACCTCGGTGACCGGCGCCTGCTTCTCGATCACGCGCTTGACCTTGCCGAGCTCGTCCATGAGACCGGCCTTGTTCTGGAGACGACCGGCGGTGTCGACGACCACCGTGTCGACCTCGCGGGCCACACCCTCGCGGACCGCCTCGAAGGCAACGCTGGCCGGGTCGGAGCCCTCGGGTCCCCGGACCACCTCGACACCGACCCGCTCCCCCCAGGTGGCGAGCTGCTCGACGGCGGCTGCCCGGAAAGTGTCGGCCGCACCGAGGACGACGGAGCGGTCCTCGGCGACCAGGATCCGCGCGATCTTGCCGACAGTGGTGGTCTTGCCCGACCCATTGACCCCGACGACCAGCACCACGCCCGGGTTGCCGTCGGCACCCTGCACGCTCAGCCGGCGGTCGAGCGCGGGGTCGACCAGGGTGATCAGCTCCTCGCGGAGGACCGTCCGGGGGTCGGCGTCGCCCTCGACCCGGAGGCGGGTGCGCAGGTTCTCGACCAGCTCCCGGGTCGGCTTCACCCCCACGTCGGCGGTGAGCAGGGTGTCCTCGATGGACTCCCAGGTGTCCTCGTCGAGGCGGTCACGGGAGAGGAGGGCGAGCAGTCCGCGCCCGAGGCCGCCCTGCGAGCGGGCCAACCGCTGCCGAAGCCGTGTCAGTCGGGATGCCGTCCCCTCCGGCGTCTCGACCGCCGGTGCTGGCGGGGCGGGCGCCACCTCGACCGGCTCAGCCGCGGGGGCCGCCACGTCCGCCTCGGTGGGCGGCGGCGTCGTGATGACGTCGGTGCCGGCGTCGGGAGACTCGACCCGGCGACGGCGGCGGCCGCCGGAGAGCAGGCCGACGACGAGGGCCGCACCGAGGACGGCGATGCCGATGATCAGGAACAGCCAGTCACCCATGGGACCAATCCAATCAGGCGGACCGATCAGCGCCGGGGGTCGGTCCCCTCGTCCTCGTCAAGAGTGGGTACGGCGTCGGTCGCCTTGTTCATCGCGTCACCGAGCCAGGGAGCGTGGGGCATCTCCTTGTCGCGGTGCGGGAAGGCGACGTAGGCCACGACCAGCCCGCTGACGACGAGAATCACGAGCATCGCGAGACCGATGAACCACACGTTGTCCCCCTCCCGGATGATGGTGCGGGCACAACCCTCGCACACGTCCGTCTACTCGCGGAGCAGAGGTTGCAGTGCGGACCGGATCCTGTCGGGGATCGGGGTCACGGGCCGGGCCGGGTCGGTGTTGTCGACGTAGACGTGCACGAAGCGGCCCTCAGCCGCCGCCTCATCCGCCGCGCCCTGGAAGAGGCCGATCCGGTAGACGACAGAAGAACGGCCGACCTTGTCCGCGACCACCCCGAGGTCGACGGGGTCCGGGTAGCCGACTTCGGCGTAGTAGCGGCACGACACCTCGGCGACCACACCGATGGCGGGGAGCTCGCGGATGTCGACGCCGGTGGCGAGAGCGAGGTGGTTGTTGACCACGGTGTCGATGAGCTCGAAGTAGCGGGCGTTGTTCATGTGCCCGTAGATGTCGATGTCGGCCCACCGCGTCGTGGCCCGCTCCCAGTGGACGTAGTCGGCACGGGCGGGGCGGCGATTCGGCTCGGTCACGGGGGCCATTGTGCCGTGGCCGGCAGGCCCCGGCACGGCGCCTCGGCGGTCGGTTTCGGGCGCTTCGGCGACCTCTCGAGCACCCCGCCGAGAGTGAGGGATTCCGCGTTTGCGGGTGTTAGCATCGATCGGTCCGGGCCACAACCGTCTACCAAGGGAGCCTTGCGGGTGGACTATCGCCACGCCCTCTCGGAGACGCTGGCGCTTTTGCGAACCATTGCCGAGGACTACAGGCCCGCCATCCTGGCGAATGCCTTCGGCCCGGAATCCATGGTCATGACCGACCTGATCGCCAAGCACGAGCTCGACATCGACATCTTCAGCATCGACACCGGTCGGCTGCCCGAGGAGACCCACGCGCTCGCGCACAGTGTTCACCAGCGTTATGGACCGGTCATCAAGATGGTCAGCCCCGACGCCGGCGCGGTGGCCTCCTGGACCGGCGAGCACGGCCAGAACGGCTTCTACGACGCGGTGGAGAACCGCCACGGATGCTGCAACGTCCGCAAGATCCAGCCGCTGCGCAAGACCCTGGAGGGTCGCCGGGCCTGGCTCACCGGCCTGCGCCGGCAGCAGTCGGTGAGCCGGCGCGACCTGGAGCTGTCGTCGTGGGACGACAACTACGGCCTGCAGAAGTTCAACCCCATGCTGGAGTGGACCTCCGAGCAGGTGTGGGCCTACATCCACGATCACGCAGTGCCCTACAACCGGCTCCACGACCGCGGCTACACCAGCATCGGCTGTGCCCCGTGCACGCGGGCGGTCGGCCCTGGTGAGGACTCCCGGGCGGGACGCTGGTGGTGGGAGATGGACACCGTGAAGGAGTGCGGCCTCCACCTCGATCCAACGACCGGGCGGCTTCAACGGACCAACACCGAGCCAGCAAGCACATCCACGGACAACGGCAGCGCGCCGTCGTCCACGACCGAGACGGAACACTCTGGACTTGCCGCACGAGAGACGCTCGCCGCGGCCGGGCCTGACCACGAAGGGAAGAAAATGCGCGTACTCATTCTGGGCGGGGACGGCTTCTGCGGCTGGCCCACGGCGCTGCACCTGTCAGCGCAGGGTCACGAGGTAGCGATCGTCGACAACCTGTCGCGTCGCAAGATCGACATCGAGCTCGAGGTCTCGTCGCTGACGCCGATCAAGCCGATGGGCGAGCGGCTCCGGGTCTGGAAGGAGGTGTCCGGCAAGGACATCGCCTTCCACGACATCGACGCGGCCATCAACTACCAGCGCCTGCTCGACCTGCTCGAGGACTGGAAGCCCAACGCGCTCGTCCACTTCGCCGAGCAGCGGGCCGCGCCGTACTCCATGAAGAGCAGCCGGCACAAGCGCTACACGGTCAGCAACAACCTCAACGCCACCAACAACGTGCTGGCGGCGGTCGTGGAGAGCGGTCTCGACATCCACGTGGTCCACCTCGGCACCATGGGCGTCTACGGCTACGGCACGGCCGGGATGAAGATCCCCGAAGGTTATCTGGCGATCAAGGTTCCGACCGGTGACGGCGAGATGATCGACCAGGAGATCCTCTACCCCGCCAACCCGGGCAGCATCTACCACATGACCAAGACCCAGGACCAGCTGTTGTTCGCCTACTACAACAAGAACGACCACGTCCGGGTCACCGACCTCCACCAGGGGATCGTGTGGGGCACGCAGACCGCGCAGACCGCCCTCGACGAGCGGCTCATCAACCGCTTCGACTACGACGGCGACTACGGCACGGTCCTCAACCGGTTCCTGATGCAGGCGGCGATCGGCTATCCGCTGACGGTCCACGGAACCGGCGGCCAGACACGCGCGTTCATCCACATCCGCGACACGGTGCGCTGTATCGAGCTGGCGATCGCGAACCCGCCCGGGCGCGGCGACCGCGTCCAGATCTACAACCAGACGACCGAGGTGCACCGGGTTCTCGACCTGGCCCACCTCGTGGCCCGTCTCACCGGCGCGGAGGTCGACCTCGTCGACAACCCGCGCAAGGAGGCCGTCGAGAACGAGCTG
>JBJMIQ010000136.1:0-19953 GCA_045806805.1 Nocardioides sp. | reverse complement strand
AGAGCAAGGCCGGCCCGATCGCCGGGGTGATCTGCCAGCTGGGTGGGCAGACGCCGCTCGGACTGGCCCAGGGCCTGGAGGACGCCGGAGTCAAGATCGTCGGCACCTCACCGTCTGCGATCCACCTGGCCGAGGAGCGTGGCGCTTTCGGCCGCGTGCTCGGCGAGGCCGGGCTGAATGCTCCTCGGCACGGGATGGCGACCTCGTTCCCGGAGGCCAAGCAGATCGCGGCCACCATCGGCTTCCCCGTGCTGGTTCGTCCGTCATACGTTCTGGGCGGGCGCGGCATGGAGATCGTGTACGACGACGAGTCGCTGCACGGCTACATCCAGCGGGCCACCGAGATCAGCCCCGAGCACCCTGTGCTCGTCGACCGGTTCATCGACGACGCGGTGGAGATCGACGTCGACGCGCTCTACGACGGCGAGGAGCTCTACCTCGGCGGGGTCATGGAGCACATCGAGGAGGCCGGCATCCACTCCGGGGACTCGTCGTGCGCCCTGCCGCCGATCACGCTCGGCGCGACCGAGATCCGCCGGATCCGGGAGGCCACCGAGGCGATCGCCGGGGGCGTGGGGGTCCGCGGCCTGATCATCATCCAGTTCGCACTGGGCTCCGACGTGCTCTACGTCCTGGAGGCCAACCCGCGCGCGTCGCGCACCGTGCCGTTCGTGTCCAAGGCGACCGCGGTGCCGCTGGCCAAGGCTTCTGCCCGGGTGATGATGGGCGACCGAATCGCCCTGCTTCGGGAGGAGGGGGTCCTGCCGGCGGCCGGTGACGGTGGCGACCTGCCCGGCGACGCCCCGATCGCGGTCAAGGAGGCGGTGATGCCGTTCAACCGGTTCCTGACCTCCGACGGCCGCACCGTCGACACGGTGCTGGGCCCGGAGATGCGGTCCACCGGCGAGGTGATGGGCTTCGATGCGTTCTTCGGCAAGGCCTTTGCGAAGTCCCAGGCCGGGGCCTACGGCCCGCTGCCGGTGACCGGTCGCGTGTTCGTGTCCATGGCCAACCGCGACAAGCGGACGATGATCTTCCCGATCAAGCGCCTGGCCGACCTCGGGTTCGAGGTGCTGGCCACTCAGGGCACGGCCGAGGTCCTGCGCCGCAACGGCATCCCCGCGACCGTCGTACGCAAGCACTTCGAGGGCTCCGGTCCCGGCGGGGAGCGGACGACGGTCCAGCTGATCGGCGCCGGGGAGATCGACCTCGTGGTCAACACCCCTCACGGGTCGGCCAGCGGCAGCTCGGCGCGCACCGACGGCTACGAGATCCGCACCGCGGCCGTGCTGGCCAACATCCCGTGCATCACCACCGTCCAGGGCCTCGGCGCTGCGGTGCAGGGGATCGAGGCGATGCGTGCCGGCGACATCGGCGTCCGGTCGTTGCAGGACTGGGCGGCCCGCTCGACCGAGACGGCTGTGGCGCACCTTCCTCAGGACGAGTGAGCGTGTACCGACAGCTGTTCGACCGGGTCCTCACCCGGACCGACCCTGAGCGCGCCCACCAGGCGGCGTTCCGCGCCATCCGCGCCGCCCGCCTCCCGTTGAGTGGGGGCTCCCGACTCGTCGAGTGGGGGAAACGTGACCATCGAGTGGGGGATCTCCGTGTCCAGGCCATGGGACTCACCTTCTCGAACCGGCTCGGGCTCGCCGCCGGCTTCGACAAGAACGCCGTCGGCATCGACGCCCTCGCCGCGCTGGGGTTCGGACACGTCGAGATCGGCACCGTGACCGGCGAGCCGCAGGCCGGCAACCCGAAACCGCGGCTGTTCCGGCTGCCCGAGGACCGGGCGGTGGTCAACCGGATGGGTTTCAACAACGACGGTGCCGAGGCGGTGGCGCGTCGCCTGGCCCGGTGGCGCACAAGAACTCCCCACTCGAGCGACGGAAATCCCCCACTCGAGGGGCGAGAATCCCCCACTCAACGGATCAGGCCGGTTCTCGGGGTCAACATCGGGAAGACCAAGGTCGTGCCGGAGGACCAGGCGATCGGCGACTACGAGAAGAGCACCCGGCTGCTCGCCCCGTACGCCGACTACCTCGTGGTCAACGTCAGCTCGCCCAACACCCCCGGCCTGCGCGACCTCCAGGCGGTCGAGAAGCTCGAGCCGCTGCTCGCCGCGGTGCGGGCCACGGCCGATGACGTGACGGCCGACCGGGACCGCCCCGTCCCGCTGCTGGTCAAGATCGCGCCCGACCTCACCGATGACGACGTCCTGGCCGTGGCGGACCTCGCTCTGGCGCTCGGCCTCGACGGGATCATCGCGACCAACACCACGATCAGCCGCGAGGGCCTGGCGACCGACGCCGCGACGGTCGAGGCGGCGGGTGCCGGCGGCCTGTCGGGGGCCCCGCTGCGCGAGCGGTCGCTGGCGGTGCTCAGGCTGCTCCACGACCGTGCAGCCGACGACTTGACCCTCGTCGCGGTGGGTGGCGTCACCACGCCGGAGGACGCCCGGACCCGGCTCGAGGCGGGGGCCACGTTGGTGCAGGGCTACACGGCCTTCGTCTACGAGGGTCCGCGCTGGCCGAAGCGGATCCTGCGCGGACTCGAGGATCACCGGACGTGACGATAGGCCTCGCCCAGCCGCTTCAGGGCCGCCTCGAGGCGGGGCTCGAGCTCCATGTCGACGCGAGCCATGCGTTCCTCGGCAACCGCTATCTCGGGCTCCGCTGCTGCCCGGGACTCGAGCAGTCGCAGTCGCTCGGCCGTCGTGGGATGGCTCTGGTCGATGCGGGTGTGCTCGGCTCGTCCCCGTGCCCGGTCACCCGCCCGCATCTCTTCGCTTCGCCTTCCCGCGGCCCGCAGAACGTCGGCCATGTCGGGCCGGTCCCGGTGGACGGCCGCTCGGTTGGCCGCCACGTCCAGCGCGTCGACTGCGAGCATGAGCTCCAGCGCCCGGACCGCGGCCGGCGTGCCCACCGCCCGAGCGGCGGCCAGGTCGGCGAACAGCTCCGAGCGTCGGTGCGAGGGCGCGGCCACGAAGTAGATGGCCAGCTGGTAGCCGATGAGCACGCCGCGTATGGGCGCGGTCGCGATGTCGAACAGGGAGGCGTCGCCGGGGGTGGCAATGTCCCGCCAGTGGTTCAGGGTCTCCAGCGCCCCGCCCACCAGGAGGCCCTGCGTCAGATCGTGGTGGGCGAAGTGCCCGAGCTCGTGTCCGAGAATGAACGCGCGCGTGCCGGAGTCCGCCGCCGTCCACAGGGGTGCGCCGATCCCCAGAGCCCGGCGCCTGATCCCCACCCGCGACGCGAAGGCGTTGTAGTCCGCGATCACGAGCACCTCGTCCGGGCTCGTCGTTCCGACAGGGGTCGCCAGTTCGTCCAGGAGCCCGAACAGCTCGGGAGCCTCGGCCCGCACCAGAAGCGCCACGTGCTCCGGTCGACGGGGAAGCCGGGGCAGAGTCACCAGCCCGGCCAGCAGGCTCACGCCGCCGAGGATGCGCAGCAACCAGTTCTGTCCGTCCGCCAGCAACCACACACCGACCAGCAACAGGACGACGGTCACCAGGTGCACCGGCAGTGCCAGGAGCACTGCCAGAAGCCGATCCAGGCGCCGCCTGAGGAACCAGCCGGGCGGGCCGACCAGACCGTCGACCATGCGTTGCGCAAGGCGGTCCGCGAAGCGCTGCCGGGCACTTTCCGTGCCCTCCACCAAGCGCTCCCAGCCCACTGCGGCATCGTAGGGGTCGACGAGGATGGAGGTGGCCGATGACGAGGTCGCCGTACGCGCCCGTCCACGTCACCGGCGAGGTGCTGGCGACGAGGAAGATCGGCGCCTTCCGACACCTCACCCTGGTGGCGCCGGGCATTCCGGAGCGCTTCCGGCCCGGCAACTTCGTGGCCCTCTCCACCGGTGCCGACCGCCTCGGCCGCCGGGCGATGTGGATCCACCGGGTCAAGCCCACCGGAGGCTACGGCGCCACCATCGAGGTGGTCGTCGAACCGGTGGGTTCCGGTACCCGCTGGCTGACCTCCCTGCCGGCAGGAGCCAGGGTCGAGATCACCGGGCCGCTCGGAAGACCCTTCGCCCTGCCCAAGGAGCCGGTCAGCTGCGTGCTGGTCGGGGAGGGATACGCCGCCGCCCCGATGTTCCCGCTCGCCGAGCGGCTTCGTGAGCGCAACTGTGCCGTCACCCTGGTCGTCGCCGCCGACGACGAGGCGCATCTCCTCTCCGCCCTGGAGGCCCGGCGCTCGGCTCGCGCGGTCACCGTGGTCACCGGCGACGGGTCGATCGGCAGTCGCGGCACCGTCGCCGACGTGCTTCCCGACGTCCTGGCCAAGGCGCAGGCCGAGGTCGTCTACGCCGCCGGCTCGCCGAGCACCCTGCACCAGGTCGCGTCGGCCGCGGAGCAGGCCGGGGCGTGGAGCCAGACCGCCCTCGAGCAGCCGATGGCGTGCGGCACCGGCCTGTGTCAGGGCTGCGCCGTGCCCGTCGTGGGCGAGGACGGCGTCGCCCGCATGGTCCGGGCCTGCGTCGACGGCCCCGTCTTCCGCGGCGACCGGGTCCGCTGGGACGACGTCGAACCTCGCGTCCGGGTGGGCAGTGCCTAGGCTCGGCGGCGTGGCCACCCCCACCGAGCTCGCCGGGCTCACCCTCCCCAGCCGGATCCTCGTCGCGTCGGGCTGCGGCGGCACGGGGCGGGAGCTCGCGGCGTACGGCGACCTGGCCGCACTCGGCGGCTTCGTCACCCGCTCGATCACCGTCTCCGCCCGCCCGGGCGGCGCCATGCCCCGGATCGTGGAGACGCCGTCCGGCTTCATCAACGCCATCGGCCTCCAGAACCCTGGCCTCGACCACTTCCTCGCCACCGAGCTGCCGTGGCTGGTGCAGCAGGGCGCCCGGGTCTTCGTCTCCATCGCCGGCAAGTCGCTGGGGGAGTACGCCGAGCTGGCCCGGCGCCTGGGCAGGTCCCCGGGCGTGGCCGGCGTGGAGGTGAACCTCTCCGCACCCGACGCCACCGGCACCGGGGTGTTCGACGTCCGCGAACCCTTCCACGCCGCCAGCGTCGTGTCCGCCGTCCAGCGTGACCTGCCGCGCGGGATGCCGGCCATCGCGAAGGTGCGCAGCGAGGTCGGTCGCGTCGTCGAGAGTGCCCGGACCGTGCTCGAGGCCGGTGCCGCCGCGGTCGTGGTCGGCAACGCGTTCCCGGCCGCGCTGCCCGACGGACGACCGGGCGGGCTCAGCGGCCCCGCGATCCGCCCGCTCGCCCTGCGCTGCGTCGCCGAGGTGCACGCCGCCCTGCCCGAGGCCCAGATCGTGGGCGCCGGCGGCATCAGCACCGCCGACGACGTCCGGTCCTTCCTCGACGCCGGGGCCACCGCGGTCCAGGTCGGCACCGCGCTGCTCCACGATCCCACCACCGCCACGCGCCTCGTGGCCGAGCTCGAGGACCCCGCATGAGCACCCCAATGACCCAGACGCCGTTCGGTTCCCGCCTCCACGACGCGCTGAGTGAGCGCGGCCAGCTCTGCGCCGGCATCGACCCGCACGCCTCCCTGCTCCACGCCTGGGGCCTCGAGGACAGTGCCGCTGGCCTCGAGCGGTTCGCCCTCACCGCTGTCGAGGCGATCGCACCCCTGGTCTCGGTGGTGAAGCCGCAGTCGGCGTTCTACGAGCGTCACGGCAGCCGTGGCGTGGCCGTCCTCGAACGGGTGATCCAGGAGAGCCGGGCCGCGGGCGCGCTGGTGCTCCTCGACGTCAAGCGTGGCGACATCGGCTCCACGAGCCAGGCGTACGCCGACGCGTACCTCGACCCGGCCTCGCCGCTGGCGACCGACGCGGTGACCGCGAGCCCCTTCCTGGGTTTCGGGTCGCTCACGCCGATGATCGACACCGCCCGCAAGCACGGCGCAGGCGTGTTCGTCCTCGCCCTCACCTCCAACAAGGAGGGACCCGAGGTGCAGCACGCCACCACCGACGCCGGCCGGACCGTCGCCGGCACGATCCTCGAGCAGCTCCGCAATCTCAACACGGGTGCCGACCCGCTCGGGTCCTTCGGTGCGGTCGTCGGCGCCACCATCGGTGACACCGAGGAGTCCTTCGACATCGACGGGCCCATCCTCGCGCCGGGCTACGGCGCCCAGGGCGGCACCGTCGCGGACCTCCGTCGGATCTTCGGCCGGTCCGCGCACCGGGTCCTCGCGAGCTCCTCGCGCGAGCTGCTGTCGCCGGGGCCCGAACCGCGGGCCCTGAGGGACGGCGTACTCCGGGCGCAGGACGACCTGTCAGGCCTCACGGCATGACCCGGTCGAGACCCGCGGCAGGGTCGGTGGTGGCCCTCTTCCTGCTGATGACACTCCTGGCGGCGTGTGCCAGCCAACAGGAGCAGTACTGCGATGCGGTCAAGGAGCACCAGAAGTCGCTGACCGAGATCATGTCCGACGCCGGGCCCACGGACCTCCTGGAGGCGCTCGACGACTTCCGCGCGCTGCGAGCCGAGGCCCCCAGCGACATCAGCGACGAGTGGCAACAGGTGATCCGAAGCATCGAGGGTCTCCAGCAGGCGCTCGACGACGCCGGGGTCGAGCCCGGGGACTTCGACGGCGGCAAGCCGCCGGAGGGCCTGAGCAAGGAGGATCGGCAGGCCATCGCGCGGGCCGCCGATCAGGTCGGCTCGCGCACCACCGAGGTGGCGCTCGCAGGTGTGCAGCAGCAGGCGCTCGACGTCTGCAAGACCCAGCTCTGGCTGTGACCGGCCACGACATGGGGCGACGCGTTGCCGCGCGCTTCTGCTTCTGACTAGATTGGCCACTCGACCCTCTTGCCCTCCCTCCGGCATTAAGGAAGCTTCGCTCGTGGCCCTGCCTCCGCTCACCCCCGAACAACGCCAGGCCGCGCTGGACAAGGCCGCCGCGTCCCGCCGGGAGCGGGCCGAGGTCAAGAACCGGCTCAAGCACTCCGGCGCCTCGATCACGGAGGTGCTCCGCGACGGCGAGAGCAACGAGGTGATCGGCAAGATGCGGGTGCTCGACCTGCTCCAGTCGATGCCCGGCCTCGGCAAGGTCCGGGCCCGTCAGGTCATGGAACGGCTGGGCATCGCCGAGAGCCGCCGCGTGCGTGGTCTCGGCAGCAAGCAGGTGGCGGCGCTGGAGCGCGAGTTCGCCTCCCGTGACTCGACCCCGCGTGACTGAAGGCCAGCGCTCGCGGCTGGTGGTGCTCGCCGGGCCGACGGCAGTCGGCAAGGGCTCGGTCGCGGCCGCCGTCCGCGAACGCCACCCCGACGTCTGGATCTCTGTCTCCGCCACCACCCGGTCCCCGCGTCCGGGCGAGCAGGAGGGCGTGCACTACTTCTTCGTCTCCGACGACGAGTTCGACGGCATGGTCGAGCGAGGCGAGCTGCTCGAGTGGGCGGTCGTCCACCAGAGCGCTCGCTACGGCACGCCGCGCGGCCCGGTCGAGGCGGCTCTGGCCGCCGGCCGGCTTGCCCTGCTGGAGATCGACCTGCAGGGTGCGCGTCAGGTGCGGTCGACGATGCCGGACGCACTGTTCGTGTTCCTCAAGCCGCCGTCGTGGGACGAGCTGGTCCGCCGCCTGGTCGGCCGGGGCACCGAGACCGAGGCCGAGCGCACCAGGAGGCTCGAGACCGCGCTGGAGGAGCTCGCGGCCGAGCGGGAGTTCGACGTGACCGTGGTCAACCACGAAATTCACTCCGCGGCGGACGAGTTGGTAGCCTTGATGACGCTCGAGCAGAGCACCTGATCGTCTCTGCCGCCATCTACCCCTGTGAGGCTTACGCGTGTCTGCCCCCAACATCGCCGCCGAGGGCGTGACCAACCCCTCGATCGACGACCTGCTCACCAAGACCGACAGCAAGTACAAGCTGGTTCTCTACAGCGCCAAGCGGGCTCGCCAGATCAACGCCTACTACTCGCAGCTGGGTGAGGGACTGCTGGAGTACGTCGGCCCGCTGGTCGACACGCACGTCCAGGAGAAGCCACTCTCGATCGCCCTGCGCGAGATCAACGACGACCTGCTGACCTGCGAGGACGTCGACCCCGCCGAGCTGGCCGCCGAGGAGGCAGCTCGCGCCTCAGCCCTCGAGTCCTCCTTCAGCGGCAACGCCGGCGAGACCGCCGGCGAGTGATCCGGGCGGTCCCGTGACCATCGAGGCGCAACCCCGGGTCGTCATCGGGGTGGGTGGCGGGATCGCGGCCTACAAGGCCTGCGAGCTGGTACGCCGGTTCACCGAGTCGGGTCACGACGTCACCGTCGTACCCACCGCCGCGGCGCTGGAGTTCGTCGGCGTCGCCACCTGGGCCGCCCTCTCGGGCAAGCCGGTATCCGCGAACGTGTGGAGCGACGTCCACGAGGTGCCCCACGTGCGGATCGGCCAGGAGGCCGACCTCGTCGTCGTCGCCCCGGCCACGGCCGACCTGATGGCGCGCGCGGCCCACGGGCTCGCCGACGACCTGCTCACCAACACCCTGCTGACCGCCCGGTGCCCCGTGGTCTTCGCACCCGCCATGCACACCGAGATGTGGGAGCACGCCGCCACCCGGGCCAACGTCGCCACCCTCCGCTCCCGCGGAGCCGTGGTGGTGGAGCCCGCGGAGGGTCGGCTCACCGGCGCCGACTCCGGCAAGGGCCGGCTGCCGGAGCCCGACGAGCTGTTCCACGTGGCGAGCGACATCCTGGCCCGAAGGGAGCGGGGCCTCGACCTTGCCGGCCGGCACGTCGTGGTGTCCGCGGGGGGGACCCGCGAGTACCTCGACCCGGTCCGGTTCCTCGGCAACCGCTCGTCCGGCCGGCAGGGCTACGCCCTGGCCAGGGCCGCGGTCTCCCGCGGGGCCGAGGTCACCCTGGTCAGCGCCAACGTCAGCCTCGCCGACCCGGCCGGCGTCAAGGTGGTCCGGGTCGAGACGACCGGCCAGCTGCGCGACGCGGTGGTCTCCGCCGCGGCCTCGGCCGACGCGGTCGTGATGGCCGCCGCTCCGGCCGACTACCGCCCGACCACCGTCAGCGACCGCAAGATCAAGAAAGCCGTCGACGGTTCCGCGCCCGGCCTGGAGCTGACCCAGAACCCCGACATCCTGCGCGAGATCTCCACCCAGCGGACCCGGCCCGAGTCCGTCGTGGTCGGTTTCGCCGCCGAGACCGGCGACGACACCGGCTCGGTCCTCGACCTGGCCCGCGACAAGCTCGCCCGCAAGGGCTGTGACCTCCTGGTCGTCAACGACGTGAGTGGCGGTGCGGTGTTCGGCAGCGCCGACAACCAGGCGGTGATCCTGTCCGCCGACGGCGACACGGTCGACGTACCCCTCGGTTCGAAGGCCGCTCTCGCCCACGTGATCTGGGACCAGGTGGCGCGCCGATTCGACCGCTGAGACCCCGATCCCACATGCTGGGCGCTGGGTATTGTTACCCCACCACTTTGACCATCCATCGAACGGGAGCGAAGCCACCGTGGCAGGACGCCTCTTCACGTCGGAGTCTGTGACCGAGGGTCACCCCGACAAGATTGCCGACCGGATCAGCGACACCGTGCTCGATTTCCTCATGGAGCACGATGAGGACCAGGCCAACCTGCGCACCGCGGTCGAGACCCTGTTGACCACCGGGCTCGTCGTGGTGGCCGGTGAGGTCCGCACCAACGCCTACGCCCCGGTGGCCGAGCTGGTGCGCAAGACGATCCTCGACATCGGCTATGACTCCTCCGACAAGGGCTTCGACGGCAAGAGCTGCGGGGTCCAGGTGGCCATCGGCGGGCAGTCGCTCGACATTGCCGCGGGTGTCGACCAGGGCCACGAGGCGCGGGTCGGCACCTCCGACGACGAGCTCGACCGACGGGGCGCCGGTGACCAGGGCCTGATGTTCGGCTACGCCTGCGACGACACGCCAGAGCTGATGCCGTTGCCGATCATGATCGCGCAGCGGCTGGCCCAGCAGCTGAGCGAGATCCGCAAGGACGGAACCCTCGACTACCTGCGTCCCGACGGCAAGACCCAGGTCACCATCGAGTACGACGCCGAGGACCGCCCGGTGCGCATCGACACGGTCGTGCTGTCCACTCAGCACGCCGGCGAGATCGAGCACGCGACCCTCGAGTCGGACATCAAGAAGCACGTCATCGACGAGGTGCTCCAGACCTTCGACATCCCCTCCGAGGGCTACCGCCTCCTGGTCAACCCGACCGGCACCTTCGTGGTCGGCGGCCCGATGGGTGACGCCGGCCTGACCGGGCGCAAGATCATCGTCGACACCTACGGCGGCATGGCCCGCCACGGCGGCGGCGCCTTCTCCGGCAAGGACCCCTCCAAGGTCGACCGCTCCGCCGCCTACGCCATGCGCTGGGTCGCCAAGAACGTGGTGGCGGCCGGACTGGCCCGTCGTTGCGAAGCCCAGGTCGCCTACGCGATCGGCAAGGCCGCCCCGGTCGGCGTGTTCATCCAGACCTTCGGCACCGGCGTGGTCTCCGACGAGGAGATCCAGCGCGCGGTGCTCGAGGTCTTCGACCTGCGCCCGGCCGCCATCATCCGTGACCTCGACCTGCTCCGCCCCATCTACGCGATGACCTCGGCCTACGGCCACTTCGGCCGCGAGATCCCCGAGTTCACCTGGGAGCGCACCGACCGGATCGAGGAGCTCAAGGCCGCCGTCGGGCGCTGAACGGGCGTTGCGATCCCCGCCCAGGCGGGGAAACGCCGCCGAGGTTGCCCCCGGAGCGGGTGTCCCTGCCCGCTGGTAGACATCAGGCCATGAGTGACCGCGGCGAGCAGACCGAGCTGCTGCCCGGCATGCGTGAGGCCGTCAAGGCCTCACGCAGGCGTTCGCCGGTCCGCAAGGACACCACCGTCCCGATCAGCGAGGTCGACCCGGTGGCCCGTGTCCTGGTCGACCTCCCCCTGGCCCACCTCGACCGACCCTTCGACTATGCCGTGCCCGAGGCGATGGCCTCCGACGCGGTTCCCGGGTGCCGGGTCAAGGTCCGGTTCGCCGGCCAGGACGTCGACGGCTTCCTCCTCGAGCGCACCGACGAGACCGACCACCGTGGCCGGCTCCAGCCCCTACGCCGGGTGGTCAGCGCGGAGCCGGTGCTGAGCCCGGCGGTCGCGGACCTGAGTGCCCGACTCGCCGAGCGCTATGCCGGCACCCGCTCCGACGTGCTGCGACTCGCCGTCCCGCCGCGGCACGCCACCACCGAGAAGGCGCACCCGGACCCGGCCCCAGCCACCCAGCCCGCGACCGACCTCGCGGTCGGCCGGCGGGCGTGGGCGGGCCACGAGCCGGCCGGAGCGTTCCTCGAGCACCTCGCGCACGGAGGCACTCCCCGCGCCGTGTGGTCGGCGGCGCCCGGCACCGACTGGCCGACCCTGCTCGCCCACGCCGTCGCGGCGACGTACGCCTCCGGGCGCGGTGCCCTCGTCTGCGTCCCCGACCGCCGCGACGTGGAGCGGGTGAGCGCCGCGCTGTCCACGGTCCTCGGTGAGGGACACCACGTCGTGCTGACTGCCGACAGCGGCCCCGCGGCCCGCTACCGCGACTTCCTGGCCGTGCTGCGCGGATCGCGCCGGATCGTCGTCGGCACCCGCGCCGCGAGCTTTGCCCCGGTTCGCGACCTCGGCCTGGTCGCGATCTGGGACGACGGCGACGACCTCCACGCCGAGCCCCGAGCGCCCTACCCCCACACCCGCGAGACCCTCCTGCTGCGCGCCGCGTCCGAACGTACGGCGGCGCTGGTCGGGGGCGTGGCCCGCACCGTCGAGGCGGAGTACCTCCTCCGCACCGGCTGGGCCCGCGAGCTCGCCCCGCCGAGGACCCTGCTGCGCGAGCGCGTCCGGGTCAGCGTCGCCGGCGCGAGCGACCACGAGCTCCGCCGCGACCCCCATACCCGCGCCGCGCGCATCCCCACCATGGTCCACGAGGCGATCCGGTCCGGTCTCGCGAGCGGGCCGGTGCTCGTCCAGACACCGCGCAGCGGCTACGCCTCGACGCTCGCCTGCGAGCGATGCCGCACCCCGGCCCGCTGCGCCCGGTGCTCCGGGCCCCTGCTGATCGGCGCGCCGACCAGCCCCCCGAGCTGCCGCTGGTGCGGTGAGGCCGACATCGACTGGTCCTGCTCCGCCTGTGGCCACCGCGGGCTGCGCGCCCCGGTCCTCGGCGACGCCCGCACCGCCGAAGAGCTGGGGCGGGCGTTTCCCGGGGCGACGGTGCGGACCTCCAGCGGCGACCGGGTCCTCGCCTCCGTCGGCGCCCGACCCGCGATCGTGGTCGCCACTCCCGGGGCGGAGCCGGTGGCCGAGGGGGGCTATGCCACGGTCGTGCTCCTCGACACCTGGTTGTCGCTGGCCCGTGCCGACCTGCGCGCGGCTGAGGAGGCGGTGCGCCGCTGGGCCAATGCCGGCGCGCTGACGGCCCCGGGCGGGCAGGTCGTCGCTGTCGGCGACCCGAGCCACCCGGCGCTGCAGGCACTCGTCCGCTGGGACCTCCCCGGCTTCATCGACCGCGAGCTCCGCGACCGCCAGGAGGCCCACCTGCCGCCGGCCTCGCGACTGGCCACCATCACCGGGGAGCCGGGGGCCGTCGACGACGCGCTCACCCTGCTCGTGCCGCCGCCCTCCGCCGAGGTGCTCGGTCCGGTCGAGGTCGTCGACCCAGCGGGCAGCCGGGCCGTGATCCGGGTGCCCCGGGCCGACGGTGCCGCCCTGTCCCGCTCCCTGACCGAGCTGCAACGGATGCGCGCGGCCCGCAAGCTCGACGCCGTACGCGTCCAGGTCGACCCACCCAGTCTCTAGACTGGCCGCCGTCCCGCCGACCCGAGGAGTCCCGTGGCCATCCGCCCGATCCGTCTGTTCGGTGACCCGATCCTGCGCAAGCCGGCCGCCGAGGTGGTCGACTTCGACGCCGAGCTGCGGCGGCTGGTCGACGACCTCACCGACACGATGCTCGACGCCCCGGGTGCCGGGCTCGCCGCCCCTCAGCTCGGCATCGGGCTCCGGGTCTTCACCTGGTCGGTCGAGGGCGAGGTCGGCCACCTGGTCAACCCGGTCCTCGACCTCTCGGCGGACACCCAGGACGGCCCTGAGGGTTGCCTGTCCCTGCCGGACCTGGTCTACGACTGTCGCCGGGCGTTGTCGGTCGTGGCCCGCGGCTTCAACAAGTACGGCGACCCGGTCACGGTGGAGGGGAGCGAGCTGCTGGCGCGGGCGATCCAGCACGAGACCGACCACCTCGACGGCGTTCTCTTCATCGACCGGCTCGACGCCGGGGCCCGCAAGGCCGCGATGCGCGAGATCCGCCAGTCGGAGTGGTTCGGCCTCGAGCAACCGACGGTCAAGGTCTCACCCCACCCGACCCGCGGGCTGGCCCTCTGATGCGGGTCGTCTTCGCCGGCACCCCCGAGGTTGCGCTCCCGGCCCTCGAGGCGATCGCCGCGTCGAGCCACGACCTGGTCGGCGTGGTCACCCGTCCCGACGCCGCGGCCGGACGAGGGCGGAAGCTGAGGGCCAGCCCGGTCGCCCAACGCGCCGAGGAGCTCGGCGTCCCGGTCCTCAAGCCCGGCCGGCCCGGGGAGCCGGAGTTCCTCGACGACCTGACGGCGCTGGCACCGGAGTGCTGCCCGGTGGTCGCCTACGGGGCGCTGCTTCCGCAGGCTGCGCTCGACATCCCCGACCACGGCTGGGTCAACCTCCACTTCTCGGTCCTGCCGGCGTGGCGCGGTGCCGCGCCCGTCCAGCACGCCATCCGCGCCGGCGCCGAGGTGTCCGGCGCGACCACGTTCCGGATCGTCCAGGAGCTGGCCGCGGGCCCCACCTACGGCGTGATGACCGAGACCATCCGGCCCGACGACACCGCCGGCGATCTCCTGACCCGACTGGCCGAGGGCGGGGCGGGGCTGCTGGTGGCCACCCTCGACGGGATCGCCGAGGGATCCCTGGAGGCCCGCGAGCAACCGGCCGACGGCGTGAGCTTCGCACCCAAGGTCCAGGTGGACGACGCGCGGATCGACTGGGGCGGCCCGACCACGGCCATCGACCGCCAGATCCGCGCCTGCACCCCCTTCCCCGGTGCCTGGACCACCTACGACGGGGAGCGGGTCAAGGTCGGTCCGGTCACCCCAGCCCAGGCCGACCTCGCGCCGGGGACCCTCGAGGTCACGAAGTCCGCGGTCCTGGTCGGCACCGCCGACGGCGCCGTCCGGCTCGGGGAGGTCCAGCCTCACGGCCGACGCCAGATGCCCGCGGCCGACTGGGCCCGCGGCGTCCACTTTCCCGCCGACGCCGCGTTCCGGTGACGCGCAAGGCCAGCCCCGAGGACATCGAGGCGATCTGCCTCGCCCTCCCCGAGGTCGAGTTCGGCACGACCTGGGGCGACGTGCCGACCTACAAGGTCCCGCGCGGAGACAAGGGCCGCGGTTTCCTGCTCTACCGGCCGCCGGGGCCCACTGCCGTCAACCCCGAGACCGGCGAGATGTACGACGACCTGCTGGTGATCGTCACCCCCACCGAGGCCGAGAAGCGGGCGCTGGTCGAGGACGACACGAACCCGTTCTTCACCATCCCTCACTTCAGGCGGTCCAACGCGGTGCTCGTGCAGCAGTCCCGCCTCGGTGAGCTGGACCGCGACGAGCTGGTCGAGATCATCACCGAGGCGTGGGCGGCGCGGGCGCCGAAGAGCCTGGTCCGGAAACACCTCGGGGATGGCTGAGCGGCGGGGGCGGCCGCCCGCCCGGCGCCGCGCCGACCCCGCCCGGCTTGCGGCTCACGAGGTGCTCGAGGCGGTACGCACCGATGACGCGTACACCAACCTGGTCCTGCCCGTCGTGCTGCGCCGACACCGGCTCGCCGGACGGGATGCTGCGTTCGCCACCGAGCTGGCTGCCGGCACGCTCCGGCGCCGGGGCACCTACGACGCCGTGCTCAGAGCCTGCGTGGACCGTCAGCTGAAACGGGTCGAGCCGGGGGTGCTCGACGCGCTGCGGCTCGGTGCCCACCAGCTGCTGTCGATGCGGGTGCCGCCGCACGCGGCGATCAGCACCACCGTCGACGTGGTGCACGACCGGTCGGGACGAGGGCCGGCCGGCTTCACCAACGCAGTGCTCCGCAAGGTCGCGCAGCACGACCTCTCCGGCTGGATCCGGCGGGTGGCGCCGGACCCCCGCACCGACCCGGTCGGGTATGCCGAGGTGGCCCACAGCCACCCCAGGTGGATCGTGGAGCTGTTGGCCGAGGCGGTGGGGGAGACCCAGGTCGACGAGCTGCTGGCTGCCGACAACCTCGCGCCGCGCGTGGTGCTGGTCGCGCGGCCCGGTCGGGCCGAGGTCGCCGAGCTCCCCGGCACCCCCACCCGCTTCTCGCCCTACGGCGTGGTCCTCGACGGGGGCGACCCGGCAGCCGTCCCCGCGGTGGCCCAGGGCCGTGCGGGCGTCCAGGACGAGGGCTCCCAGCTGGTCGCTCTGGCCCTGTCTCGGGCGGCCCTCGACGGACGGGATGAGCGTTGGCTCGACCTGTGTGCGGGGCCGGGCGGCAAGGCGGCCCTGCTGGCCGGGCTCGCGGCCGGGTCCGGGGCCGGGCTCGTCGCCGCCGAGCTTCGCCCGCACCGGGCTGGGCTGGTCGCCCGGGCCCTCACCGGGGCCGACGGCACCCTGGGCACGGTCGCGGCCGACGGCACCCGTCCGGCATGGGCGCCGGAGGCCTTCGACCGCGTCCTGGTCGACGCACCCTGCTCGGGCCTCGGTGCGCTCCGCCGCAGGCCCGAGGCCCGGTGGCGCCGGCGCGCCGACGACCTCGCCGACCTGGTGCCGCTGCAGGAGCGGCTCCTCGACAGCGCGCTCGACAGCGTCCGGCCCGGCGGGGTGGTCGTCTACGCCACCTGCTCACCGGTGCTGGCCGAGACCGCAGGGGTGGTCCGGACCACGCTGGACCGGCGCGCCGACGTCGTGCTGCGCGACGCCGTACGCCTGCTGCCCGAGGTGCCCGGCGCGGCCGGGCCCATGGCCGGCACCGTCCAGCTGTGGCCCCACCGGCACCAGACGGATGCCATGTTCGTAGCATTGCTGGCCAGGACCGCCTCCACGTCCGGCTAGGGGTTTTTCGAATTGTTCACCCCCCATGGTGTGGAATGGGGGAGTCGGCTCGGGGAAGCCACGACAGACGAGGGAGGGTAGATGCGACGCGCAGTTCTGGTCGCGGCCATCACGGCCGCGCTGTGCCTGCCCTCCTCTCCCGCCTCCGCCGACCAGACCATCACCGTGCCCGGTCTGGCCTTCCCCAGCTCCGACACCTACCTGACCTACTTCGGGTGCGCCGACCTCTTCAACAAGCCCGCAGCGGCCCCGGCGTTGAAGATCGACCAGCTCCAGGCCACGCCGACCGGTGTCCGCGGCTTCGGGCTCATGATGCCCGGCGCCGGGACGGCATCCGGCCCGGTGAGTCTGGTCGACTCCGTGGCCGCGACCACCGTGGCCGGGTTCTCCGCACGAGCCGACGCGGGCAGCACCGGGGTGGCCTACGTCTGGTACGTCGCACCCGGCATCGAGGAGGGCCAGGTCTGGGCCGGCCGGGCCGACCTCGCGGTCGGACCCCAGTGGCAGTACGTCGACGCGGCCGCCGCCACCTACACCTGGACCCTCTACGACGCCGCGAGCGGCCGCGCCGTCAAGCCCGGTGGCAGCGCCACCATCTCGAACTTCACGGCCGACAACGGCGACGGGCCCGGCTACCTGCTCTCCGGGCTGGGCTGCGACGGCGGCGAGTTCGTGATCGACGCCCTCCGGGTCGGAAGCCCGGGCAACGTGACGACGTACGACCTCGAAGGAATCACCGTCACCACGTCGATCGCCGCCTCCACGACATCGGTCAAGAGCGGAAGGCCGGCCACCCTGACGGGGGCCTCGGTCGACATCGCGGGCATACCAGTGGGCGCCCCACTTGTCCTCCAGGCCCGAACGGCGGGAACGCAGTTCCGCCCGGTCGGCACGCCCGTCGCCGCATCCCCGGGAGGTGCAGTCTCGGTGAGGGTGAAGCCGAGGAAGACGACCACCTACCGCTGGTTCATGCCGGCCACCGGATATGCCGACGGCGGCTTCTCCGCACCGGTCACGGTCCACGTGCGGTAGCCGGGGGCTTGTCCCGATAGTTTGAGGTCCATGGCCTCCACGTCGCCTGCCACCGAGATCGAGGTCGACAACCGGACCGTCCGGGTGTCCAACCCGGATCGGGTCTACTTCCCCCAGAGCGGGGCGACCAAGCTCGACCTCGTCGAGTACTACCTGGCGGTCGGCGACGGCATCGTCAACGCGCTGTTCGAGCGGCCCTGCATGTTGCACCGCTTCCCCAAGGGTCTGGCCGGCGACAAGGTTCACCAGAAGCGGCTGCCCGCGGGCGCACCGCCGTGGGTCGAGACGGTGCGGCTGCACTTCCCGCGCTGGAACCGCACCGCCGACGAGCTCTGCGTCACCGAGCTGGGGTCGGTGATCTGGGCCGTGCAGATGTCGACGGTCGAGTTCCATCCCTGGAACAGCCGCCGCGAGGACACCGAGAAGCCCGACGAGTGGCGGATCGACCTCGACCCGGGGCCGCTGTGCGACTTCGCCACGGTCCAGCGGGTGGCCCACGTGGCCCACGAGGTGCTCGACGAGCTCGGCGCCGTCGGCTTCCCGAAGACCAGCGGAGGCTCGGGACTGCATGTCTATGTCCGGATCCCGCCCGACCACGGCTTCGCGGACGTACGACGCGCGGCGCTTGCCTTTGCCCGGGAGGTCGAGCGACGTGCGCCCGACGACGTCACCACGACCTGGTGGCGCAAGGACCGCGACCCCCACCACCTGTTCGTCGACTACAACCAGAACGCACGCGACCACACCATCGCGGCGGGGTACTCGGTGCGCGGCTTCCCCGACGCCCGGGTGTCCACGCCCATCCGCTGGGAGGAGATCGACCACATCGACCCCCACGACTTCACGATCTTCACCGTGCCTCGCCGTTACGCCGAGCTCGGCGACCTGCACGCAGACATCGACGACCACCCGTTCGACCTTGCTCCGCTGCTCGACTGGGCCCTCCGGGACGAGGCGGCGGGCAAGCCGCCCCCGGCCGATCCGGAGGCAGCCGACTGAGAGGTGTTCAGTCGTCGGCCCTGCGTCGGCTGTCGTTCTGGTCGGAAACCCGGGCTGGATCCGATGCGGTCGTGTTCGGTCCACGTCCGCGCCGAAGCACGTGCTGGTAGGCGTCGCGGAGATCGCTGCGATCGCCGGCCGCGCGGTCTCGATCGCGCGCGCCCAGCTCGCGGTCCCGGGCGGTCAACGCACGGTCGGTACGTGCTTCTTCGCCGCCGTCCCGCATGTCAGCGGACCTCTCCCGCTGCTCGGCCTGCCGGTCTCGCTGCTCGGCGCGCAGATCACGTTGCTCCGCACGTTCGAGGAGGATCTTGATGCCGGCATCGGTCTCCACGGCATCCATCTCGCGCAGGACCGCCTCCTCGTCGCGCTCCCGCTGGTCGGCCTCCGCGTCCTGCCGGTCGGCGCGACGGTCCCGCTCGCCGGCCTCCCGGTCTCGTCGGTCGGCCTCCCGGTCTCGTCGGTCGGCTTCGCGGTCGCGGCTGTTGGCTTCGCGGTCGAGGCGATCCGCCGCCAGGTCCCGTTGTCCGTCGGCGTCGCGCTGCTCGGCAGCCTCGGCGCGCTCGGTCGCAACCCGGTCTCGCTCCTCGGTGGCGCTCTGTCGTTCCAGAGCGGCCTGGTGGCGCAGGTCGGCACGCTGCCTGCGTCGTTCGGCCATCTCCTGACGCTGCTGCGCTGACCGTGCGTGGTCGTCCATCTTGCGCTCGCGATCCTGGGGCTCGGCGGTCATCGTGCATCCCTCCCGTGGTGGCGGCACAGCAGTGCGGGACGAACCCGAATCGGGGTGCGAGGCCCGCTCGCGAAACGCCCGACAGAACCAAGGCTAGCCCGCCTCGACGTGGCCCGCGACCCGGTGGCCCCACCCCTTCGCCACGTGTGTCGACCACGCCGGGCTGCTGGCACAAGCCCTAGGATCGGGCTCCGTGGGCATCCAGATCACCCCCAGCATCCTCACCGCCGACTTCGCCGACCTCGGAGCCGAGGTGGCGCGGATCCCGGGCGCCGACTGGGTCCACGTCGACGTGATGGACAACCACTTCGTGCCCAACCTGACGTTCGGCCCGACCATGGTCGAGGCCCTGAGCAAGGCGACCGAGGTGCCGTTGGACGCCCACCTGATGATCGAGGACGCAGACCGCAACGCCGTGTCCTACGTCGAGGCGGGCTGTGGGTCGGTGACCTTTCACGTCGAGGCCACCAGGGCGCCGGTCCGACTGGCCCGTGAGATCCGTGGCCAGGGCGCCCGCGCGGCGATGGCGCTGAAGCCCGCCACCCCCATCGAGCCCTACGAGGACCTGTTCCCCGAGCTCGACATGGTGCTGATCATGACCGTCGAGCCCGGGTTCGGCGGGCAGAAGTTCCTCGACCTGTGTCTGCCCAAGATCCGCCGGGCCCGGTCCATGCTCGACCAGCACGGCACCGAGACCTGGCTCCAGGTCGATGGTGGGATCTCGCTGGAGACGATCGAGCGCTGTGCCGAGGCCGGTGCCGACGTGTTCGTCGCCGGTTCCGCGGTGTACTCCGCGGACGACCCCGACGCGATGGTCGCCCAGCTCCGTGCCACCGCGGAGGCGGCGGCCCCCCAGCTGTAGGACCACCGGCAGGGCTGTGCCAGACCTCACCCCGCACGGCACGGCACGATGTGGCAGGCTTGTCCCCAACAAGAGCTCACAAGCTCGCGTGCTCTGGGGTCGGTGAAATTCCGAGCCGGCGGTGACAGTCCGCGACCCGTACCTCCGCGAGGAGGTCCGGTTGACCCGGTGGAACTCCGGGACCGACGGTGAAAGTCCGGATGGGAAGACGCACGTGGCAGTCTTCGCGCTGCCGTACGAGCGTGTCTCGCCACCTGAGCCACGGTGGTCGGCGTCGTGGAGCTTGTCGTTGCCCCGGAGTGC
>JBJMIQ010000135.1:0-7404 GCA_045806805.1 Nocardioides sp. | reverse complement strand
TGGCGATCTTCGACGGATTCAGCGACGACGAGGTGCAGCGGATCAAGAACGCCGGGACGTTCGTCACCCTGCCGGCCGACTGGTCGCCCATCTGGGAGAAGACCCCGTCCGACAAGGCCTACATCCTGCTCTCGGGTGAGGTGTCGGTGCGCAAGGACGGCAAGGAGATCACGCGGCTCGGTCCGGGCGAGATCATCGGCGAGGTGGGCATCGTCGACCACAAGCTGCGCAGCGCCTCCATCGTCACTCTGGACAAGGCGGAGGTGCTCCACTTCACCAGTGACGAGCTGCGCCAGCTCTGCGATGACGTCCCGGCCTTCAAGGACGCGCTCAACAAGACGGTGGAGGAGCGCCTGGGTTCCTGACCCGGGCTGCTGAGTCTTGGCTGAGGACACCGGCGACAGCGATCCGCTGGGACGGATCGAGGAGGTCGAGCGCGCGCTCCTCGGCGCCAAACGGGTGTTCACCCGCAAGGAGGTCGCCGAGCGGGCCGGCGTACCCCTCGACGTCGCCGAGGAGCTGTGGCAACAGCTCGGCTTCCCCCGCACCGGTGACGATGACGTGGCGTTCACCAAGGAGGACCTCAAGGCGCTCCAACGCACCAACGAGCTGATCTCGCTCGGCATCCTCACACCCGAGTCACAAGCCGCCTTGGTCCGGACCTGGGGCCGTAGCTTCGCGCGCCTGGCCGAGTGGCAGGTCAACCTGCTCGCGGGGATCGCCATCGAGGACGACACGCCGCAGCAGACCCTGACCGAGCTGATGGACGCGGTCCTGCCCCGGGTCGAAAAGCTGCAGACCTACATCTGGCGCAGGCACCTCGAGGGTGCGGCCAGCCGACTGCTCGACCACGCGGCCGACGAGGCACCGGGAACCACCAGCACGATGGCGGTCGGCTTCGTCGACATCGTCGGCTACACCGGCCAGAGCAAGACGCTGACCGACAGCGAACTCGTCCACTGGGTGGAGTACTTCGAGAACGAGATGACCCGCACCGTCGTCGACCTCGGCGGACGGGTGATCAAGACCATCGGTGACGAGGTGCTCTTCGTCACCGACGATCCGGTGTCGGCCGCCGAGGTCGCCCTGATCGTCACCGAGCGGGGCGAGGACGCAGACGACGAGTTCCCGCGGGTACGCGCGGGCATCGCCTACGGCGACGTGGTGAGCCGGCTCGGCGACGTCTACGGCCCGAACGTCAACATCGCCGCCCGACTCACGTCGGTCGCCCGACCCGGGAGCGTCCTGGTCGACCGGGGCGCCTTCGAGATCCTCTCCGGTCCGATCGCCGAGGACGCCGTGGACACCGCCGAGCTTCCGGCCCCGGGCGAGGGCCCCAGTCTGGGCAAGATCCTCGAACGTGCCACCGACGAGCTTGCGAAGGTCTCGCCGTACACCCAGGCGGGTGACTACCGGTTCCGCCGCCTGCCGCGCAAGTCGGTCAAGGGGTACTCCCGCCTCGAACCGTGGCTGCTGCGCCGGTCGAAGGAGGCACGCTCGAAGGAAGCCAAGGGGAAGCGCGACTGAAGACCCCCTAGAGTTCTGTGTCATGGAGACGCAGGTGCCGGGAGGGGCACAGCCCGTCCGCGAGGGGCATGGCGCTGACAGCGAGGTCGGCCGGCTGCAGACGGTGATGCTGCACCGGCCCGGGCACGAGCTGAAACGCCTGACCCCCCGCAACAACGACAAGCTCCTCTTCGACGGGATCCCGTGGGTCAACCGGGCCCAGGAGGAGCACGACGCGTTCGCCGAGGCGCTGCGCTCGCGCGGGGTCGAGGTTCTCTACCTGACCGATCTGCTGACCGAGGCGCTTCAGCAGGACCAGGCGCGCAACCACGCGATCACGACGGCGCTCAGCGGGCTCCACCTCGGGGACACGATGCGCAGCTACCTCGCCCGGGTCCTGCAGGACGCACCGCCCGAAGAGCTCACCGGCTACCTCACCGCCGGCATCCGCAACGACGAGGTCCGCGGCGGCTTCGGGCTGGTCACCTCACTGCTCGCCCACGACGACTTCCTGATCGACCCGCTGCCCAACCTGCTGTTCACGCGCGACTCCAGCGTCTGGATCCGCGACCGGGTGGCGATCACGTCGCTGGCAATGCCCGCCCGCACTCGCGAGACCCAGCTGACCGAGCTGATCTACACCGCACATCCGCGCTTCCAGGGGACCCTCAAGATCCACGGGTGGCACCACGAGCACGTGGAGGGCGGCGACGTGCTCCTGCTCGCGCCGGGCGTCATCGCCGTCGGGGTCGGCGAGCGGACGACGCCGGCCGGGGTGGAGCGGCTGGCCCGTCAGGTGTTCCACGCGGATCTGGCGCACACGGTCCTCGCCGTGCCGATCGCGCAGGAGCGCGCCACCATGCACCTCGACACGGTGTGCACGATGGTCGACGTCGACAAGATCGTCATGTACCCGAATGTCGCCGACTCCCTGCGCGCCCACGCCGTCACCGTCGCCGAGCGCGGCGCGGGTGCCCACGAGCTGGTGCTCGACGTCGCCGACGCCGAGCCCTTCCTGGTGGCCGCGGCCAAGGCGATGGAGCTCGACACCCTGCACCAGATCGACACCGGTCTCGACCCGGTCACCGCCGAGCGGGAGCAGTGGGACGACGGCAACAACACACTGGCCCTCGCGCCCCGGGTAGCCGTGGCCTACGAGCGCAACGACGAGACCAACGACCGGCTGGAGGACGCCGGCATCGAGGTGGTCCGGATCGCCGGGTCGGAGCTGGGATCCGGACGAGGCGGCCCGAGGTGCATGAGCTGCCCCGTCGCCCGGGCCCCGCTGCACGAGGACTAGCGCCCGCCACCGCGGGAAGGAAATTGAAAACCCGGCCGCTGTTGACGGGGGACACAACAACGACCGGGCGTCCCGGAATCTACAGGGGCCGCTGAGCCGGGCACAAGGCGGACGGAGCGTGTCGTGGGCCACCCCGGCCGGGGGGACGGATCACCGGGCTCAGCGAATGGTGACCTGACGGTTGGCCAGTCCCGAACGCGCGGCCCGCTCCTGCGTGCTCAGGTCGGAGTCGTCGGCCAGCGCTTCAGCGAGCTCCTCGGCGAACCGCGCCGCGGGCTCCTCGACGGCCTCGGCGCCGGTGCCGACCGGGAGGTCCCACACCGGCGTGAGCAGGCCGTGGGCGCGGAACATCCCGACGAACCGGCCGTCCGGGACGAGGTGGTCACGACCGGTGGTGTGCAGCCTGGCCAGGGCGTCGAGGAGCCGGTCCTCAGGCTCGGGCATCACCCAGCGCAGGTGCTCCTTGGGCCCGACGTTCGTCCAGTACGCCGCTTCGACGGACGCGAGTCGGGCGGTCGGGTTGACCGACTCGTTGGCCTGGTCGAGAGCTGCTGCCAGGCCCGACTGGTCCGCCTGGTCGTCGATCCAGTGCTCGAAGCCCTCGTGGACGGTGACGTCGAGCGTCGTACCGGCCACGAGGTCCTGCAACCGCGGTCCCTCCTCCGGCGGATCGGTGAGGCCCACGATTCCGGGCTCGGAGTCGAGCGCGGTGAGCAGGACCGCCCCCAGGTCGCGGGCGGGATCGCCGAAGTTGTGGCGGACCTGCAGGCCGAGCCACACGTCACCGCTCTCGCGGACCATGGCGGGCGCTGCCATCGGAAGCAGTGTGGCAAGCCGAACCGTGCGCTCGTGGTCGTCGGTCAGTGTCAGCGGCGCGGTCGCCGACTGCACGAGCTCCCGCATCGCCACGACGTCGCACTCGCCGGGCAGCCCCTCGAAGGGCCGGTTGACGAAGACGGCCGCCGGGCCGTCGGCCGAGCCGTGGCACGCCTTGTAGCGGCGCCCTGACCCGCACGGACACGGCTGCCTGGGCCCGACCTCCCCGGCCGGCAGCTCGTGGTCACGGGCCTTGGTGCGAGAGCGCTTCCCCATGGTGCAGGAGGCTAGCCGTCGAGCAGCTCCAGCATGTACGCCGGCCGGTCGGTGATGATCGCCCTCACGCCGAGCTCGAGGCAGAGCTCGAGGTCTCGGTCGGTGTTGACCACCCACACGTGAATGTCTCGGCCGCTCTTGCGCAGGTGCTTGCGCAGCCCGGGATGATCGTGGAGCTGCTGGATCCCCGGCCCGACCATCCAGTCCTCGCCGATCACCTTGCGCAGCATCGGCCAGTGGTGCGCCTTCTCGATCAGCATCACCAGCGGCACCCCCGGGGCGAGTCGCTGCACCCGCTGCAGGGCCGCCCAGGAGAAGCTCATGACCCGGATCGGCGAGTCGGCCTGGTCCCAGCCGAAGTCGCGCAGCAGGTCGACCAGCCGGCGCTCGACGAGCCCACCGAACCGGGTCGGGTGCTTGGTCTCGATCGCCACCTCGATCCGCCGGTCCTGGTCGGCCACCATCTCCAGCAGCTTGCGCAGCGTGAGCACCCGGCCATGCTCGGCGTCGGGCTCCGGTGCCTCGTCGTCGAGGTCCGCCCACGGGTTCTTCCACGACGCGAAGTCGAGGGCGTCGAGGTCGGCCAGCTCCATCGTCGAGACCGCCCCGCGGTTGCTGGCAGTACGCCACAGGTTGCGGTCGTGCACACAAACGAGGTGGCCGTCGGCGGTGAGGCGTACGTCGCACTCGAACGCGTCCGCGCCGGCCTCCAACGCCGCCAGGTAGGCCCCCACCGTGTGCTCCGCAAGATCGTGGCTGGCACCTCGATGGGCGACCACCTGGGGCCTCATGCGTTCCATTGTGTCGTTCCGTCCGACTCGCGGTCGCGCGCCACGCATGATTGCCTGAGACCGTGAACCGCCCTCGTGTCATCGTCTTCGACGTCAACCAGACCCTCTCCGACCTCGCGCCGCTCGCCGACCGGTTCGGCGAGGTGGGTGCGCCATCGGAACTGGCCACCGCCTGGTTCGCCGGCCTCCTGCGGGACGGCATCGCCCTGGCCGCGACCGGCGAGGCGGCGCCGTTCGCCGACATCGCCAGGGCCGAGCTCGAATGGGTGCTTCGACCGGTGGTCGGTGAGGAGGCGCTTCCGGGGGCCGTGGGCCACGTGCTCGACGGCCTGGGCTCCCTCGGCGTCCACCCCGACGTGGTCGACGGAGTGCGCGCCCTGCGCAATCGCGACATCGAGCTGGTCACGCTCAGCAATGGCGCGGCCGCGGTGGCGGAGGGACTGTTCGAGCGGGCCGGGATCCGCGACCAGTTCTCCCGGTTGCTGTCCGTCGAGGACGCCGGTGTGTGGAAGCCTGCGGCTGCGGCGTACGAATACGCCCTGTCGGAATGCGGGGTTTCCGCTCACGACGCGATGCTGGTCGCCGTCCACCCGTGGGACATCCACGGCGCTGCGCGCGCCGGCCTGCGCACCGCCTGGCTCAACCGGAACGGCGCCGCCTACCCCGCCCACTTCGCCAGACCGGAGCTTTCGCCCGTGTCGCTGGTGGGGCTCGCGGCGGCAGTGGACTGATCTCGTGGGACAGGTCGACCCCTCCGCCTGGATCGCCCCGTCGGCGGTGGTGACCGGGGACGTCACGATCGGCGCGGAGTCGCGGGTCCTGCACGGCGCGGTGCTCAACGGCGACCTCGGCCCGGTGGTGGTCGGCTCGTACGTCGTGGTCATGGAGCAAGCCCTGCTTCGCGGCCGGGCCACGCATCCCCTCTCGATCGGCGACGCCGTCCTGGTCGGTCCGCACACCCACCTCAACGGCACCACGGTCGAGGACGAGGTCTTCGTCGCCACCGGTGTCTCGATGTTTCCCGGGTCCAGGGCCAGGGCCGGGAGCGAGCTTCGTATCAACAGCGTGCTGCACGTCAACTCGGTGCTCCCTCCCGGCACCGTCGTCCCGATCGGCTGGATCGCCGCCGGCGACCCGGCAGAGCTCTTCGCGCCCGAACGCCACTACGACCTCTGGGCCGCGCAAGAGCCGCTGGACTTTCCCGGGACCGTCTACGGCGTACCCCGCGGCACCCCCCTGCGGGAGATCATGCGCCGGCAGTGCGAGGCCTTCGGGCCCGAATCGGCCACCGGGGCCCAGGAGTCGGGAAGGGCCTGAGGGCGGCGCGTGGGCAAGGGTCGTGGCCCAGGCCTCAGGGGGCGACCCGATAGTGGCTGGTGATGGCCACGCGGTTCCACGCGTTCATGACGATGGCCAACCAGGCGACCGCCGAGGCCTGCTGATCGGTGAGCAAGTCCTCCGTGCTGTGGCGGGCCGTTCCGTTCAATTGCGTGACCTCCTCCGACAGCGCCAGGGAGTCGCGTTCGACGGGGGTGAAGTATTGGGACTCCCACCAGGCGGCGATGACAGCGAGACGATCGGTGGTCTCACCCTTGGCAAGCGCGTCCCGGGTGTGCATTCGCAGGCAGAACGCGCAGCCGTTGATCTGCGACACGCGAATCTTGATGAGCTCGTTGAGGAGAGGATCGAGGCCGGCCTCCGCGACGGCCGCGTCTGCCTGCGTCGAAAGCGCGGTCAGCTGCTGGTAGAGGTCCGGGTGTCGGGTGCTCATGTTCCCGTCGGACATCTGGTCTCCTGATACCTGGTCGTGGGCGCGCCACTGCGACGGCCAACAGCACACTGCCGCGGACCCGGCGGGTCAGACCCTGGCGGTCGCCTTGATCTCGATCATGAGCTCGGGGAAGGCGAGCCTCCGGATCTCCACGATCGTGCTCGCGATCGTAGGGAATCCCGAGAAGACCTCCCGACGCACCTTCACCGCCGCCGCGAAGGCGGCCTCCATGTCCGTGACGAACAGGGTTTCGTCGACGAGGTTGTCCATCGTGGCGCCGTACCGACCGAGCGTCTTCTGCATGTTGGCGTACGCCTCACGCATCTGTGTCTCCATGTGTCCGACGCCGAGGATCCTCGCGTTGTCGTCGTGGCTGACCTGCCCGGCGATGTAGATGGTGTCGCCCACCTTCACCGCTTGCGAGTAGCCGTATCCGTCCTCCCACGGCATCCCCAGCGACGTGCTGTCCTTGCTCAGCGTTCTCACACCCATCGCAAACCTCCTAGCGAGTAGACCGAACCGTCCGCCGCGGAGCCCGTCTACACCTTTGCGTCGTGCCCCCGGGGTAGGCAATGGCGTCTTTGGGGCACTCCGTTCGGACGGCTCGGTCAGCACCCAGCGAGTGCGTCGACTCGGTGACCAGCACAATGCAGGCTTCGGAGGCCCTGACACGACATGGCACCAGGGCCATCCTGAGACTGGACAAGAACTTCGATCACCGGAGAACCATGAACGAGCAGACTTTCGAACGCACCCGACGGACGCTCCACGGCGTCGCCGAGCTGGTGCTCGCCGGACCCCAGTTCATCCAGAGTCACACCATCCGGCTCCGGGTCACCTCTGGTGGTTTCGGCACCGTGACGGCGCCTCACCTGAGGGTTGAGGAGCTGGAGCTGGTCAGCCCAGCCGCCAGAGTCCCCATGAGTGGGACGTTCGCCAGCCTG
>JBJMIQ010000134.1:0-61482 GCA_045806805.1 Nocardioides sp. | reverse complement strand
CAGGAAGTCGCGCAGCGCGTCGAGCTCCAGCGAGGCCCCCTCACGCAGCTCGACCACCGCGGCCACGGCCTGGCCGTACTTCTCGTCGGGGACGCCGACCACGAGGCAGTCGTAGACGGCCGGGTGGGCCTTGACCGCCATCTCCACCTCCTCGGGGTAGACCTTCTCCCCGCCGGTGTTGACGCAGTTGGAACCGCGGCCCAGCAGGGTGACCCGGTTGTCGTCGTCGATGACCACGCTATTGGGGCCGAGGCCGATCACCGGGCCGTCCGTGCTGATGTGCTCCTTGTCCTGCATGCCCATGCCCTGGAAGCCGGTCTCGGAGGCGCCCACCGAATCGGTGAAGATGCCGTCGGGGAACGCGTTCATCCACCGCCTCTTCACCTGCGGGCTGAACACCGCGGCACTGCTGGAGATGACGAACAGGTTGGAGGCGTCGTACGGCGTCCCCTCACCCGCCTTGCGCTCGAACTCGTCGATGAGCGGCAACGCCATCGCGTCGCCGGTCATGAAGAGCATCTGGATCTTCTCCCGCTCGGCGATCTCCCAGGTGCGCTGCGCGTCGAACTTCGGCTCGAGGATCGTGCAGTGGCCCGCGAACAGGTGCATGAGCAGGCTCGCCTGCGCACCCCCGTGCATCAGGGGGCTCAGCGGGAAGGTCATCATCCGGGGCTCGACGGCCTGCTTGGACTGGTCGAACTCGTCCAGCGGCACCCCGGTGTAGAAGTCGATGCCGCCGCCCAGCACCCGCCAGAAGTCCTCGTGGCGCCACATCACGCCCTTGGGGAAGCCGGTCGTGCCGCCGGTGTAGATGATGTGCAGGTCGTCGGCACTGCGCTCGCCGAAGTCGCGTTCGGGACTCCGGGCCGCCAGGGCGTCGGTCCACAGGACTCCGCCGTAGGACGACACGTCCGAGTCGTCGTCCGGCGCCAGGGCGTCGGGCACCACGACCGCATGCCGGAGCTGTTCGTGCTTGGCGAAGCAGGCCGCCACCAGTGGCGCGTAGGTGCGCTCATGGATCACCGCGACCACGTCGGCGTTGTCGAAGAGGTAGTCGAGCTCGGACTCGACGTAGCGGTAGTTGACGTTGATGCTGACCGCGCGGATCTTGGTGACCGCGAGCAGGGCGACGACGTGCTCGACACTGTTCTTGGCGTAGATGGCCACGTGGTCGCCGGGGCCCACGCCCTGGGCCTGGAGATGGTGGGCCAGGCGGTTGGCGTCGGCCTCGAGCTCGGCAAAGGTCACGACCCGATCTGCGACCTTCAGGGCGGGGTTCTCGGGCACCGCGTCGACGGCATGTTCGAAGAGGTCGGCGATGTTGTGGGCCACGTCGCGAGACTAGAACACGTTCTTGTTTTTGGCTAGATTGTCCCCATGACGGACGCCGCTGACCCCCCTTCACACGCCGCGCCACACGCCCTGGTGGAGCTCGTCGGCCACACCCTGGTGGTGACGATGAACCGGCCCGAGAAGCGCAACGCGCTCTCCGGGGAGATGCTCGAGATCATGTCGGAAGCGTGGGACCGGGTGAACTCCGACTCCTCGGTCCGGGTCGCCATCCTGACCGGCGCCGGCGGCTCGTTCTGCGCCGGCGCCGACCTGGCCGCGATGAGCAAGTCCGCCCCGACTGACCGGTTCGAGTCCGGGGAGTTCGACCCCTCGGTGATCAAGTCGCTGCTCAAGGGCTTCCGGCTCACCAAGCCGCTGATCGCGGCGGTGGAGGGCCCGGCGATCGCGGGCGGAACCGAGATCCTGCAAGCCACCGACATCCGGGTGGCCGGCGAGTCCGCTCGGTTCGGGGTCTCCGAACCGCGCTGGGGGCTCTACCCCCTCGGTGGCTCCGCCGTGCGACTCCCCCGTCAGATCCCCTACACGGTGGCCGCCGACCTGTTGCTGACCGGTCGGCACATCCAGGCCCCGGAGGCCCGGGCCCTCGGCCTGGTCGGGCACGTCGTACCCGACGGGCAGGCGCTGGAGAAGGCGCACGAGATCGCCGGGATGATCGCGGCGAACGGGCCGCTGGCGGTGCAGGCGGTGCTGAAGACCATCCGGGACTCCGAGGGCAAGCACGAGGACGAGTGCTGGGCCGACGATGCCAAGGTGGGCGCTGCCGTGTTCGCCTCGAACGACGCCAGGGAGGGCCCGAAGGCGTTCCTGGAGAAGCGGACGCCGGAGTTCACCGGGACCTGACGTCTCAGACCATCCGCTGCAGCAGCCGGTCCGGCTGGACGACGGTGCGCTTGACCACCAGCCCGAGATGAGCGGCAAGGGCGAGGAAGAAGCCGATGTGGGCGGCGATGTGGAGCGGCAGCAGGTCGTAGCTGACCGCCACCAGCAGGAGCCCGCTGAGCGGGATCACGAACAGCAGGGACAGCAGGAGCTTCTCCGTCCAGTGCGCCCACGTCCGCTCCTCCGGCGACAGGCTCTCCGCCCACGGCGGCAACCCGGCGATCCGGCGCCACGCGACGCGGCTGGTGGCGAGGACGAGGATCACGAGTCCGAGTAGAACGTGGATCTCGGGAAGGCTGAGACCGCCGCCGAAGATGTTTCCGGACGCGAGGTCGGAGTACGCCGTACCGAGCGGGTCGTCGGCCCGCGCCTGGAGGCGGTCCTGGCGCTGCTCGCACAGCTCCTCGATCCGGTCGCTCCGCGCCTGGGCTGCGTCGCTGGGGTCGCCACCATCCCGGTTCTCGGCGGGCGGGTCGCAGTCTGCCTTCTCGAAATCTCCCTCGGCGACCATCACGTAGCCGATGACGAACTGGGCGACCAGCGCCGCCACCGTGCCCCAGTGCAGGAGCTTGGTGACCACGCCGTAGCCGTGGGTGCCGTTGCGCAGACGCATGAGGTTCAGGCTAGGTGTTCCCGCAACCCCCTCAGCCGACCGAGCGGTCGCCCTCCCAGTACTTCGCCCGCAGCGCCTTCTTGTCCGGCTTGCCGAGCCCCGTGAGCGGGAGGGACTCGGCCACGATCAGGCGCTTGGGCGCCTGGACCGCTCCCTTGCGCTCCTTGACCAGCGCCTGGACCTCCTCGGTGAGCGTGGCGATCGACGCCTCGTCATCGGCCACGTCCTCGCGGAGCACGACGATCGCGGTCACCGCCTCGCCCCACCGCTCGTCCGGGGTGCCGATCACGCCCACCTGGGCGACAGCCGGGTGCTCGGCCACGACGTCCTCGACCTCGCGCGGGAAGACGTTGAACCCGCCGGTGACGATCATGTCCTTGGTCCGGTCGACGATGAACCAGAACCCGTCCTCGTCCTCGCGGGCGATGTCGCCGGTGTGCATCCAGCCGTCGTCGCGGAATGTCTCGGCGGTCTCGTCGGGCAGGTTCCAGTAGCCACCGGCCAGGAGCGGACCTGCGACGCAGATCTCCCCCGGCTCCCCCACGCCGACCGGGGTCCCGTCCTCGGCCAGCAGCGCGGTCCGCAGCAGCGCCGAGGGTCGCCCGCAGGAGGTGAGCCGCTTCTCGTCGTGCTCCCCCTTCGCGAGGTAGCTGATCACCATCGGCGCCTCGGACTGGCCGTAGTACTGGGCAAAGATCGGGCCGAACCGGTCGATCGCCTCCCGGAGCCGCACGGGGTTGATCGCCGAGGCGCCGTAGTAGACCGTCTCCAGCGACGACAGGTCGCGGGTGCGGGAGTCGGGGTGGTCCAGCAGCGCATAGAGCATCGACGGCACCAGCATGGTGGCGGTGATCCGCTGCTCCTCGATCGTCTGGAGCACCTCCGCCGGGTCGAAGCGCGACAGCACGTAGAGCGAGCCGCCCTTGACCACGGTCGGCGCAAAGAACGCGGCCCCGGCATGCGACAGCGGCGTGCACATCAGGAACCGCGGCGCCTCGGGCCACTCCCACTCGGCCAGCTGGATCTGGGTCATCGTGGCCATGGTCTGCGCCGTGCCGATCACGCCCTTGGGCTTGCCGGTCGTCCCCCCGGTGTAGGCGATCGAGACGATGTGGTCGGGGGGCAGCACCTTGGCTTCGAGGGGTCGGGCGTCGTACGACGCTGCCTCCGCGACCAGGTCGCGGCCTCTCCCGGCGAGCACCTCGGGCACGGGTCCGATCGTGAGCACCTGCTCCAGCCCGGGGCACTTCTCGAGCAGGGCGAGGGCCCGCTCGGTGAACATCGGGTCGACGATCAGGGTGGTGATCCCGGCGTCGTTGATGACGTAGGCGTGGTCGTCGGCCGAGCCCAGCGGGTGCAGGGAGGTCCTCCGGAAGCCCTGGGTCTGACCGGCGCCGAGGATGAACAGCACCTCGGGCCGGTTCAGCGCCAGCAGGGCCGCGTGTGAGCCGGTCCCGGCACCGAGGGCCTCGAAGGCCTGGACGTACTGGCTGATCCGCGCGGCCGTTTCGCTCCCGGTGAGCGTGGTCTCGCCCAGATGCATGACCGGCTTGTCGCCGTGCCGCTTCAGGGCGGCCACCATGACGTGGCCGTTGTGGGTGCCTGTGCGGAGGTGGTCTGCCATGCGCAGAGACTAGAACGTGTTCCAGTTCCGGGCAATGTCGTCAACCGCCCTACGAGGGAAAGTGCCTCCAGTGTCCTTCTGAAACGACTTCGACAGTGCCATCGACGACCTTGATGGCTGTCTCGTCGTCCATCGCGTACGCCGGACCCGAGATGCCGGTCACCCATTGCTCCGCCTCGGCCATGGAGTTGCCCGGCATGCCGTCCGGGGCAAGGTGCGGAAAGATCGAGAAATCGACGAGACCCAAGGTGGTGTCGTCACCGGTCGGCGGTCTCCACTGGACGAAGTCCTCGCCGATCCTGGGGGTCATCACCATGCTCCCGGCGCTCAGCCCGACCCAGACCGTCCCGATCAGCGACGGAAGCAGGTCCGCCAGACCGGACTGCTGCATCCAGTAGTGCAGGTACAGCGCATCGCCGCCCGCGACCAGCAGCACGTCGGTCTCGCGGACCATGGGCACCCACCGCTCCTCGTCGATGCTGGGCAACGCGGTGAGCTCCAGCACACCGACCGACTTCCAGCCCAGGTCGACCATCGGGAGCCCGGAGTTCCCGCTGATGAACTGCCAGGCCCTGACCCCGGGGCCGACCATCGGATGGCCGTACTGTGCGGTGGGTATGCACAGCGCGGTCGAGTCGGCGATCGGCTTGCCCAGGAGCTCGACCAGCGCGCCCTGGATGCTGGCGTTCTTGACGCCCGCGGAAGTGAGCAGAAGTTTCACGATGCCTCCCGATTCCGGACCGCTGGAGCGGTCCGAGAGCATGGACCCGGGACCCGCGCGAAACTCATCGATCGTGGAGGCTAGCCCTTGTCCGGATCGGCGGCCCGCTGCATCACCTCGGCCTCGCTCTTGATCGACTTCACCGTGGCCGGGTCCATCAGCGGCTCGGTCCCGGGCTGGTGGAGGTCGGTCTCGGCGGTGTCGGGGTTGTAGCCCTCATCCGCCGCGGGGATGCCGGACGGCGTGCGCACGGCGTCTTCGATCACTTCTTCCTCCGTCACTGACAGCGCCGGAGCGACCGTCGCGGCCCGTGCGGACGGTGCCTTCTTGGGAGCAGCCTTCCTGGCGGTCGCCTTCTTGGCCGATGTCTTCCTGGCCGGCGCCTTCTTCGCCGGCGCCTTCCTGGCTGCCGGCTCGACCAACGTGGCCGCTGGCGCCCCGCTCGTCTCGGGGGCGTCCTGCGTCGCGTCCGGTGTTTCTGCTGGGTCCGTGGTCGGCCACACATCGGAGCTGTCCCCGCGGACCTGTCCCGCGGCGCGGTCGATGATGCGCATCGTCGTCCGGGCACCGGCAGCCGCGACGCCCATGGTCTGGCCCGCCACTGAAGTCGCCGTCCGCACCGGGTGGATGATCGCGCTGGTGGCCTTGCTGATGAGATTCACTGCAGTTCCTCCACGACGTCGTCTCGGGCAGGGCTCGTACCCGACCCAGAATCCTCCACACGGGTGGAGGATGAGTGTCCGCACTAGGCTGGCAAAGGTGCACAGGATCTTCACCACCAGCGTCGCCTCGGTCTATCCGCACTACGTGAACAAAGTGGAGAAGAAGGGGCGTACCCGCGAGGAACTGGACGAGGTGATCCGGTGGCTGACCGGCTTCGACGAGGCCGCACTGCGTCGCCACCTCGCCGAGGACACGACGTTCGAGGACTTCTTCGCCGAGGCACGACTCAACCCGGATGCCTCTCTGATCACCGGCGCGGTGTGCGGAGTGCGCGTCGAGGAGGTTGATGACCCATTGATGCAGAAGATCCGCTATCTGGACAAGCTGGTCGACGAGCTCGCCAGGGGAAGGCCCATGGAGAAGGTCCTGCGAGCGTGATCGGCCGCGCAGCGAATCGACAACCTTCCGGTCAGGTATGTTCCGTCACGGCGACCGCCGGCGGGTCGTCCAGCACCGAAGGCCGTCCAATCTGGAGAGCTCATGTTCTTCGATGACTACCCCTTGTTCCTGGAGACGAGCGAGGTGGCGTCCGGCCCTGTTCGCCTCGGCTGGCGCCACAAGTTCATCATCGAGGACAACGCGGACCTGCTGGCCGGGAAGAGGGTCCTGGACCTGGCCAGCCACGACGGTCGATGGAGCTTCGCGGCCCTCAAGGCTGGGGCGCGCCATGTGACGGGTGTCGAGTTCCGACCGGAGCTGGCTGAGAGCGCCGTGGAGACCTTCCGGCACTACGACGTGGACCCGTCGACGTACAGGTTCCTCTCCGGCGATCTGTTCGAGCTCCTGCGCGACCCGGGCGCCATGGAGGTCGAGGTCGACGTGGTGCTCTGCCTCGGATTTCTCTATCACACGCTGCGCTACGCCGAACTGTTCAACGGGTGGCGGCGCCTGAGGCCAGAGCACATCCTGCTCGACACCTCGGTCATCTTGGGCGAGCGCCCGCGGCTTCAGCTGAGCCTCGAGGACACCGGGAAGCAGTCAGCCGCCGGTGACACCGGAAAGGAGCACACGTACGACGGGATCATGCTGACGGGCAGGCCCACAGCGGTCGCAGTGGAGTACATGCTCGACGGCTACGGCTTCGACGTGGTTCGCCGAGCCCCCTGGCAGACCTACGACCTCGGGGCGGACCGCGTGCCCGAGTACACCAGCGGCCGTCGGGTCAGCTGGGTCGTCAAGCCCCGCCCCTGATGTAGCGGCCGTCATCGCCCTCAGGCCAGGACCTCGGCGATCCGGCGGACCTCGTCCGCCGACCCGCAGCTGAGCAGCAGCGTGGTCACGCCGGTCTCCTCCCAGGCGGCCACGGTCTCCAGGACCTCGGCCTGGGTGCCGATGATGTGCATGTCGTCGACGAGCTCGTCGGGGATGAGTGCGGTCGCCTCGTCCTTGCGGCCTTCGAGGTAGAGCTCCTGGACCTTGCCGGTGATCGCCTCGTAGCCCATCCGGTCGAAGACCTGCTTGTGGAAGTTCTGTTCCTTGGCGCCCATGCCGCCCATGTAGAGGGCGACGACCGGCTTCATCCCGTCGATGACGGCCTGCTTCTCCTCGGCGTCCCTGACGATCTGCACGTGGCAGGTGGCGGCGATCTCGAAGTCCCCCCGGCCGCGACGCGCCCCCTCACGGGCGAAGCCCTCCTCGAGCCACGGGCCGTACATGTCGGCCGACCTGGGCGTGTAGAAGATCGGGATCCAGCCATCGGCGATCTCCGCGGTCTGGGCCACGTTCTTGGGGCCTTCGGCCCCGAGCCAGATCGGGATGTCGGAGCGCAGGGGGTGGACGATCGGCTTGAGGGGCTTGCCGAGACCGACGGAGCCCTCGCCGGCGTACGGGAGCGGGTAGTGCGGCCCCGCGTTGGTCACCGGGGCCTTGCGCGCGAGCACCTGCCGGATGATGTCGACGACCTCACGGGTCCGGGCCAGCGGCTTGGAGAACGGCTGGCCGTACCACCCCTCCACCACCTGTGGCCCGCTCACGCCCATCCCCAGGACCACGCGCCCCTGGCTCAGGTGGTCGAGGGTGAGGGCGTGCATCGCGATCGAGGTCGGCGAGCGCCCACTCATCTGCACGATCGAGGTGCCGAGCCGCAGGCGCTCGGTCTCGCGACCCCACCAGGCCAGTGGTGTGAACGCATCCGACCCCCATGCCTCGGCGGTGAAGATCGCGTCGAACCCGGACTCCTCGGCAGCGGCAACCAGCTCGCCATGGTCGGCGGGAGGGCCGGCGCCCCAGTAGCCCAGCTGCAGTCCCAGTTTCACGTGCACCACCTTGCCACACGGATAGAACGTGTTCTAGTTTCGAGACATGGCGCGGACATTGCAAGCACCGGTCACGGTCGCCTTCGACTACACCAGGTCCACCGGCCCGGTCCTGGGCCGATTCTTCAGCGCGCTCCGCGACGGCGTCGTCGTCGGCGGGCGTACCGCGTCCGGACAGGTGCTCGTGCCGCCTCCCGAGTACGACCCCGTCACCCACGAGCAGGTCAACGACTTCGTCCAGCTCTCCCCCACCGGCGTCGTCACGTCCTGGTCCTGGTGCCCGGAGCCCGTGGCGGGCCAACCCCTGGACCGACCGTTCGCCTGGGTTCAGGTGAAGCTCGACGGCGCCGACGGCACCCTGCTCCACGCCCTCGACGTCGCCTCCCCTGACGACGTCGAGACCGGGATGCGGGTCCGGGTCCGCTGGGCGGAGGAACGGGTCGGCGCGATCACCGACATCGCCTGCCTTGAGCCCACCCCGGAGGTTGAGGTGCGAGGAGCGTCAGCGACGAGCCTCGAAACCCCGGAAGATGCGCAGGGCGCCCCCGCGGCCGACCCGGTCACCGGCATCATCACGCCCGTAGAGCTCGACTACCTCTACGCCGCCTCCCCCGAGGAGTCGGCGTTCTACCGCGGTCTCGCGGAAGGGCGGATCGTCGGCCAGCGCTGCCCGGCCTGCCACAAGGTCTACGTGCCCCCGCGCAGCGCCTGCCCGGTCGACGGCGTCGCCACCACGGACGAGGTCGAGCTCGGCCACACGGGAACCGTGACGACCTTCTGCATCGTCAACGTGCCCTTCCTGGGCCAGAAGATCACCCCGCCGTACGTCTCGGCGTACGTCCTCCTCGACGGCGCCGACATCGCGTTCCTGCACCTGATCCTCGACATCCCGGCCGAGGAGGTCCGGATGGGGATGCGGGTCGAGGCGGTGTGGAAGCCCCGTGAGGAGTGGGGCACCACGATCGAGAACATCAGCCACTTCCGACCGACCGGTGAGCCGGACGCGGACTTCGAGACCTACCGGCACCATCTGTGAGGGACAACCTGTGAGAGACGTTGCGGTCGTGGGCTTCGCCCAGCGACAGATGGCAGAGTTCGACGGCTCGCCCACCTGCGTGGAGCTGCTGGTCCCGCTCCTGGCCGAGTGCTACGAGCAGACCGGCTTCACGCGCAAGGACATCGGCTTCTGGTGCTCGGGCTCGTCGGACTATCTGGCCGGCCGGTCGTTCTCCTTCGTGTCCGCCGTCGACGCGATCGGCGTGCTGCCGCCGGTCAACGAGTCGCACGTCGAGATGGACGCTGCGTGGGCGCTCTACGAGGCGTGGATCAAGATCCAGACCGGCGAGGTCGACACAGCTCTGGTCTACGGCTTCGGCAAGTCGTCGGCCGGCGTGCTCCGCCGGACGCTCGCGCTCCAGCTCGATCCCTACACGATGACACCGCTGTGGCCAGACACCGTGTCCCTGGCCGGGCTGCAGGCCCGGACCGGCATCGACTCCGGGCTTTGGGACGAGCGGGCCATGGCCGAGGTGGCCAACCGCTCACTGACCGACGCCGAGAAGAACGACTACGCGATCCGCAAGGGCGGCTCGTCGGTCGACGAGCTGCTGGAGCGTCCCATGTACGCCGACCCGCTGCGCAAGCATGACTGCGCACCGGTCACCGACGGGGCCGCCGCGATGGTGCTCGCCGCCGACCCGCGGGCCCACGACGCCGTCGAACGGCCCGCCTGGATCTCCGGCTTCGTCCACAGCGCCGACGCCCTCCAGCTCGGCGGCCGCGACCTGACCCGCTCGCCTTCGGCGGCGCGTGCCGGCGAAGCGGTCGGCATGGCCGGGGTCGAGGTGGCCGAGCTGCACGCACCCTTCTCGCACCAGGAGCTGATCCTCCGCCGCGAGCTCGGGCTGGGCGACGACGTACGGATCAACCCCTCGGGTGGCGCTCTCACCAGCAACCCGATGTTCACCAGCGGCCTGAACCGGGTCGGGGAGGCCGCCCGGAGGATCTGGGACGGCTCCGCCGACCGGGTGCTCGGGCACGCGACCAGCGGTCCGGCCCTGCAGCAGAACCTCGTGTGCGTGATGGGGGCCTCGAAATGAGCAAGCAGCCGGCCGCGGTCATCGGCGTGGGACAGACCCACCACCGGGCCAAGCGCGAGGACGTGTCCATGGCCGGACTCTGCCGCGAGGCAGTGGACCGGGCCCTCGCCGACGCCGGCCTGGGCTTCGACGACATCGACGCCATCGTGGTCGGCAAGGCACCGGACCTGTTCGAGGGCGTGATGATGCCCGAACTGTTCCTGGCCGAGGCCCTGGGCGCCGCCGGGAAGCCGTTGCTGCGGGTGCACACCGCCGGCTCGGTCGGTGGCTCCACCGCCATCGTCGCTTCGTCGCTGGTCCAGGCGGGCGTGCACCGGCGGGTGCTGACCCTGGCGTTCGAGAAACAGTCGGAGTCCAACGCGATGTGGGCCCTGTCGGTACCGGTGCCGTTCAACATGCCGGTCCACGCCGGCGCCGGCGGCTACTTCGCGCCCCACGTCCGTTCCTACATCCGCCGCTCCGGGGCCCCCACCCACATCGGCGCGATCGTGGCCGCCAAGGACCGGCAGAACGCCCTGAAGAACCCTTACGCACACCTACGCAACCCCGACACCACCGTCGAGTCGGTCCTGGAGTCACAGATGCTGTGGGACCCGATCCGGTACGACGAGACCTGCCCGTCCTCCGACGGTGCCTGCGCCCTGGTCATCGCCGACGAGGACGCCGCCCGGTCGGCCGACTCTCCCGCGTGGATCCATGGCACCGTCATGCGCTCGGAGCCGACCACCGCCGCCGAGCGTGACCAGGTCAACCCGCAGGCCGGCCGCGAGGCCGCGGCCGCGCTGTGGAAGCAGGCCGGCATCACCGACCCGTTGAAGGAGATCGACGCGGCAGAGATCTACGTGCCGTTCTCGTGGTTCGAGCCGATGTGGCTGGAGAACCTCGGGTTCACGCCCGAGGGAGAGGGCTGGAAGCTCACGGAGTCGGGCGGCACCGCCCTCGACGGCGTACTCCCGGTCAACTGCTCGGGCGGGGTGCTGTCGTCCAACCCGATCGGCGCCTCCGGCATGCTGCGCTTCGCCGAGGCCGCGCTGCAGGTCCGGGGCCGGGCCGGCGAGCACCAGGTCGACGGCGCCCGCCGCGCGCTGGGGCACGCCTACGGCGGCGGGTCGCAGTTCTTCGCGATGTGGGTCGTCGGGGCCGAGCCCCCAGCCAACTGACGGGGCCAGCTGAACCTCAGCGCGGCTCGTCCAGCTCGGTCAGATCCGCCTGCGTGAGCTCCAGGTCCGCCGAGCCGAGGGCGGAGTCGAGCTGCTCGAGGCTACTCACCCCGATGATCGGCTTCGCCTTGCGCGACATCCACGCCAGCACGACCTGCGACGGCGCCACCCGGTGCCGCTCGGCCACGCGTCCGAGAGCCGCCAGCCGCGCTGTCGTCCCCGGGTGGTCGTACTCATCGGGGAACGGCCGGTCGGCCCGATCGAAGCTCCCCTGCACCAGCGGGCTGTAGACCCACAGCTCGATCTCGGGATGGTGGTCCAGGTAGTCGACCGTCTCGTCAGTGACGAAGCCGAACCGGTGGTCCTTGCCGGGCACCTCGACCCGCGGGCGGGGGTCGACGTACGACGCGGTCAGCTGCAGCATCGTCCAGGGCTCGAGCCCCTGCTCGCGGGCCAGGTCCCGCGCCCGCTCCACCCGCCAGGTCGCGTGGTTGGAGGCTCCCAGCCGGCGTACGGCGCCTGCCTCGACGAGCGCGCCGAACGCGGTCACGGTCTCGGCCAGGTCGACGCTCCGGTCCTCGCCGTGCGCCCAGTAGACGTCGATGGTGTCGATCCCGAGGCGCTCCCGGCTTCGCTGCGCCTCGCGGGAGATGACGTCGGCGGACAAGCCCTCGATCCCACCCGAGTCCACGGGCTCGACCCCGACCTTGGTGGCGATCACGAGCTCCTCGCGGAGCCCGGGGTTCGCCTGGAGCCAGCGGCCGATCACCGCCTCGCTCTGACCGCCGTGACCGGTCTCGGAGACCCAGAAGGCGTAGCAGTTCGCGGTATCGAGTGTCCGTCCGCCGGCCTCGACGAACCGGTCGAGCAACGCGAACGAAGTCGCCTCGTCGGTGCGCGTGCCGAAGTACATCGTGCCCAGGACCAGCTCCATGCACCCTCCGGTGGTTGAGGTGCGAGCGTAGCGACCTGGATTGAGGAGCGAGCGTCAGCGAGCGTCTCGAAATCCCTCGAAACCCCGGAACCTTGTGCAGGGCGCGCTCAGGCGTACTTGACCTGCAGGTCCTTGATCCCGTTGATCCAGCCCGACCGGAGCCGGCGGGGCTCGGCCAGCTTGCTGATGTCGGGCGCGGTGTCGGCGAGGGCGTTGAACATCAGCTTCACCTCGAGCCGGGCGAGGTTGGCGCCGATGCAGTAGTGGGCGCCGTGTCCGCCGAAAGCCAGGTGGGGGTTGGGGTCGCGGGTGATGTCGAAGGTGTAGGGGTCGTCGAAGACGTCCTCGTCGAAGTTGGCGCTGGCGTAGAAGAGGCCGACCCGCTGGCCCTTCCTGACCTGGACGCCCCCCACCTCGACATCGTTGAGGGCGGTGCGCTGGAAGGAGCTCACCGGGGTCGCCCAGCGGATCACCTCGTCGACCATCGACTCGGGCCGCTCGCGCTTCCAGAGCTCCCACTGATCGGGGTTGTCGAGGAAGGCGTTCATCCCGTGGGTGATCGCGTTGCGGGTGGTCTCGTTGCCCGCCACCGTCAGCATGATGACGAAGTAGCCGAACTCGTCGTCGTTGAGCTTGTGGCCGTCCACGTCGGCGTGGACGAGCTTGGTGACGATGTCCTCGCGCGGATTGGCCTGGCGGTCCGCGGCGAGCTCCATGGCGTAACCGAGGATCTCGGCCGCGGCGATGTCGGGGTCCACGTCGATCTCGGGGTCGTCGTAGGCCAGCATCTGGTTGGACCAGTCGAAGAGCTTGCGCCGGTCCTCCTGCGGTACGCCGATGAAGTCGGCAATCGCCTGCAGGGGCAGCTCGCACGCGACGTCGTCGACGAAGTTGCCCTCGCCGCGGGCGACCGCCTCCCTGGCGATCTTCTCCGCCCGCTGCTTCATGATCTCGTCGAGGGCACCAATGGCCCGCGGCGTGAAGCCGCGGGAGATGATCTGGCGCGTCTTGGTGTGGTCGGGCGGGTCCTGGTTGATGAGCATCACCCGCTGCAGCTCCACCTGCTCGCGCTCCATCCCCTCCTGGAACCGGATGATCGCGCCGTTCTCCATGCTGGAGAAGTCCTTGCTGTTCTTCGACACGGCCGCGACGTCGACGTGCTTGCTGACCGCGTAGTAGCCGGTGCCGGACTCCTCGGACATGCCGTCACGCGACCCCTGCGGTTGCTCGACCCAGGAGACGGGTGCGTTCTGGCGCAGCGCCTTGAACTCCTCGTGGGGCACCCGAGATTCGTAGGTCTCGGGATCGGTGAAGTCGAAGTCGGGAGGGACGACGTCGGCAGTGCTCACAACTGCACCTCTCAAATCTGGAACACGTTCTAGTTGCCGATCTTGACATACTCCCGGTCTGTTCGGAAGGGCCACTCGCCGGTTCCTGGACAGTTGCCTTGTCCCGAACAAGAACGTGTTCTAGTTTTGGACCATGGGCACACCGGTGATCGTCGAGGCCGTCCGCACCCCGCTCGGCAAGCGCCGCGGCTGGCTGGCCGGCGTACACGCCGCGGAGCTGCTCGGGGCCTCGCAGGTCGAGGTGCTCAAGCGCTCCGGGGTCGACCCGTCGCTGGTCGACGAGGTGATCGGCGGCTGCGTCACCCAGGCCGGCGAGCAGTCGAACAACATGGTCCGTCGCGCCTGGATGCACGCGGGACTCCCCCACGAGGTGGCCTCCACGGTCATCGACGCCCAGTGCTCCTCGGGACAGCAGGCCACGCACCTGGTCAACGCGATGATCCGGGCCGACGTGATCCGTACCGGCCTCGCCTGCGGCGTCGAGTCGATGTCGCGGATCCCCCTCGGCGGCAACGTGCCCGAGGGACTCGGCGACCCGCGTCCGCCGGCCTGGGACATCGACCTGCCCAACCAGTTCGAGGGCGCGGACCGGATCGCCCGCGACCGCGGCTTCAGCCGGGAGTCGGTCGACGCCTTCGGTCTCGCCTCGCAGCAGAAGGCCCGCGTGGCCGTCGACGAGGGCCGCTTCACCCGGGAGATCTTCGCGGTCGAGGCACCGGTGCTCGACGAGTCCGGCAACCCGACGGGTGAGACCCGCACCGTCGACTCCGACCAGGGCCTGCGTGACACCACCCTGGAGAAGCTGGCCGGCCTCGCGCCCGTGCTCGAGGGCGGCACCCACACCGCCGGTACGTCGTCCCAGATCTCCGACGGCTCCTCGGCGCTGCTGCTGATGGACGCCTCCCTCGCGGCCTCGCTGGGGCTGAAGCCCCGCGCCCGGATCGTGTCGTCCTGCCTGGTGGGTGCGGACCCCTACTACCACCTCGACGGGCCCGTGCAGGCCACCGAGCGGTTGCTGGCGGACACCGGGATGAAGATCAGCGACTTCGACCTGTTCGAGGTCAATGAGGCGTTCGCCGCCGTGGTGATGTCGTGGGCCTCGGTGCACGAGGCCCCAGAGGAGAAGGTCAACGTCAACGGCGGAGCGATCGCGCTCGGCCACCCGGTCGGCTCCACCGGGACCCGGCTGCTGACCACCGCCCTGCACGAGCTCGAGCGCCGGGACGGGTCCACGGCCCTCATCTCGATGTGTGCCGGCGGCGCCCAGGCGTCCGGCACGATCATCGAGCGGATCTGAGCGGCCAGTCACCGCAGGGACCGCAGTTTCATCAAGGGATACAGCCCAACCTGCGCTTACCTCGTCGAATTCGGCACGGGATGTGAAGGTTCACCAAGGTATGCAGGTCAGCCGACATGGCGCAGCAGGCGTGCGACGCGCCTGGCGGTCGCCGTCGGGCGGTCATAGTCCGCCCACACGATCCGGATCATGCCGAAGCCAGTGATCTCGCGGACCAGATCCTCGCGCTGCTTCTCTGCGAAGACCACTTCTCCGGCATTCTGACCGGGCTTCAGACACCGGCCGTACTTGATCGCGCCGTCGAACTCCCCGAACAGCCCCTCGTCGGGCCAGCACCAGTCAGTCGTGGCAATCAGTCGTTGTTCGGAGTCGTAGACCTTGTATTGGGTCTCGGGCCGTGGCAGTCGATGCGCGCGGAACAGCCAACGACCGCGTGATTCGCCCGGGCTCTCCGCACCGCCGTCGGCCATCCGCACAGGGATGTGCATCCTCCGCATCCAGGGCCAGTGCTCGAGACGGCGGAACCTTGCGGCGAGATCCTCTTCGTCGCTGAGACCCAGATGGAGCAGGGAGTCCGTCATCACCAGTGCTCGCTCACCTCCGCCGACTCGCGATCCGGCTTCGAGCACACATCGCGCCGGTCCCAGCACCCGACCGGCAGGAACATCGAGCACGTCCCCGGTGACGCAGACTCCTTCGTGGTGTACGACGTCACCTTCAACCCGCCCAGCGGCACCGTCCAGCCGCGTCACGTGCACCCGGCTCAGGTCGAGCCCCCAGGTCGCGATTCCGTGTTCGATCACCCCCGACACGTGACTGAGGGCGACGTTGCGACCGAGCGAGCGCAAGACCGCATGGCTCCGCACGCGGTGGCGCTGCACGTCATCGAGCTGGAGCCAGATGTCGGCGAATGTGTAGTAGCCGCGACGGATCCGGTGCCAGAGCCTGGCCCGCACGGCACGTGCGACAGCCCGGTCGTCGTATCCCAGGTCCCGGGCCTCGGCTCTCGTGAAGAACCCGAAGAGGTCGGTCAGGATCCGCAGTTCATCCATGGGCCCGAGGCTGACACCGGACCCGGGTGCCGGCGATCGCGCGATGCCGCGGTTGTGGGGCATCACGCAGTTCGTCGAGATGTGGATGATTTGTGGCGGATCCTGCGGCGGCTGTGACTCCGGGGGTTCATCTACATACCTTGATGAAACGTCACTTCCCGAGTCGAGTTCGGCACGGGGAGTGCAGGTTCGCCTGCATACCGTGATGAAACCGCGGTACCCGGAGCACGACGGCGTCAGGACGCGCCGTAGACCGGCTCCGGGTCCGCGCCCTCGGCGATCAGGTCGTCGACGACGGCGCCCAGCTCGGTCGCCTCCCACCGGCGGCCAGCGTCGCGGGACGCTCCATGCCGCCAGCCCTCCTCGAGGGTCAGCTTGCCCCCCTCGATCTCGAAGACCCGTCCCGTGACGTGGCCCGCCTGCTCCGAGGCGAGCCAGGCGACCACCGGCGAGTTGTCGGCCGGCTCGGGCAGCCCCGCGCCGAAGACCCCTTCGGTCATCCGGGTGCGCGCCACCGGGGCGATCGCGTTGACGGTCACACCCACCCGGTCCAGCTCGGCCGCAGCCACGAGCGTCAGGCCGGCGATGCCCGCCTTCGCGGCGGAGTACGCCGCCTGCCCGATCGACCCCTGCAGCCCGGCCCCGGAGGAGGTGTTGATGACCCGCCCGGCCCGCTGCCGGCCGGCCTTCGACTCTGCGCGCCAGTACGCCGCCGCGTGCCGCAGCGGCGCGAAGTGACCCTTGAGGTGCACCCGGACGACCGCGTCCCACTCGTCCTCCGTCGCGTTGATGAGCATCCGGTCCCGGACGAATCCGGCGTTGTTGACCAGGACGTCGAGCCCGCCGAACGTCTCGATCGCCTGCCGGACCATCGCCTCGGCGGCGCCGAAGTCGGCGACGTCCGCACCGTTCGCGATGGCCTGGCCACCCGCCGCCTCGATCTCGGCCACCACCTCCTCGGCGGGCGAGTCGGCCTTCTCCCCCGCCAGCGAGACGCCGTAGTCGTTCACCACCACCGCGGCGCCGTGGCGGGCGAGCTCGAGCGCATGCTCGCGACCGATGCCGCGGCCGGCGCCGGTCACGATCGCGACGCGGCCTTCGAGGAGGTCAGACATCAGTTCTCCTGTTGCACATGCAGGAACACGGGGGGCTCTCCCCCGCCGTGGCACTCGACGGTCGCGCCGGAGACGTACGACGCGAGGTCGGAGAGCAGGAACGCGACCACGTGGCCGACCTCCTCCGGAGAGGCCATCCGGCCCAGCGGGATGGTGCGCTCGATGGCCGCGACCGTCCCGTCGCCGCCGTAGTGGTCGTCGGTGTGCTCCGTGCGGCACAGCCCGACGTCGACGGCGTTGACCCGGACTCGAGGTGCCCACTCCACGGCCAACGAGCGGGTGAGCGAGTCCAGGCCGGCCTTGGCCGCGCCGTACGCCGCCGTGCCCGGCGAGGGACGCAACGCGGAGACCGACGAGATGTTGACGATCGACCCACCCCGCTCCTGTGACTGCATGACCGCGTGGCAGGCCTGCGCGACCGCCAGCGGCGCCAGCAGGTTGAGCCCGACGACCTTCTCGTGGAGCCGCGGCGACGCCTCGGCCGCGGGTGAGTACGGCGCCCCGCCGGCGTTGTTGACCAGGCCGTCGATCCGGCCATGGCTCGAGACGAGCTCGTCGACCAGCGCCGTCACCGCGTCGGCATCGCGCACGTCGCAGACCAGGTGGGACCCGCCAGGCACCGGGGGCTCCGCCTCCGACCTGCCGCAGCTCACCACGATGGCGCCGGCCGAGGCCAGGACCCGGCTGACGCCGAGCCCGATCCCCCGTGCGCCGCCGGTGACCAGCACAACCCGGTCGGTCAGGTCCAGCGTCAGAGGCATGCTGTTAGGCTACCAAGCAAACGTTAGGTAGGTAGACATGCCCATCACCAGCGAGGTCCGCGGCGACGGCATTCGGGTCGTCACGATGGACCACCCCCCGGTGAACGCCCTCACCGTCCAGGGCTGGTTCGACCTCGCCGGGGCTCTCGACGTGGCAGGCCGGGACGACGCCACCCGGGTCGTCGTGCTGCGGGCCGAGGGCCGCGGGTTCAATGCCGGCGTGGACATCAAGGAGATGCAGAGCACCAGCGGCTTCGACGCCCTGATCGGCGCCAACCGGGGTTGCTACGCCGCCTTCAAGGCGGTCTACGAGTGCCCGGTGCCCGTCGTCGCGGCCGTCCACGGCTTCTGCCTTGGCGGCGGCGTCGGCCTGGTCGGCAACGCCGACTGCATCGTGGCGGCGGACGACGCCTACCTCGGGGTTCCCGAGGTCGACCGCGGCGCCCTCGGGGCCGCCACCCACCTCGCCCGACTGGTCCCGCCCCACCTGATGCGGACGCTCTACCTCACCGGCCGCACGATCCAGGCCGCGGACCTGGTGCAGCACGGGTCGGTGCTCGAGGTTGTTCCCCGTGAGCGGCTGGGGGAGGCTGCGCTGGCGGTGGCCGGCGAGATCGCGGCCAAGGATCCGCGGGTGGTCCGGATGGCCAAGGAGGCTCTCAATGCGATCGACCCCGTCGACGTGAACCGCAGCTATCGCTTCGAGCAGGGCTTCACGATGGAGCTCAACCTCTCCGGGGTCTCCGACGACCTGCGTGACAAGTTCGTAGGAGACACATGAGCACACCCCGCGACAAGCGGATGACCATCGACCAGGTGGTCGCCGAGCTGAAGGATGGGATGACCCTCGGCATCGGCGGCTGGGGTCCGCGACGCAAGCCGATGGCGCTGGTCCGCGCGATCCTCCGCTCAGACCTGAAGGACCTGACGGTCGTGTCGTGGGGCGGCGCCGACGTGGGTCTCCTGCTCCGGGCCGGCAAGGTCCGCAAACTGGTCTATGCGTTCGTGTCCCTCGACTCGATCCCGCTCGAACCCAACTTCCAGCGGGCCCGCCAGGCCGGCGACATCGCCGAGGTCGTCGAGCTCGACGAGGGGATGTTCCAGACCGGGCTGCGGGCCGCCGCCCAACGGCTCCCGTTCCTGCCGATGCGGGCCGGTCTGGGCTCCGACGTGTTGGTCAACAACCCGTGGCTACGCACCGTCACGAGTCCGTACGACGACGGTGAGGAGCTGGTCGCCGTACCCGCCCTGAAGCTTGACGTCGCCCTGGTCCACCTCAACCGGGCCGACCCCCACGGCAACGCGGCCTACCTCGGGCCGGACCCTTACTTCGACGACCTGTTCTGCATGGCCGCGGACCGGGCCTTCCTGTCCTGCGAGGAGATCGTGGACACCGCCGGGCTGACCGTCGACTCTCCCGTGCAGCGGTTGTTGATCAGCCGGATGATGGTCGACGGCGTGGTCGAGACGCCACACGGAGCCCACTTCACCACCTGCACTCCGCACTACGAACGGGACGAGAAGTTCCAGAAGGCGTACGCCACCGCGGCAGCGGGGACCGACGAGGAGTGGGCCGCCTTCGAGGACCGGTTCCTGGCCGGTGACGAGGACGCCTACCAGTCCGCCGTGCGAGCGTTCCACCAGGAGGACGACTGATGGACGCCACGCGCGCCGAGGTGTGCGCGTCCGCGATCGCGGACGCGTTCGCCGACGACGGCGAGATCTTCGCCAGTCCGATGGGATTGCTGCCGACGCTCGGCGTCCGGCTGGTCAAGCTCACCAGCAACCCCGACCTGCTCATCTCCGACGGTGAGTCGCTCTTCCTCGGCGGGGTGCCACCGCTCGGCGAGACGGTCGACGTGGTCGAGGGCTGGATCCCGTTCCGGCGGGTGTTCGACGTCGTCGCCTGGGGCAAGCGGCACGTGATGATGGGTGCTACCCAGGTCGACCGGCACGGCAACCAGAACATTTCCGCGATCGGCGACTTCGCGACGCCGAAGCGGCAGCTGCTCGGCTCACGCGGGGCGCCCGGCAACACGGTGAACAACCGGACGTCGTACTGGATCCCCAGGCACTCCCCTCGCACGCTCGTCGAACAGGTCGACGTGGTCTCCGGCGTCGGGCCACGGCGCGCGCAGGAGGCCGGCGCGGCCGCGGCGCGCTTCAACGACATCCACCGGATCGTGACCAACCTGGCCGTCCTCGACCTCGGCGGACCCGACGACACCCTCCGCCTGCTCTCGGTGCACCCAGGCGTCACCGTCGAGCAGGTCCGCGAGCAGTCCGGCTGCGAGATCCACGCCGAGGGAGAGGTTGCCGAGACCCGCTCCCCCGGCCTCGACGAGCTGGTCATCGTGCGCGAGGTGCTGGACCCGAAGGGCCTCCGTTTCAAGGAGGTCCCGGATGCTTGACCAGCTGCTGCGCACACCGCTCACCGAGCTGACCGGCGTCCGGCACCCCGTCGTGCAGACCGGGATGGGATGGGTCTCCGGTCCGCGCCTCGTGTCCGGAACCGCCAACGCCGGCGGACTGGGAATCCTGGCCAGCGCCACCATGACGTACGACGAGCTCGACCGGGCAATCGTGGAGGTCAAGGAGCGCACCGACCAGCCGTTCGGCGTGAACCTGCGCGCGGACGCCGGAGATGCCTCAGAGCGGTGCGAGCTGCTGATCCGGCACGGCGTGAAGGTGGCGTCGTTCGCCCTCGCCCCGAAGCCGGACCTGATCGCCCGCCTCAAGGACGCCGGGGTCGTGGTGATCCCCTCGGTGGGTGCCGCCCGTCATGCCGAGAAGGTGGCAGGCTGGGGCGCGGACGCGGTCATGGTGCAAGGCGGCGAGGGCGGCGGCCACACCGGCAGCGTCCCGACCACGCTGCTGCTGCCGACTGTCCTGGATGCTCTCAGAAATGCACGGAGCGACATTCCGGTGATCGCGGCCGGAGGGTTCTTCGACGGTCGGGGTCTCGCAGCCGCCCTCTCCTACGGCGCCGCCGGCGTCGGCATGGGCACGCGGTTCCTGCTCACCCGCGACTCAGCGGTGCCCGACGCCGTCAAGCAGCTCTACCTCTCCCACGGCCTGGACGGGACCGTGGTCACCGACAAGGTCGACGGGATGCCGCACCGGATGCTGCGCACCGATCTGGTCGAGGAGCTCCAGGAGTCCTCCGCCCTCCGGCGGCTCGGGCCTACCGCACGGCGGACACTCGAGTTCAAGCAGCAGAGCGGCATGACCTGGCGCGGCCTTCTGCGCGACGGACGGGAGATGCAACGTGCCCAGGGCCGCTCCCTCGCCCAGGCCGCCCTGGCGGCCAACACCCCGATGATGCTGAAGGCCGGCCTGGTCGAGGGCGACACCTCCGCCGGCGTGCTCGCGTCCGGCCAGGTCGTCGGGGTGATCGACGACCTGCCCAGCTGCGAGGAGCTGATCGACCGGATGGTGACCAGTGCCGCCGAGGAGCTGCGGCGAGCGGCCTCGTACGTCGCTACCTGAGTCCGGGGGCTAGATCCGCCGCTGGAAGTCCAGCTCACGGCCCATGATCCGGTAGCCCAGCAGCTCATTGACGAACACCATGTGGTCGTTGGACTCCGCGTTCCAGGTGTCGATCGTCTCGAGCTGGGGCTCGTCCTCGGCCAGCCAGCGCACCATGTCGGCCTTGAGCAGGACTCCGAGCTTGTGACCGCGGTGCCCGTGCACCACGGCGGTGTCGTGCTGGTCGCCGATCGTCGGCCGCTCCGAGTCCACGGTGACCACCGTGTGCCCGGCCAGCTCGCCGGTGGCCCGGTGGCGCGCCACGACTCGTCGGAACCGGAAGCCGCTCTCGATCTGGGCCGTCTCGTAGGCGCGGATCCGGTGCGGCGGGTAGACCTCGTCCTCCAGCTCGAGGTCGTCGAGGGGGGCGTCGTTGATGGCGTCGGTGATCCGGGCGACCTCGTCGACCAGCTCGTCGGGCGTGCGGCCGAAGAACCGCAGCAGCTCGTAGTCGCCCGCCTGCGCGAGCGCGTCGTCGTACAGCTTGTCGATGAGCCCCGCTGGGAGCTCAGACAGCCGCTGGCGCCGGTTGATCGCCCGCGACTTCAGCTCGAACCCGACGGCGGCCGCGAACCCATGGGTCTGCTCGCCCTCCCAGCCGTCGATGCCGAGGAGCGGGCGCCCCATCCCCCGGCAGATCTCGTACGCCGCCTCGAGCGCTGCCGTGCCGTGCCCCCGCCGACGGTGGTCCGGGTGGATGTAGAGGCCCAGCCACGCGAGGTCGAGGTTGTCGTAGTTGCTGGCATCGATGGTCAGCGTGCCGACCAGGCGCCCGTCGACGTGGGCAAGGAAGTGGCGCCCGGGCTCGCCGTCCCAGGCGTGGATCATCTCCATCCGCCGGCGGTACGGCGTGTCCGCGTGCAGCCAGGGCGCGTCGATGGCCAAGCAGGCGTTGCAGACTTCGACGCACGCCTCGACCGACGACGCGTCGTCGGGCCCGAACTCCCTGAGCTCCATACTCCGAGGATGAATCGCCGAGCCTCAGCGCGCCAGCGATTATCGGCGGGTGGTCAGAGCCGCTCGATGATCGTCACGTTGGCCTGGCCGCCGCCCTCACACATGGTCTGCAGTCCGAGGCGGCCGCCGGTGCGCTCGAGCTCGTTGAGCAGGGTGGTCATGATCCGGGTGCCGGTGGCACCGATCGGGTGACCGAGCGCGATACCGCCGCCGTTGACGTTGACTCGATCGTGGGGCGCGCCGGTCTCCTTCATCCACGCCAGCACCACCGAGGCGAAGGCCTCGTTGCACTCGAACAGGTCGATGTCGTCGATGCCCAGGCCGGCCCTCTCGAGGGCGTAGCGGGTGGCACCGATCGGGCCGGTGAGCATCCAGACCGGATCGTCGCCGCGGACGGAGAGATGGTGGATCCGGGCACGGGGTGTGAGTCCGTGCTCGGTCAGCGCACGCTCGGAAGCGACGAGCATCGCCGAGGACGCGTCACAGATCTGTGAGGCCACGGCCGCGGTGATCCGGCCGCCGGGAGCGAGCGGGTCGAGGCCGGCCATCTTCTCCAGCGTGGTCTCGCGCGGGCACTGGTCGGTCTGGAAGTCGCCGACCGGCTCGACCTCCCGGTCGAAGCGGCCCTCGGTGATCGCGGTCCGCGCCCGCGCGTGGGAGGCGAGGGCGAACTCCTCCATCTCCTCCCTGCTGATGTCCCACTTCTCGGCGATCATCTCCGCGGAGCGGAACTGGCTGACCTCTTGGTCGCCGTAGCGGGCGAGCCACCCGGGCGACTCGGCGAAGGGGGTGGTGAAGCCGTACTGCTGGCCCACCAGCATCGCGGCCGAGATCGGGATCGCGCTCATGTTCTGCACACCGCCGGCCACGACGAGATCCTGGGTGCCGGACATGACGCCCTGGGCCGCGAAGTGGACCGCCTGCTGGGAGGAACCGCACTGACGGTCGATGGTCACTCCCGGCACGTGGTCGGGCAGACCGGCCACCAGCCACGACGTCCGGGCCACGTCACCGGCCTGCGAGCCGATCGTGTCGCAGCAGCCCATGATCACGTCGTCGACGGCGCCCGGGTCGACGCCGGTACGGCGCATCAGGGCCGCGAGCACGTGGGCGCCGAGGTCAGCGGAGTGGACGTGGGCCAGCGCACCGCCCCTCTTGCCCACGGGGCTGCGAACCGCGTCGACGATGTAGGCAGTGCCGGTCATGTGGAGATCCCGTCCAGAAGAATGGTGAGGTACTGGTCCGCGATGGCCTCGTGGGTCAGCGGTCCGCCGGGGTGGTACCACCGCACCGCCACCCAGACGGTGTCCCGGATGAACCGGTAGACGAGCTCGATGTCGAGGTCCCTGCGCAGTGCGCCCGCCTCGACCCCCTGCGTGAGCAGGGTCATCCACACCTCGCGGGACTGCGCGTGCCGCTCCGCGAGATAGCCGAAGCGCTCGAAGGATCCGAGGTAGTCGGCCTCGTTCTGGAAGATCGCCACCTCGTGGCGGTGGCGGTCGATCGCCTCGAAGGACAGCCGGACCGCGCGCTCGATCTTGGTCCGGGCGTCGTCGTCGCTGGCCAGCACCTCGTCGTACCTCCCGAACAGCTCCTCCTGGAAGGTCGACAGGATCTCGTCGACCATCGACTCCTTGGAGTCGAAGTGGTGGTAGAGGCTTCCGGAGAGGATCCCGGCGGCGTCGGCGATGTCGCGGACCGTGGTGTTCTTGAAGCCCTTCTCGGCGAACAGGCCGGCCGCGATGCCGAGCAGCTCGGAACGGCGGGTGGCGGTGGCCTCAGGCATGTTGTGAGCTCACGGAGAGGACCTCACCGGTGAGGTACGACGAGTAGTCGCTGGCCAGGAAGACCATCACGTTGGCCACCTCCCAGGGCTCCGCGGCCCGACCGAACGCCTCGCGCTGCTTGAGCTCGGCGAGCAGCTCGTCGGAGGTGACCTTGGCCAGGAACGGGTGCATGGCCAGGCTCGGGGAGACCGCGTTGACCCGGATCCCGTGGGACGCGAGGTCGAGTGCCGCACAGCGGGTCAGCGCCATCACGCCGGCCTTGGCCGCGGCGTAGTGCGCCTGACCCTCCTGGGCGCGCCAGCCGATCACCGAGGCGTTGTTGACGATCACGCCGCGGGTGCCGGACGCAATCATCCGGTTGCCCGCGGCACGGACACAGCGGAACGTGCCGGTCAGCGTGATGTCGAGGACGCGCGACCACTCCTCGTCGGTCATCTCGGTGATCGTCGCGGTGCCGCCGAGTCCTGCGTTGTTGACCATCACGTCGATCCCGCCGAGCTCGTCGCCGAAGTCGAGCAGGTCCGCGATCTGCGTCTCGTCGGTGACGTCGCAGACCAGGCTGCGCACCCGGTCGGCGCCGAACTCCTCGCCCAGGGCCTGCTGGGCCTCGGCCAGCCGGCGCTCGTGGGTGTCGCCGAGGATCACGGCCTTCGCGCCCTCCTCGAGTGCCCGTCGTACGACGGCGGCGCCGATGCCGGCCCCGGCCGCGGCGGTCACGACGACCACCTTCCCGGCGAGCAGGTCGTGGCCCGGGACGTAGTCGGGCGTGGGCTGCTCGGCCCTGGTCGAGGTCATCCCTTGGGCTCCTTCGGCAGGCCGAGCACGCGCTCGGCGAGGATGTTGCGCTGGATCTCATCGCTGCCGCCGTAGATCGTGTCAGCGCGCGAGAACAGGAAGAGCCGCTGCCACGGATGCAGCTCGTAGGGAGCGCCCCGAACGGTCAGACCCTCCGCTCCGGCGACGGCCATCGCCAGCTCGCCGAGGTCCCGGTGCCAGTTCGCCCAGACCAGCTTGGCGATCGAGGCCGCGCCGCCGCCGGACGCGGAGCCCTCTCCGGCGACCGCGGCCGAGAGCCCGCGCAGGGCGTTGAGGTGCATGACCTCGAGCTCGACCTTCGAGCGCGCCAGGCGGTCTCGGATGACAGTGTCGTCGAAGGCGCCGTTGTCCTTCGCCTGCGCCACGACTGCTTCCAGCTCGCGCGCGAAGCCCACCTGCTGCCCAAGGGTGGAGACGCCGCGTTCGAACCCGAGCAGACCCATCGCGACGCGCCAGCCGTCGCCGGGCTCGCCGACGACGAGGTCGGCGGAGGTGCGGGCCCCGGTGAAGAAGACCTCGTTGAACTCGGAGTCACCGGTGAGCTGCTGGATCGGCCGGACCTCGACGCCCTCCTGGTCCATCGGCACCAGCAGGAACGAGAGCCCATGGTGACGCGACGAGCCGGGCTCGGTGCGCGCGAGCACGAAGATCCAGGCTGCGTCATGGGCGTTGGAGGTCCACACCTTCTGGCCGTCGATCACCCATTCCCCACCATCGGCTGGGCCGTCGAGCCGGGCCTTGGTCTGGACGTTCGCCAGGTCGGAGCCGGCGCCGGGCTCGGAGTAGCCCTGGCACCACAGCTCCTCGACGGCGCGGATCGGGGGCAGGAACCGCTCCTGCTGGGCCGCCGTGCCGAAAGCGATCAGGGTGGGCCCGAGGAGCTCCTCGCCGAGATGGTTGACCCGGCTCGGCGCGTCAGACCTGGCGTACTCCTCGTGGAAGATCACCTGCTGCATCAGGCTCAGGCCGCGACCGCCGTGCTCCTCCGGCCATCCGACGCAGGTCCAACCGTGCTCGGCGAGGTGCCGGTTCCAGGCCAGGCGTTCGTCGTAGGTCGCCGCTACGGACCCGGAGTCGGCTACGTGTTCCTGGAGCCAGGCCCGCACCTCCGCACGGAAGGTCTCGTCCTCGTCGGAGTAGGTCAGGTCCACGGGTGGTAGCCTACCAAGCAAATGTTTGGTTTGGACGAGGTGCCCACCCTCCCCCGCCTGCTGCGTGCGGCCGCCGAGCGCTTCGACGACCGACCGGCCTACGTCGAGGACGACAGGACCCTGTCGTTCGCCGACCTCCTCGACATGGTGCGGCACACCGCAGCGGGCTACCAGGCTCGGGGGCTCACCCCCGGGGGTCGCGTGGTGGTCTGGGCCCCCAACAGTGCCGACTGGGTCGTGGCCGCCCTGTCGGTTTCTTACGCGGGGGGCGTGCTCGTCCCGGTCAACTCCCGCTACACCGGCCACGAGGTGGCAGACATCGTCCAGCGCACGGACGCCGTGCTGGCGGTGGTCGCCGACGGGTTCCTCGGACGGACCCAGATCGCCGATCTGCACCAGGCGGCAGCGCAGTGGGGCGGGGAGATCATCGACCTTGCCGAGCTGCACACGATCACGGCTGACCCGGGCGACATCGATGACGTGGCGGCGCGGGTCTCCCCCGACGGCGTGGCCGACATCCTGTTCACGTCGGGCACCACCGGCCGACCCAAGGGGGCGATGAGCGCCCACCGGCAGACGATCGGCGTCTCCCACGCCTGGGCGAGCCTCGGCGGGGTGACGGCCGAGGACCGCTACCTCGTGATCAACCCGTTCTTCCACTCGTTCGGCTACAAGATAGGGATCGTGGTCGGGCTGCTCACCGGCGCGGCGCTGTACCCGATGGCCACCTTCGACGTCGACGAGACGATGCGCCTGATCGCGGCGGAGCGGATCACCCTCCTTCCCGGCGCCCCAACGATCTACCAGTCCCTGCTGGCCGCACCCAACCGTGGCGAGTTCGACCTGAGCTCGCTGCGGCTGGCCGTGACCGGTGCGGCCGTCGTGCCGGTGGTGCTGATCGAACGGATGCGGGCGCCGGCGCCCGAGGGGCTGGGCATCGACCACGTCGTGACCGCGTTCGGGATGACGGAGGCCGTCGTGGCCACCATGTGCCGGGAGGACGACTCCGCCGAGACGGTCGCCACCACCTGCGGTCGGGCGGTGCCCGGGATGGAAACCCGGATCGACGCTCCCGACGGCGAGGCTGGTGAGCTCCTGTTGCGTGGCGACCACGTGATGCTGGGTTATCTCGACGACGAGGAAGCCACCGCGGAAGCGATCGACGCCGACGGCTGGCTGCACACCGGTGACGTCGGCACCCTCGACGAGCACGGAAACCTGTCGATCACCGACCGGCTCAAGGACATGTACATCTCCGGGGGCTTCAACGTCTATCCCGCCGAGGTCGAGCAGGCCCTCGCCCGGATGGACGGGATCACCGACGTCGCCGTGGTCGGCGTACCCGATGAGCGGCTGGGCGAGGTCGGCAAAGCGTACGTCGTGGGAGACGTGCCCCCTGACGAGGTGATCGCATTCGCGAAGGAGCGGCTGGCCAACTTCAAGGTGCCGCGACACGTCGAGCTCGTGGACATGCTCCCCCGCAACCTGTCCGGCAAGGTGCTCAAGAACGTCCTTCGAGACGCTCGCTCCGCTCGCTCCTCAGGAATCGGGGGGGACGCCGATGGATCTTGACCTGTCGGAGTCCGAGCTCGCGTTCCGCGACGAGGCCCGTTCGTGGCTGGAGGCCAACGTGCCCGCCGAGCCGCTGTCGTCGATGGACACCGACGCCGGCTTCCGCGCCCACCAGGAGTGGGAGGCGACGCTCGCGGAGGCGCGCTGGTCGGTCGTGTCGTGGCCCTCGGAGTACGGCGGCCGCGAGGCGTCGCTGGTCGAGTGGGTGATCTTCGAGGAGGAGTACTACCGCGCCGGCGCGCCCGGACGCGTGTCCCAGAACGGCATCTTCCTGCTGGCTCCGATCCTGTTCGACCACGGCACCCGCGAGCAGCAGGACCGGTTCCTGCCCTCGATGGCCACCGGGGAACAGGTGTGGGCGCAGGCCTGGTCCGAGCCCGAGGCTGGCTCCGACCTCGCCTCGCTCCGTTCGACCGCGACCCGGGACGACGAGCGTGGCGGCTGGCTGCTCAACGGCCAGAAGACCTGGTCCTCGCGGGCGTCGTACGCGCACTGGGGATTCGGGCTGTTCCGCTCCGACCCGTCGGCCCAGCGGCACGCAGGCCTGACCTACTTCCTGTTCCCGCTCGACGCCGACGGCGTCACCGTCCGCCCGATCGCCCAGCTCGACGGAGAGGCCGGCTTCGCCGAGATCTTCCTCGAGGACGTCTTCGTGCCGGACTCCGACGTCCTCGGCGCTCCGGGCGACGGCTGGCGGGTGGCGATGAGCACGGCCGGGAACGAGCGTGGGCTGTCACTGCGCTCCCCGGGGCGGTTCTGCGCGGCCGCGGACCGGTTGGTGGAGCTGTGGCGCTCCGAGGCCGACGCCGCGCCGTCGGCGGCGGACCGCGTCGCCGACGCGTGGCTGCGGGCGCAGGCCTACCGGCTCTACACGTGGGGAACGGTCACCCGGCTGGCCGGTGGCAGCGAGATGGGCTGGGCCGGTTCGGTCAACAAGGTCTTCTGGTCCGAGCTCGACATCGCGCTCCACGAGACCGCTCTCGACCTCCTCGGCCCGGAGGCGGAGCTCGAGTCGGCGTGGACCGACGGCTATCTGTTCTCGCTCTCCGGCCCGATCTACGCCGGAACCAACGAGATCCAGCGCAACATCGTGGCCGAGCGGATCCTCGGCCTCCCCCGGGAGCCGACCCTTCGAGACGGTGGCAGAGCGACCGGAAAGGCACAGGGATGAGGTTTGCGCTCACCCCCGAGCAGGAGGACTTCGCGGGGTCGCTGGACAAGCTGCTCGCAGCCTCCGACACCGTTGCGGTCGCCCGGGCCTGGGCCGAGGGCGACGCCGTACCCGGACTCGAGCTCTGGCAGCGGCTGGCCGAGCAGGGCCTGACCATGCTCGCCACCGAGGCCACACCGGTGGAGGTGACTGTGGCGTTCGAGGCCTTGGGGCGGTTCGCCGTGCCCGGACCGTGGGTCGAGTCGGCCGTCTATCTCCCCGTCCTCCTTGGCCACGAGATCGAGTGCATCGGCACCGTTGCCGCGCCGCTTGCCGTCGACGCCGACGTCGCCGACCGGGTCTACGCGCTCGGCGACGACGCCGTCCGCCGGGGCACCGTCGGCGAGCGGCGCACCTCGATCGACCCGACCCGGCGATTGTTCACGGTCACGCCCGGAGAAGCGGTCGCGTCCGAGAACCTCGACGCCGCCTGGAACGCCGCGGTGCTGGCCGTCTCCGCGCAGCTGCTCGGTCTGGGCGAGCATCTGCTGGAGGAGTCGGTGGCCTACGTGAAGCAGAGACGCCAGTTCGGCCGCGAGATCGGTTCCTACCAGGCGATCAAGCACGCGCTGGCCGACGTGCGGATCGCGCTCGACTTCGCCCGGCCGATGGTGCACGGGGCCGCGCTCGGGGCGATGCCGGCCTCGGCCGCGAAGGTGATGGCCGGCGACGCGGCGTACCTCGCCTCGCGCACGGCGCTCCAGGTCCACGGCGCGATCGGCTACACCCGCGAGCTGGACCTGTCGCTCTGGATGCTCAAGACCAGGGCACTGGTCACCGCGTGGGGCACTCCTGCCCAGCACCGCGTCCGGGTGTTGGAGGCCCTCTGATGGACTTCACCCTCAGCGAGGAGCAGCAGGAGCTCGCGTCCACGGTCCGCGCCCTGCTGGACAAACGCGCCGACAGCGCGGCCGTGCGGTCCGCGATGCAGAGCGAGCCGGGGTACGACGAGAGCCTGTGGCAGACCTTGTGCGACCAGATCGGCGTGGCCGCGCTGGTCGTGCCCGAGGAGCACGACGGCGTCGGAGCCTCGCTGTTCGAGACAGCCGTCGTGCTCGAGGAGCTCGGCCGCTCGCTCGCTCCGAACCCGCTGCTCGCCAGCACGATCGCTGCGGCGGCGGTGCTCCTCCACGGCTCGGACGAGCAGCGGGCCATCCTGCTTCCCCGCATCGCGGGGGGCACGCTCGCCACCGCCGTCCTCGAGCCACCCGTGGTGCTGGAGCCTGCGGCCGAGATTGTGCTGATCCCACGGGGAGAGGCGCTGGAGCTCTGCGACGACCGGCCCGAGGCCCGGCCGGCCCTCGATCCCACGACCCGGCTCGGACATCTCGACACCGAAGCCGCGCCCTCACAACCGCTGCGCGACGTCGCCACCGCGCTGGTGACCGCACTCCAGCTGGGCTGCGCCCGCCGCGGCCTCGACATGACGGTGGCCTACGCGCAGGAGCGGGTCCAGTTCGGTCGTCCGATCGGGTCCTTCCAGGCCCTGAAGCACCGGATGGCGGACCTGCTGGTGCTGCTGGAGATGGTTCGATCGGCCTCCTGGGCGGCGACCGGAGCCGCGTCGTCCTACCTTCAGTCGCCGACCGTCGAGCGGGCCGCGACCCTGCACGAACGCGCGACCGTCGCCAAGGCCTACTGCTCCGACGCGCTCGACCGGATCGCGAGTGAGACGATCCAGCTGCACGGCGGGATCGCGATCACCTGGGAGCACGACGCCCATCTGGTCTTCAAGCGGGCGCACGCCCTGGGCCAGCTGTTCGGCACGGCGAGCTCGCATCGGGCAGACGTGGCACGCTGGTTGGCGTGAACGACCGCCTGCCTCAGCCGCTGCGCGTGTTCCACGCCAACGAGCTGGTCACCGCCGACCCCACGGCCGGCATGCTGCGCAAGCTCGCGTTCGAGGTGCCGCAGCTATGGGCCGGACAGGTGACGACGACGCCCGGCGCGATCTCGGGCTGGCACCACCACGACCGCAACCAGACCAGCCTGTACGTCGTCTCGGGCATCCTGCGCCTGGAGTTCGAGGGTCGAGCCGCGCCACTCGACGCCCAGGCCGGCGACTTCGTGCACGTGCCTGCGTACACGATCCATCGCGAGAGCAACCCCGGTGACCAGCCTTCGGTGGCGGTCATCGCCCGCGCCGGAGGCGGAATCCCCACGGTCAACGTCGATCAACCACCCCCACCCCACGCGTGAGTACCTTCGACGGAGAGGACCTCCGCGGCGCGCGCTACCTGGACTGCCAGATGGACGGCGCCGAGTTCCGCGAGGTGACGCTGGTGGGTGCGCGGTTCATCGGCGCGGTGATGATCGACGTCGAGATCGATGCACTGGTCCGGAACCTGACGGTCAACGGCGTGGATGTGGTTCCGCTGGTCGAGGCGGAGCTCGACCGCCGGCACCCGGAGCGGCTCGCGCTCCGGCCCACCGACGTCGCGGGCGTCCTGGCCGCGCTGGATGTCGTCGACGACCTCTGGGCGCCGACGCTCGACCGGGTTCGTGCGCTACCGGAGGAGGCGAGGTACGAGCGGGTGCGCGGCGAGTGGTCGTTCGTCGAGACGCTGCGCCATCTGCTTCACGTCTATGACGGCTGGTTCGGGCGCGCCGTGCTCGGCGAGGCCGACCCGTACCACCCGCTGGGACTGACCGCCTCGTTCCTCGACCCGGCCGACTTCGGGATCGACCCCGGCCTGCGCCCCGCCCTCGACGACGTGCTCGTGGCCCGGCACCGCCGTCAGCAGCAGGTTCGCGACCATGTCCTGGCGCTCAACGACGAGGCACTGGCCGCCACTCTCCCCGCCCATGGCATTGGAGGGTTCCCGCCCGACGGGCAGCGCTCAACGCTCGACTGCCTGCGTGTCATCTTCGACGAGGAGTGGGCGCACCACGGTTTCGCCGTACGGGACCTGACCGTCCTGGAGTCGTGACCCTCAGCCCCGAAGGGCCGCCCGGATCGAGGGGGCGGCCAGGGCGACCACCTCGTCGACCGACGCGGAGGCGATCGGCTCGACCTGGATGACGTAGCGGGCCATCGCCAGCCCGATCAGCTGCGAGGCCACCAGCTCGAACCGCATCGCCGAGGCTTGGATGCCGGTGACGCGGGCGACGGGGTTGACCGCGGCCCGGTTCACCACGCGGTAGAGGGTGCGGCCCGCACGCGCACTGCCGACGGAGCCCTTGACCATTCGGACCATGGTGGCTCGGGTGCGGGGGCTCTCGCACAGCGAGAGGAATCGGCGCACGAGACGGACGGAGAAGTCGCGCGTCGGGTCGTCGGCCACGCGGTGCACCCTGCCAGACGTGGTCAGTCGCCGGTGGTGCGGTACTCACCCCGGTAGAACAGCAGCGGCTCCCCGTCGCGGGTGGCGTCGAGGTCCTGGACCCGGCCGATCACCACGTAGTGGTCGCCGGTCTCGTGGACGGCGTGGATGGTGCAGTCGACGTAGCCGAGCGCGCCGTCCAGCAGGGGCGACCCGGTCTCCGGGGTGGCGGTCCACCCGAGGCCGGCGAACTTGTCGAGGCCGCGGCTGGCCATCGTGTTGGAGAGCGGCTCCTGGTCGGCGGCCAGGAAGTTCACGCAGAACCGTCCCGACCGCTGGATCGCTGGCCACGCCCGCGACGTCTTCGCCGGCGAGAACAGCACGAGCGGCGGGTCGAGCGAGACCGACATGAAGCTCTGGCAGGTCATGCCGACCGGCTCACCGCGGCTGACCGCGGTGACCACGGTGATTCCGGTGGCGAAGCGGCCGAGGACGTCGCGGAACTTGCGCGCTGCCCGGGCCTGCTCCTCGGTGTCGACATGGATGGTCTCGCCCGGACGGAGCTCGAAGTCGAAGTCGCCGAGGAAGGACTCGATCAGCTCCCGGCTCGGCCAGGTCTCCCTGGCGTCGGCGCGCATCCCCTCCGGTATCTCCTCGTCGGGAAGCCCTTCTCTGTCGGGGATCTGGGGGCTGACCACGAGACGCGAGTCTGTCACTTGCTGCCCACGCTGAAGTCGTGGCCCCAGTAGGAGACCGCGGTGCTCTCACGGGCCACCCACTTCTCGTCGTCGACGGTCAGGCCCTCGGTGCCGTACTCGAAGTCGAACCCGCCCGGCGATCTCACGTAGAACGACACCATCTGGTCGTTCATGTGGCGGCCCAGCGTGGCCGAGAGCGGCACCTGGTGCTTGCGCACCCGCTCCAGGGCGCGGCCCACGTCGTCGAGCTTCGCGACCTCGAGCATGATGTGGACGCACCGCGCCGGGTTGGGCATCGGTAGGAACGCCAACGAGTGGTGGCGCGGGTTGCAACCCAGGAACCGCAGCCACGCCTTGGTGCCGGGCTCCTTGCCGACGAACTCGCCGGGCATGCTCATCGAGTCGCGCAGCCGGAAGCCGAGGGTGTCGCGGTAGAACTCCAGCGCCGCCTCGTCGTCTCCGACCGGGATCACCACGTGGCCCATCCCCTGCTCGCCGGTGACGAACTTGTTGTCGTACGGCGTGACCAGCGGGCGCGCCTCGTAGGTGATGCCGTGGAACAGCTCGAACACGTTGTCCCAGGGATCCGCGAAGCGGATCATTTCCTGGACCCGGCGTTCGGCCAGCTCCTCCGGGCTGCCCTCGGCGAAGTCGACTCCCGCCTTGATCAGGTGCTCCCGAGCCGCCTGCAGTGCGTCGTGGTCGGCCAGCTCCCAGCCGACGCACTCGAGACGATCGACGTCGGAGGGGAAGACGACGAGCCTGGCCGAGACCTCGTCGATGCGGTAATAGAGATTGCCCGAGCCCGGCGCAGCCGCAGGCCCGCGGGCTTCCGCAAGCCCGAGCACCTTGCCGGCGAACAGCTTCCAGGCGTCCAGATCGGTGCTGGCCACCCGGGCGTAGCCCATGGACTTGATGTCGATGCTCACTTCTTCTCCCTCTCCTTGTGCCCTCCCAGAAAGACCGTGGTCACCTCCGCGAACTCCTCCGCAGCCTCGATCTGGGCCCAGTGGCCGCAGTTGGGGAACACGTGCAGCTGCGCCTTGGGGATCAGCTTGAGCGCGGCGAACGCGCCGTCGATCGGGTTCACCCGGTCCTCCCGGCCCCAGGTGAGCAGGGTGTGCCGTCGCAGGCGGTGGGCCTCCCGCCAGAGCATGCCGTCCTCGGCGGTCTCCGGGTTCCAGAACGACATCCCCATGTCCCGCATGGCTTCCTGCGCGCCAGGCGCGGTGGCATCGGCGAACCGCTCCTCCACCAGCTCGTCGGTGACCAGGTCCTGGTTGACCACCATCGTGGAGATGAACGCCCGCAGGGCCTCGCGCGTGGGGTTGGCGCCGAAGTCCATCAGCCGCTGGACGCCTTCGGTCGGATCAGCGTGGAAGAGGTTGAGCGACAGACCGCCCGGGCCCATCAGCACCAGACGCCCGACCCGATCGGGATGACTCAGGGCGAACCGCATGGCCGTACCGCCGCCGAGGCTGTTGCCGAGGAGGTGCACCCGGCCGATGCCGAGCTCATCGAGCAGGGCGACGACGTGGTCGGCGGCGTGACGGTAGTAGTTGCCCTCGACCGGCGGCCGGTCAGAGCCGCCGAAGCCGGGCTGGTCGACGAGCAGGGTGCGGAACTTCGTGGCGAACCGCGGCAGGGACGGTCCGAAGTTGGACCACGCCGAGGCTCCTGGCCCGCCTCCGTGCAGCATCACCAACGGCAGGCCGCCGCCGACCTCGGTCGGCTCGCCGGCTTCGTAGTAGTTCAGCGTGATGTTCCGCGCCTTGGCGGAGCGCTGCGCGGACTCCTTGCTGACCCCCGGGGTTGTCGCCACTCAGTACATCCCCGGGTCGATCTTGTGCCCGAACTGGTGGGCGCCGTACATCTGCAGCGCCCGCTCGGGATCGTTGGCCGCGTGGACCCGACCGGCGTGGGCGTCACGCCAGGCTCGCTGCAGGTAGGTGCCCTCGGCGAGGGCTCGGCCGCCGGAGGCCTCGAAGAGGTCGTCGATGGCGTCGATGGCGCGTTGGGTGCCGAGCACCTGGTCGCGACGCACCTTCAGCCGCAGGCCGAGCGGAATCTTCTCGCCCCGGGCCACGTGGGCCTGCTCGTCGCGGATGTTGTTCATGGTCAGCGCCCAAGCGGCGTCGATCTCCGAGGACGCGCGAGCGATGCGCACTGCCGCGAACGGGTCGAGGTTGGCCTTCTCGCCGGCGTACGCCGCACGCACCCGCTTCTGCTGCATCTCGACGTGCTCGGCGTAGGCGCCGTAGGCCATGCCGATGATCGGCGTGGAGATCGTGGTCGTGAACAGCGAGTGGAAGGGCAGCTTGTAGAGGTCGGAGTCGTTGACCGCCTGGCCCGGGCCGTAGCAGCGGCCGGTGTCGCCCATCGAGAGCGTGAACGCCTCTGGGACGAACGTCTCCTCGACCACGATGTCGTTGGAGCCGGTGCCGCGCAGACCGACCACGTTCCAGACGTCGACGATCTGGTACTTGTCGCGGGGCAGGAGGAAGGTCCGGAAGTCGACGACGTTGCCCTCCTGGTCGAAGACCAGCCCGCCCAGGAGCACCCAGGTCGCGTGGTCGCAGCCCGAGGAGAAGCTCCACTTCCCCGACAGAGTGAAGCCACCGTCGGCGACGACCGCCTTGCCCGTGGGGGCATACGACGAGCTCAGCCGCGTGCTGGTGTCCTCGCCCCAGACTGCCCGCTGCGCCTCCTCGTCGAACAGCGCCACCTGCCAGGGGTGGACCCCGAGGACGCTGGCGATCCAGCCGGTGGAACCACAGGCGCCGGCGATGTCGCGCACGGCGGTGAAGAAGTCGACCGGATCGCTCTCCAGACCGTCGTACTGACGGGGCTGGAGCATCCGGAAGAAGCCGGCCTCCTCGAGCTCCTTGACGGAGGCCTCGGGTACGACGCGGGCCCGCTCCGCGTCATCGGCCCGCTCCCGGATCGTGGGCAGCAGGTCGCGGACCCCCGAAAGAACCTGGGCGCCGTCGAGAACAGCCTGAGACATGCGGGATCTCCTGTCGTGGTTCGGTCACCCGCAATACTAGAACACGTTCTCGTTTTGGTCGAGGAATCGCGGCCCTCACCTGTAGGTGGCGGCAGCCGCCTCGATCTTCGCGACATGGGCCTCCCAGTCGTAGCCGTCGCCGGGCAGGTTGGAGGCGGTGGTCAGGAAGCCGGTTGCTCCGTCGACCATCTCGCGCAGGATGTCGGCGTGCCCCGCGTGGTGGTGCGTCTCGGTCGCCACGTGAACCAGCATCTGGTGGAGGGTGACCGCCTCCCCGCCCCAGTGGGCCACATGTCCGACGGTGTCGAGCTCGCACGCCGCGAAGGTTGCCGCGGCGTGTGCCCAGGCCCGGTGGTAGAGGTCGACCACCCACTCACGGGACTGGTCGGGCGTGAGCCACATGTCCGCGTTCAGGTCGGCGTCCTCGGAGTACCACGGCAGCTCGATGTCGCTCGGGCGGTCAAAGGTGTCGCCGAAGTAGCCGAGCTCGACGCTGGCCAGGTGCTTGACCAGTCCGAGCAGGTTGGTGCCGGTCGGGGTCAGCGGGCGCCGGGCGTCGTACTCGGAGAGTCCCTCGAGCTTCCAGAGGATGGAGTCGCGGGCTCCCTGGAGATAGCGGACCAGCGTCTCTTTCGGATCGGCCATGGCGCTCACCATGCCACGACGGACCGTGCACGGAACCTGCAGAACGGCACATGACCGCGCTTTTCAGTGGCACGATTCTGATGCCAGACCTGACTCACGGAGACCCCATGCAACCCCCACACGCGACCAGTGACCGCCTCGCCGCCTCCGTGGCGGTCGGTGCCATCGCGTGGCTTGCCATGGTCGCCGTCTGGGGCCTGGTGTTGCCGCACGACGTGGTGCCCGACACGCTGTTCGCCGTCGGGCCACTGATCGCCTGCAGCGTCCTCTCCCCTCGGGTCACCGCCTATTTCGCCGCGGCCGCCGTCCTCTTGGTCGTGGGGTCCGGCTGGTGGAACGACCTCTTGGGCGACGCCCAGCAGTGGATCCGGCTGCTCGACGTCGTCCTGGTCAGCTCCGCCGCGGTCGTGGTCGCCAGCGTCCGCGTCCTTCGCGAACAGCGGCTGACCCGGGTCACCGCGATCGCGGAGGCCGCGCAACGCGCCATCCTCCCCACCGTCCCGGCCGTGACCGAAGGGCTCCACATCTCCTCCCGCTACCTGTCGGCGGCGCAGGATGCGGTCGTGGGCGGGGACCTCTACGACTGCAGCGTCACCGAGGGGTACACGCGGTTCATCGTCGGTGACGTCCGCGGCAAGGGGCTCGCAGCTGTCGAGCAGGCTGCGCGGGTGATCCGGGCGTTCCGCCAGGCCGCCGCGGTCCGGGCGACGCTGACGGAGGCGGCCCACGACATGAACTCCTACCTGATCCCGTTCCTGGGCGAGGAGGAGTTCGCCACCGCCCTCCTGGTGGACCTGACCGAACCGGACACGATCAACTTGACCAGCTGCGGTCACCCACCAGCGGTGCTGGTGCGGGCCAACGGGTTCGCGCAGTTCCTCGAGGCTCCGGCCGGGATGCCGCTCGGTGTGGGTGAGAGCACCGACGCCGCGAGCTTCGCGTGGCGGCCCGGAGACAGGGTCCTGCTCTACACCGACGGCCTGAGCGAGGCACGCGACGGCCGCGGCGAGTTCTTCCCGATCCTGGAAGCGGCTCCGCTGCTGGCCCAGGGTCACGTGGAGGAAGCGATCGACACGCTCGTGGACCGCGTCCGCGCACACGTCCCCGGGGGTGAGCTCAGCGATGACCTCGCCGTACTCCTGCTCGAGAACGCCCCGGTTCATGAGCCGTCCCAGCACTCACGGCTCGTGGCGGCTCAGCCCAGGAGGCAGGGTTAGCGATCCGCTACTCCGCGATGCCGCGCGTGAGCAGGACCACGCTGACGAACTTGCGGAACAGCCGGAGCGGGTCCTCGTCGACGATCTCGCTCGTCGTGCTGCCCGAGCGCTGCACGCCGGTGATCCACGTCGCCATCTCGGCAAGGTCCGGATTGCGAAACCTGACCGACAGAGTGGCCGGCAGGGTGATCGACGGGGGCTGGGCATCGGCGAGGGCGCCGATCGCCGCCTCGGCCTCGGTCCGGATCAGGTCGCATGCCTGCGCCGGATGCATGCTGTCGGCGGCGAAGCGTGAGATGGCGGTCTTCACCACGGCTGTGTGCACCCCAGGGTTGACCCTGGTCGCCTCAGTGGCGGTGATGTCGTCCCCGGTGACCAGCACGACCGGGACGCCGTACCCGAGGGCCACCAGCGAGTTGATGCCGGACTCGCCGACCACGGTGCCGTTGAGGTTGACCTCGCTGATCGCCCGGGGGTTGTAGGTGTGCGACAACGGCGACGACGTGGACATGGAGCCGTGGTAGGACACGAAGAAGATCGCGTCGAACGATGCGTCGAGGCCCTCCATCATGTACATCGGCTTGTGGGAGCCGGAGAGGTAGCGCGCGTGCCCCGCCAACGTGTCCGGTCGCAGGTTCTGCATCTTCGAGTGCGAGTCGTTGACGAGAAAGGCGTGCGCGCCCGCTGAAATCGCGCCTTCGATCGCGGCGTTCACCTCGGCCTGCAGGAGGGTTCGGTAGTAGTCGTACTCCGGCTCGCCCAGCAAGCACTGGGACCAGTCCACGACACCAGCGGTGCCTTCCATGTCCGACGAGATGAAGACCTTCATCCGACCTCGATCCGTTGCACGCGTCCCTTGATGCCACCCTGCCACGACGACCGGGGGCGACGTCGCCTGGTTCTCCGCGGCGCGGGTCTAGCCAGCACTCGCGTGGCCGTAGCGATCAGGTGCGGGCTGAGACCAAGCAACTCGGGAACTCGTTCGATCGCTCGTGCCGCGTCGAGGAGCACGTCCCAGGCGCCTTGGTCGCCGACCCGGGACTCCATGTCCGTTCCGGCCAACGGCAGACCTTCCACGCCGACGAGGTCATCAAGCTGCAAACCGGCTTCGGCGATCTCATCCACCAGGTCGCCCGGACGGTGGGTGTAGCCGACGAAGCCGCTTGGCACGACCGGCGGGAGGTTCCCGGTGCGCTCGATCTCGGGCAGGAGGGATGGGAAGTCCGGACTTCGCTCGTAGAGCCGTTCCTGGAGGACGCCGTCGAGGCGCGGCGCCCATCTGGAGATGGCCGCGACGAAGACGGGGCCGCCGTCACGAACGATTCGCCGGGCTTCCTTCAACGCCTGGATCCGATCCTCCCGGTCGGGTAAGTGGTACAGGGGACCGAGCAGAAGGACCGCATCGACCGACGAGTCGGGAAGATCGACTCTGCGCGCATCACCGGCTCGGGCCTGGATTGACGGGTTTCCTGATGCCCGGAGCTGGTCGACATGGAGCTCCATGAGGTCGCGGTGCTGCACGGTGTAACCCTGTTCGGCAAGCCACAAGGCGTAGCGGCCGGGTCCACCACCGATGTCGGCGACGGCCGCTGGGGCACGTGGCAGCCGACGTTGGACGATCTCCTTGGACCTCTCGAACTCCAGGACCCCCTTCGCCCCGGCGAGCCGGTCTTGCTCTTTGCCCTGCTCGTAGTAGGCCCGCATCTGAGCATCCGCAGTCGACACGGCAGCAAGCCTGCCCGACTCTGGATCAGGAATCACTCCAATATGGCTCGGCCGTCAACGGTGCGATCGCACCCTGCGCGGCATGAGGGGACGATTCAGGACCTGGACGTCGATGTCGGCTAGCTGCCGCCCCCGGCCCACTGGTTGGGTGTCATTCGGTCGGCTGGGTTGGCCTGCTTCCTGGCTTGGTAGCGCCTGGCTTTGGCGTCCCTCCGCCGCAGTTGCGCGGTGGCTCTCCGTGCAGCTGCGAGGGCTGCCGCTTTCGTCGCCGGTGCTGGCCGGCGTCGGCGCTGGAAGATCCTCACGGCATCAGAGTACGGCGATCCGCGCCCGGACCGGGGTTCAAACCCGTCTATGTCCGGCGGTGGAAGGTGAGGCGTCGGTCGCCGGTGCGTTCGACGCGGTAGCGGTGGTCGTGGGCGCGGTGGTGGTGCCAGGAGCAGAGCAGGAGTCCATCGGCGAGGTCGGTGCGGCCGCCGGCGTTCCAGGGCGCGGCGGCATGGTGAGCCTCGCACCAGTGAGCAGGGATATCGCAGCCTTCGGCGCGGCAGGTGACGTCGCGGATCGCCATCGCCTTGCGTTGGGCGGGGCTGAACAGACGGCGGGCGCGGCCGAGGTCGAGGAGCTCGGACTCGCCGCCCAGCACGGCGGGAAGAAGGTTGGCGGTGCAGGCCAGGCGGCGGGCCTCGCCGGCGGTGATCGGGGTGTCACCGACCAGGGCGGTGCCGAGGCCGTCACGAAGGCGGTCATGGTCGATCGTGATCATGAGGGTGGTGGCATCACCGCCGTGCAGCGGCAGCCGCTTCGGGTCCACCGACTCCAGGAAAGCGGCGAACGCGTGCCCCAGCTTCTGGTCGTAGGGGCGGCGGTCGCCCGGCGCAGGCGCACTCGAGCGCTCGCGTCGGGGCGAGGTGAAGGCGTGCAGGTAGGTGAGCAGGCGGTCCGCCACCAGGTCCGCCACCCGGATCCGCAGCTCGGTGGTGCCGTCGCCGCGCCTCCGGCTGGTCAGGGCAGTGACCTTGGCGGCGTGGAGCTCCTCGCGTTCCAGCGCCCGGCGCTCGTGGTCCTCGGCCACCTCGGGCGCGACCACGTCGAGGATCCTGCGACCCAGGATCCGCAGGTGTCGAGGTCCGAACCGGGAAGCCTCGGTCACCAGCCGCTGCTCCGCCTGGGCCACGAGCTCGGGGTCGAGGTCGCAGGGCAGCGCCTCGAGGGCGGCGACGATCACCTCGGCCTGCTCGCGGTTGGCGTCGGCCTCGCGCAGCGCCCGGCCCACCACCAGCCACCGCGTCTGCAGCGCCTGGGCCAGTCGCAGGTCGCGCCGCGCTGCACCCCGATCCCGGCGGCCGTGGTGGGCCAGCCAGGCGGCGACGTCCCGCGCGGCACTGTCGACCGCCACGTCCTCGGCCGCGGCCATCACCCGCAGCCGAAGCTCCTCCAGCTGCCCCGAGGCCCGGTCCAGAGCCAGCAACGCCGCCTTCTTGTCCGAGGTGGACATGAAAGTGGGGTCCAGGTCGGTGACGTTCTTCAGCGCGTCCTCGACGGCGGCCGCCGTGGCGACCACCGGATGTGACTGCGTCTCCATGCGCGCCCCCGACAGGTTCGATCGACTATGTCCGGGGCATTGCCGGCTCCACCCAAGTCGTCGAACCCAGTGCGCCCGCGGGCGAACTGCCGGAGCGCGGCGGCGAGATTACTGGGAACACGTCGTGCAGGTCGTGCGCTCTACATCTATTAGAACATATGTTCGAACAGGCGTCAAGAGCCTGGCTGGTACGGCGTCAGCACGCAGAACTCGTTGCCCTCGGGATCGGCGAGCACCGCCCACCCCTTGTCCGGGCCCTTGCGCAGGTCGTCGACCAGGGTGGCGCCGAGCTCGAGGATCCGGTCGACCTCCTCGTCGCGGGTGCGGTCGGTGGGCCGCAGACAGATGTGCATGCGGTTCTTGACCGTCTTGGGCTCGGGGACCTTGAGGAACAACAGGTAGCGATCGTCGGGGCCGGCCAGGCCGCACTCCTCGTCGTCGGGCTTCATCTCCCAGTCGCCCTCGACGGTGAAGTCCTCGAGGACCTTCGCCCACCACATGGTCTGGGCGTAGGGGTCGGCGGAGTCGATGCAGAAGTTGGACGCGCGGGATGCCATGCCGGTCACCCTGCCACCGGCCTCCGACAGAACGCCAAGGGTTTGACCTAGGAGTTGGCCGTTTCCTTGTCCTGTTCGGCCTTGAGCATGAGCGCGATGTCGATGAGCTGGTCCTCCTGGCCGCCGATCAGCTTGCGCCGGCCGGCCTCGAGCAGGATCTTCGCACCGGAGACGCCGTAGCGGTCAGCAGCGTTGCCGGCATGTTTCAGGAACGAGCTGTAAACACCGGCGTACCCCATCATCAGCGTCATCCGGTCCAGCTGGCACTCCTCGGGCATGGCCGGCTTGATGACGTCCTCAGAGGCGTCGACTATCTGGAGGAAGTCGACCCCGGTCCGCCAGCCCAGTTTGTCGCACACCCCGATGAACGCCTCCAGCGGCGTGTTGCCGGCGCCGGCGCCGAAGCGGCGGACCGACCCGTCGATCTGGGTCGCCCCGGCCCGGGCCGCGATGACGGTGTTGGCGACGCCGAGGCCGAGGTTCTCGTGGCCGTGGAACCCGACGTCGGCCTGGTCCCCGATCTCGCTCACGATGGCGGAGACCCTGTCGGCGGTCTGCTCCATGATCAGCGCGCCGGCCGAGTCGACCACGTAGACGCACTGGCAGCCGGCGTCGACCATGATCCGGGCCTGCTTCGCAAGCACCTCGGGCGGCTGGGTGTGGCTCATCATCAGGAAGCCGACCGTCTCCAGTCCCAGCTCCCGGGCCAGCCCGAAGTGCTGGATCGAGGTGTCGGCCTCGGTGCAGTGGGTCGCGATCCGGCAGATCTCGCCGCCGTTGTCCTGGGCGGCGCGGATGTCGTCCTTGGTACCGACGCCGGGCAGCATCAGGAAGGCGATCCGGGCGGTCTTCGCGGTCTCCGCCGCGATCCGGATCAGCTCCTGCTCCGGAGTCTTCGAGAAGCCGTAGTTGAACGACGACCCGCCGAGGCCGTCACCGTGGGTCACCTCGATCACCGGGATGCCGGAGGCATCAAGCGCCTCGACGATGTCGTGGACCTCCTGGGCGGTGAACTGGTGCCGCTTGTGGTGCGACCCGTCGCGCAGGCAGGTGTCGGTGAGTCGCAGGTCGAGGTCGCCCCCGTGCTGGTCCTTCCAGGTGCGGGTCAGGGTGTTGAGGTGGGTCATGCGGTAGCTCCATCCATCGAGCGGGCGAGGTGCTCGCCCACCTGGGTCGCGGCGGCCGTCATGATGTCGAGGTTGCCGGCGTACGGCGGCAGGTAGTCACCGGCGCCCTCAACCTCGACGAACACGCTCACCTTGAGTTGCCCCTTCGTGGCCGGCGAGGGCTCGTCGATCTGCGGCTCCTGCAGCAGCCGGTATCCGGGCACGTACTCCTGCACGGCCCGGACCATGTCCTGCACCGAGCGGACGATCGCGTCCTGGTCGCTCTCCGGGGCCACGGCGCAGAAGATCGTGTCCCGCATGATCATCGGCGGGTCGGCGGGGTTGAGGATGATGATCGCCTTGCCCCGCTCGGCGCCGCCGATCGACTCGACCCCGGCGGCGGTGGTGCGGGTGAACTCGTCGATGTTGGCCCGGGTGCCCGGTCCGGCGGACAGCGAGGCGACCGAGGCGACGATCTCGGCGTACGACACCGGCGCCACCCGGGACACCGCGGCGACCATGGGGATCGTCGCCTGTCCGCCGCAGGTGATCATGTTGACGTTGGGCGCCGACGAGTGCTCCTGGCCGTTGACGGGTGGGATCACGGCCGGACCGACGGCGGCCGGGGTGAGGTCGACCGCGCGGATGCCCGCCTCCTCGTAGCGGGGCGCGTAGTCGCGGTGGATCTGTGCGGAGGTGGCCTCGAAGATCAGGTCGGGCAGCTGGTCCTGCTTCAGCAACCAGTCGACGCCTTCGTGGCTCGACTCGAGGCCGAGCCCGTCGGCGAGGCGCAGGCCCTCGCTGGTGGGGTCGACGCCGATCATCCAGCGCGGCTCGATCACCTCCGAGCCCAGCAGCTTGTACATCAGGTCGGTCCCGATGTTGCCCGGGCCGACGATGGCGGCGGTCTTCTTGGTCACGTCTACTCCTTGAACTCTGCGACGAGCGGGTCGAACCCGCTGATCGATGCCTCCACCTTGTCGCCCGGCGCGAACGGTACGAAAGGTCCGAGCGCTCCGGACAGAACGAGGTGTCCCGCCTTGAGCGGGTCGCCGAAGCGGTAGCACTGGACGGCGAGCCAACGCAGCGCCTCCAGCGGGTCACCGAGGCAGGCGGCGCCGTTGCCGGACGAGCGAACCTCACCGTTGATCGTGAGTGACATCTCGACGTCGACCGGGGTGACCTCGTCGAGGGAACGGCCTGCGCCACCGACGACGAAGAGGCCACTGGACGCGTTGTCGGCCACGGTGTCGGTGAAGGTGATGTCCCAGTTCTCGATGCGGGAGTCCACGATCTCCAAGGCCGGCAGGGCCGCCTCGACCGCGAGGCTGACGAGCTCGAGCGTGATGTCATCCTCCGTAGCCGGTGCGACCGTGCGAGACATCAAGAACGCGACCTCGGCCTCCACCCGCGGCTGCAGGAGCGTCCGCATCGAGATCGGTGACTGTGAGCTGACGTCCATCTCGTCCAGCAGGTAGCCGAAGTCAGGCTGATCGACGCCGAGCTGACTCTGCACCGCCTCCGATGTCGCACCGATCTTGCGACCGACGACCCCCGCGCCCGTGGCGCGACGCCTGTCCACCAATCCCTGCTGGACCGAGTACGCCGCCGCGAGGTCGTCGGTGCCGATCAGGTCGCGCACCGGCGCGCACGGGACACGGGTCGTCCGAGCCTGGTCCAGGCGCTCGACGGCGGCCGAGATCGCGTCCTGTGAGATCACGTCCGGCATTCTAGAACCTGTTACAGTTTTGCGCCATGACAGGGACTCCGCCGAGCCTGCCGACCGAGGTCGACGTGGTCGTGGTCGGCGCCGGTGGCGCGGGCATGACAGCGGCCCTCGCGGCCAGGAAGCGTGGCCTCGAGACCGTGCTCGTGGAGAAGAGCCCGTGGTTCGGCGGCTCCACGGCCCGCAGCGGCGGCGGCGTCTGGATCCCCGGCAACGACGCCCTGAGGTCAGCGGGACAGGTCGACCCGGACGATCTGGAGCAGAGCAAGCTCTACCTCGACTCGATCGTCGGGGGCGACGTGCCCAAGGTCCGCCGTGACACGTTCCTGGACCGCGGGCCGGAGGTCATGGACTTCCTCCGCGAGCACACCCCCCTCCGCTTCGCCTGGGTGCCCGAGTACTCCGACTACCACCCCGAGGCGCCCGGCGGGCGGGTCCGCGGCCGCAGCGTCGAACCGGTGCCGATGGACGCCCGGTCGCTCGGCGACGAGGAGCTCGGGCGGCTGCATCCGGCGTACACCAAGGCGCCGGCCAACCTGATCGTCACGCAGGCCGACTTCCGCAAGATCAGCCTGGGGCTGCGCACCCTGCGCGGCCCGCTCACCATGCTGCGGGTCATGGTGGCCCGGATGTGGAGCAGCCTGCGTGGGCGAAAGATGTACGCGATGGGCAACGCCCTGTCCATCGGGCTGCGCCAGGGGCTGATCGATGCCGGCGTGCCGGTGCACTACGAGACCGAGCTGACCGATCTGCTGATCGAGGACGGCCGGGTCGTGGGCGTCCGCGTGCTCCACCACGGCAGCCCGACGACGATCCGGGCCCGGCGCGGCGTGATCCTCGGCAGCGGCGGGTTCGAGAAGAACCTCGAGATGCGCGAGAAGTACCAGCCGCAGCCGACGTCGATCGACTGGACCACGGGCTCGGTCAACAACACCGGCGGCGGCATCCTGGCCGGGATCGCCGCCGGCGCCCAGACCGACCTGCTCGACGACGCCTGGTGGGGACCGACGATCCCGCTGCCATCGGGTCCGTGGTTCTGTCTGGCCGAACGCAACCTGCCCGGCTCGATCATCGTCAACGCCGCCGGCCGACGGTTCATGAACGAGGCGATGCCCTACGTCGAGGCGGTCCACGCGACGTACGCGGGCGAGGCGACGGGGGTCCAGCACGTACCGGCGTGGATGGTGATCGACCAGCGCTACCGCAACCGCTACCTGTTCGCGGGACTCTCACCGCGGCAGCCGTTCCCCGGCCGGTGGTACAAGCACGGCACCGTGAAGAAAGCCGGCACGCTGGCCGGCCTGGCCGAGGAGATCGGGGTGCCCGCCGACGCGCTGGAGGAGACCGTGCGGCGCTTCAATGGCTTCGCCGCCTCCGGCGTCGACGAGGACTTCCACCGCGGCGAGAGCGGCTACGACCGCTACTACTCCGACCCCACGGTCAAGCCGAACCCCTCGCTCCACGCGATCGACCAGGCGCCCTTCTACGCTGTCAAGATCGTCCCCGGTGACCTCGGCACCAAGGGCGGGTTGGTCACCGATGAGCGTGCGCGGGTGCTGCGACCGGACGGGTCGGTGATCTCCGGGCTCTACGCCGCCGGGAACGTCTCCTCCGCCGTCATGGGCCACACCTACGCCGGCCCGGGCGCCACCATCGGCCCGGCGCTGACCTTCGGTTACCTGGCCGCCCTCGACATCGCGCGGTCTCCGGTGGTTGAGGAGGGCCGTCAAGGCCCGTCTCGAAACCCCGGAGCCCAGAAGGAGGCCTGATGCCGATCGACCCGGCCGTCGCCATCGGCGCCGAGCTGCCGGACCGGGCCTTCGCCTGGGACGCGAGCGACGTGCTGCTCTACCACCTGGCCCTCGGCGCGGGCTCCCGCCCTGGCGACCAGGTCTCCCCCGATGCCCTGCGCTGGACCTACGACGGTCCCGGTCTCCAGGTGCTGCCCTCGTTCGGGGTCGTGGTGCCGACGTTCCACGAGACCGACCCCCCGCCCCTGGACTTGCCCGGCTGCGACATCAACCTGGCCCAGGTCGTCCACGGGTCGCAGTCGGTCATCGTCCACGCCCCTCTCCCGACCTCCGGCTCGGCCACGTTGCGCACCCGGATCACCGACGTCTGGGACAAGGGCAAGGCGGCGGTGATCTGGCAGGAGGGCACCGCGACCGACCCGGAGGGTGAGGACCTCTGGACGGTCAGGTCGTCGATCTTCGTTCGCGGCGAGGGCGGCTGGGGCGGCGAGCGGGGTACGTCGGAGAAGGTCACCCTCCCCGACCGCCCGCCGGATGCCGACACGACGTACGACGTGACTCCCCAGCAGGCGCTGCTCTACCGGCTCTGCGGCGACCGGAACCCGCTCCATGCGGACCCGGACTTCGCCAAGTCCGCCGGCTTCCCTGGGCCCATCCTGCACGGCCTGTGCACCTATGGCATCGTCCTGCGACTCCTCACCGAGGCGCTGCTCGGCGGGGACGCGACCAAGGTGGGTGCCTTCACCGCCCGCTTCGCCGGCGTCGTGTTCCCCGGCGAGACCATCCGGGTCCAGGCCTGGAATGAGAACGGTCGGATCGTGGCTTCCGCAGCGGTCACGGGTCAGGGAGAACGGGACGGTGCCCCCGTCCTGGCCGACTGCGTGCTGACGCTCGCCTCGACCTCGATGTCCTAGTCGCCGTAGGTCACGACAGCCAGGGTCGCGTCGTCCTTGAGCCGATCGGAACCGAACATGTGGACGCTGTCCATGACGTCATCGGTCAGCCTGGAGACGTCGCGTCGGGATTCGCTGGGGAAGAGAGAGATGAGGCGCCGCTCGCCGAACTCTTCCCCGGAGCTGTTCCGCGCCTCGGTGATCCCGTCCGTGTAGACGACGAGCATCTCGCTCGGACCCAGTGCCACCGAGCCGGTGCTCCACCGCTGGTCCGGCAGGGGCCCGAAGATCGGGCCGGTTCCCGTCAGTTCCACCACGCCGTCGGGCCCGAACAGCAGTGGAGGCAGGTGGCCGGCGTTGGCATAACGGCACTCACCGGTGGTGCTGTCGACATCGATGATCACGCACGTCGCGAACCACTCCTCTGTGGCGCCCATCTCGCTGGCCACCCAGTTGAGCGCCTCGCCGGGCTGCAGGCCCAGGTGGATGGCGGGCATCAGCAGGTGTTTGAGCCACAAGGCACGGAGCCCGGCCCGCGGCCCATGCCCGGACACGTCGACCACCACGAGCGTCACGTGTTGACCGTCCACGTTGAGCACGTCGTACCAGTCGCCGGCCAGCACACCGTGGGCCGGTTCCATCCTGGCCACCACCTGGAGGCTGTCGGGTAGGTCCACGTCGGGGCTGGCGGCCAGCTGTTCGCGAATGCTGGCCACGAGGGGCGCGTTCTGTTCCAGGCCCTCGATCGCCTGCCTTGTGGCCCGCAGCTCGTTCACGATTCGCCGGCGCATGCGCTCGACGTTGGCACCGATCCTCTCGAACTCCGGAGGGCCGATTGCGCGGATGTGGATGTCCAGGTCGCCGGCGGCGACTTGGTCCGTCTCGATGGACAGAACGTCGACTGGGGCGGTGATCCAGCGCCGCATGGCCCACGCGGAGGCGAGCACCACCGCCAGCGCCAGCGCGGAGGTGGTCAGCAGAGCCGCGTTCAGCCGGGACCGGGCGGCGAGGATCTCGGAGTGCACTGCATCGTGGCGGGCGTCGAGAGCGTCATCGAGCCGCTTGTCCGCCTCCCGAAGTCTGTTGAAGAGCTCGTCGCCGGGGCCCGCCATTACTCGGGCGCCGGTCCGGGTGAGCTGTTCAGGGGGTGCCGCCAGGATCGGTGCGACCGCCTGGCGCCGCCACTCCGCCATCACGTCCTGCATCTGGTCGGTCTGCTCGAGCAGTTGCTCCTCCCCTGCCAAGTCCGTTCGCAGCTCAGCCTCGAGCCCGCGCTGCTCGAGCCGCTGCGCCTGGTAGGCCCGAAGAAAGCTCTCCTCGCCGGTGAGCGCGAAGCCGCGGATGGAGAGGGCCTGGTCGGTCTCGGTGGCCTGCAGCTCCTCGAGAGCTCCTCCCGCGTCGTCCAGTGTGGCGTCCGCCCGCTCCAGGGTGCTGACCTTGACGATCTCGGTCCTCGCCAGCGCCGTGTTGACGATCGTGAGCGTGGCCAGCGCGACGAGCAGAAGGATGACCCGCCACCGCAGTGGCACGTTGATCCACGAGGACCGGGCCATGCCTCCCATTGTGCGCCGCCACAATAAGGGCGGCCGCGACGGCTACAACCGGTCGAGGAGGACCCGCCCGATGCGCCTGTCAGGAGGGAGGTCGGGCGCTCAAGACCAGGGTTCTGGCTCTCGCGGCCGCGGCGGAATGCGCACTTTGCCCCCCATACTCGGTACATGCCCCAACTCGATTCCTGGACGCGCGGACAGCACAGGGCCGACGGCGTCACGCACCCGACGTACCGCAAGGGCACAGGACCCGGAGTCATCGTGATCCACGAGATCCCGGGGATCACGCCCGAGGTGATCGGGTTCGCGGAGGAGGTGGTCGATGCCGGCTTCACGGTCGTGATGCCGCACCTGTTCGGCGAGCCCGAGGCCCCGATGAAGGCGCTCACGGTCGCCAGGACGATGTCCCGGGTCTGCATCAGCCGGGAGTTCACCAAGCTCGCCACCGGCCAGACCACGCCCGTTGCCGGGTGGCTGCGCAGCCTGGCCCGGGAGCTGCACGGCGAGCTGGGCGGGCCCGGTGTGGGCGCGATCGGCATGTGCTTCACCGGAGGATTCGCGCTGGCGATGATGGTCGACCCCGCCGTCGCGGCGCCCGTGGTGGCCCAGCCGTCCGCGCCGTTCGCCGTCTCTCCGGGCCGCTCCCGGGACCTCAATCTCTCCCCCGCCGACCTGACGACCGTGAAGGAACGTGCCGCGGCCGGCTGCGAGGTCCTCGGCCTGCGCTACCGCAAGGACCCGGCGGTCGGGAAGCGCTTCGAGAGGCTCACGCGGGAGATCGGGGACAGGTTCATCCGCGTCGAGCTCGAGGGTCGCGGTCACTCCACCGTCACCGCCCATCGGCAAGAGCAGGCGGTGGACCGGGTGCTGGCGTTCTTCGAGGAGAAGCTGGCCCGCTAGTCCCGGTCGATCCCGGAGGTGGGCTCTCCGGAAGAGATTGGGTGGTTCGGGTTCCACCACGCTGCTGGATGCGCCATGCTGTCCTCGCTCGCGGACGGGGATGGCAGGGAGCGCCGCCTCCGCGATCGAACCCGATGAGGACGAAAGCTCCGCGACCAACCGCCGACCCCACTGACCTGGGTATTCGGCGAGTCGTGACTCGCGGGTTCCGGCGGCGTACCTTGGAGGAGAGGTGGTCGCCGTGCCGATGTGGTTGATCTTTGCAATCGTGATTTCGCTTTTTCTCATCCTCATGCTCGGTCTCGCGTTCGCGTGGTCGAAGTGGATGACCCGTCCGGAGGCTCGCGAGGACTGAGTCGCTCGTTCTCGGGTTCCCAGCGCAGGATGTCTCCGGGCTGACATTGCAGCGCCTCGCAGAGCGCCTCGAGGGTTGTGAAGCGCACGGCCTTGGCGCGGCCGTTCTTGAGCACCGCCAGGTTGGCGGGGGTGATCCCGACCCGCTCGGCGAGGGCGCCGACAGAGATCTTGCGCCGGGCCAGCATCACGTCGACGTCCACGACGATGGGCATCAGATCACCTCGTCCAGCTCGGCCTGGAGGTGGACTGCCTCGGCGTCCCGGGCGACTGCCTGGGCGAGCAGCATCCGCAGCACCAGGACGATCAGAGCGCCGCCGGCGACCATCACGCCCAACCCGCCGATGAGCAGCACGATCCCCGGGGCAACCGTGTCGCCGGGGGCGAGCACGACGCCGAGGGCGAACGTGAGCAGGGACGCCGCCACGACGGCCCCGAAGATGATGTCGACGTGCCTGAAGGCGGCACGGGAGAACACCGTGCCCCGCCGCACCATCGTGAGCAGCCGCCATACGCAGACGACGGTGACCTGCACGGTCACGATGCCCAGCACGAAGATGGCGAGGAGCGGAGTGCGCAGGTAGGCGTAGTCGGGCTCGAGCCCGTCCAGGTCGGCGGCGAGCAGCGGCACCATCACCGCCTGCACGAACAGCGAGCCGGCGAGCACCATCGCGAGCACGATGCGCAAAGCGAGAACGGTCAGACTTCCCATGGCGTCGTCCTATCGAGCAGCGGTTGTTATCTATCGATAAACGATAGCGCAAACTCTGGCGCACCACCACGCATTTGCGGCACGACCCGGGACTCAGACCACCCGATTGGGCCATACCCACCGGCTCGACCCGAACGCAGAATGTCTGGACCGGACGCGGGGAGAGGGGACGCAAAGATGAAGGCACTCGCACGGGTGGGAGTCACGACAGCCGGCCTGGTGGCCACCTCGCTGGTCTGGGGAACGCCGTCGACACAGGCAGCCGACCCGCCGGACAGCTGGACCAACCTCCGGGTCCTCGACTGCGGCGGCACGACGGTCGAGGCTTATCTGACCCCGGCCGGCTTCGGGAGCAGCTTTCACCTCGTCGGTGACACCGACATCATCAAGCCGAAGCACGTGGAGGTCGTCTTCCCGGGGACCACAGAACCGGTGACGACCTTCGACGTACCGGGGTTCGACCCGCAGCACCACGCCACGGTGGACTGCCGCTACGAGGACCCGGCAGGCCTGAAGGTCCACTTCATCGGTATTCGGACCTAGGGGCAAAGATGAGGACTTCCGACTTCGCCCGCCGACTGCGGGACGGTACGCGCGGCCGCGCCGCACTGCTGCTCGTTCCTGTGATGTTGTTTGCGCCCGGCCCAGCCACCGGCGCCCCGGCCGAGGCCCCGGCGGCCGTCCCCACCTGCCGCGGCGTACCGGCCACGATCGTCGGCACCGACGGGAACGACAGCCTGGTCGGGACCGCCGGTGCTGATGTCATCGTCGGCCGCCGCGGCTCCGACGACATCTCAGGCGGTCGCGGTGACGACCTGATCTGTGGAGGTTCGACTCGACCGAGGTTCGTGTTCGGGGATCCCATCTTCCAGTCCCTCTCCGGTGGTCCGGGTGCGGACACCGTCGTCGGAGGGCGCGGCCCAGACGAGGTCTTTGGTGGTGCCGGTGCCGACATGCTCATCGGCAACGCAGGAGCCGACTTCATGAACGGTGGCGACGGGCGGGACACCCTGCGGGGGGGCCTTGGTCGGGACAATCTGAACGGGAATCGCCGAAGTGACCGAATTTTCGGGGGACGCGATGGTGACTTCATTGAAGATCCCGACGGCGCGAACGCTGTGATGGGGGGAGCAGGAGTTGACTTCATCGGCAGCGGTCCCGGGGACGAGGCGATCGACGGCGGAACCGGACGAGACCTGGTCAGCTACGCCGAGGTCCTGTCTGGCGGCGGATCCTCCAGTCACTGCCACGCGATCACAGTCGATCTCAGCAAGGGCTCTGCCTCAGGGGCCGGCTTCGGCGCTGACGCGCTCCACCATGTCGAGACCGTCTTGACGGGGGGCGGCAGTGACGTCTTGATCGGTGATGCGGCCGCCAACGGCTTCTACGCCGGGTTTCCTTGTTTCCGAGGGCGGTCACCGACGGAGTCCGTGACCGGGAAGGGCGGTGCTGACAGGGTGTACTTCAGTGAACCTCTCGGCGGCGAAGGCTCCTCCGGCCGTGTCCTCGTCGACCTGCAGGATCACGCGGCCCAGTTGGGCAACCAGGGTGCTGCTCCGGTGTTGTACACCCTCCGTTCGGTCGAGAACGTCACCGGAACCGACCTGCGCGACGTCATCCTGGGTAACGCTGGGCCGAACCGGTTGGACGGTGGACCCTCCAATTCGGGGGACGTCATCAATGGTCGACGAGGGGACGACGTCCTGATTGGAAATGGAGGCGCTGACCAGCTTGACGGCGGGACCGGTCGCAACCGCAACGACGGGGGAAACGGCATCGACACTTGCTTGCGGCCAAGCGAAGGCGCCCTGGCCATCAACTGCGAGCAGTAACGAGGATCCAGGCACAGTCCCGTGCCTTCGCCCGGCACGGCTGCGCTCAGACCGACAGCACCAACCCACTCGTCGGCACGCCGGTGCCGGCGGTGACCAGGACGTGGGCGACGTCGTCGACCTGGTTCACCGCCGTACCACGCACCTGCCGAACTGCCTCGGCGATGCCGTTCATGCCGTGTATGTAGGCCTCGCCGAGCTGACCACCGTGGGTGTTGATCGGCAGCCGCCCGCCGATCTCGATCGCACCGTCGGCGATGAACCCCGGCGCTTCGCCAGGGCCGCAGAAGCCGAGCTCCTCGAGCTGCATCAGCACGTAGGGCGTGAAGTGGTCGTAGAGCACCGCGGTCTGGATGTCCTCGGGGCCGAGGCCCGACTGCCGCCAGAGCTCGCGGCCGACCACGCCCATCTCGGGGATCCCGATGTCCCGCCGGTAGTAGGACGTCATCACGAACTGCTCCGGCGCACTCCCCTGCGCCGCCGCCCCGACGTAGGCGGGCGGCTGCGGCAGGTCGCGAGCGCGCTCGGCCGACACCACTACCAGCGCGACCGCGCCGTCGCTCTCCTGGCAGCAGTCGAGGAGGTGGAGCGGGTCGACGATCATCCGGGAGGACTGGTGGTCCTCCAGCGTGATCGGCCTGCCGTAGAAGAACGCGTTGGGGTTGGTGGCCGCGTGGCGCCGGTCGGCGACTGCGACCCGGCCGAAGTCCTCGGAGGTCGCGCCGTGCTCGTGCAGGTAGCGCGTGGCCTGCATCGCCACCATCGCGGCGGGCGTGGTCAACCCGTGTGGGTAGGCCCAGGCGTTGTCGAGGCCGTTGGTGTTGACCTGGGTGTTGGCCCAGACCGAGGCACGGCCGAAGCGCTGGCCGGACCGCTCGTTGAACCCGCGGTAGCAGACCACCACGTCGGCCACCCCGGTCGCGACGGCCATCGCGGCCTGCTGGACGGTGCCGCAGGCAGCGCCGCCCCCGTAGCTGATCCGGCTGAAGAACCGGAGCTCCCCCATCCCGAGCTCGCGGGCGAGCGCGATCTCCGAGGTCGTGTCCATGGTGAAGGTGGTGAGGCCGTCGACGTCGCCGGGCGTGAGACCGCAGTCGGCCAGCGCGGACCGGACGGCCTCGACCGAGAGCTGCAGCTCGGAGCGGCCGGAGTCCTTGGAGAACTCGGTGGCACCGATACCGACGATCGCCGCCTTTCCTGAGAGTGCCGCCGTCATCGCAGGGTCACCGTCGCGGTCACGTGGTCTCCCAGGGAGACGGCGCCGACCACGGACACGGTGTCGCCGTCGCGGGTGCCGCTGAACACCAGCTCGTCGCCCGGGTAGGCCGGCGCGCCCAGCCGCAGCGCGATCCCGCCGAGGTCGACGTCACCCAGCGAGTCGGTCACGTAACGCTGCACCAGTCCGGTCGTGGTCAGGATGTTGAGGAAGATGTCCTGCGACCCGTAGGAGCGGGCCAGTTCGCCGTCGTGGTGGACGTCCTGGAAGTCGCGGGTGGCAATCGCGGTGCTCACCACCAACGTGGTGGTGATCGGCAGCCGCCACTCGGGCAGGTCGCTCATCCGAGGGCCCCGTTCATCGGGGTCCCCGCGGAGTCCGAGCGAAGCGAGTGACTTCGTGGGGTGATCTGGCGGAGCGAATCGAGCATTCGAATGTGGTGGTTTTCATCCTTGCCTCCAGACGGGCAGCGTCAGGTCGTCGTCGATCCGCTGGAAGTCGACGACGACGGGCATGCCGATCTCGACCTTCTCCGGGTCGGTGTCGAGCAGCTCCCCGAGCATGCGGACGCCCTCCTCGAGGTCGACGAGCACCAGCAGGATCGGAAGCTCCCGTCCGGGCACGGGCGGGTGCCGGTGAACCACGTAGGAGAAGACCGTGCCGCGACCGGACGCGACGACGTACCCGCGGTCGAGCGCACCGCACGCCGGGCAGGCCGGGCCCGGCGGGTGGCGCAGGGCGCCGCAGACGTTGCAGGTCTGGATCCGCAGCTCGCCGGCCCGTGTTCCCTCCCAGAAGAACTCGGTGTCGCGGTTCATCTGGGGGCGGAGGACGAAGTCGGCCTCGGCCGACGCCCCGGTTTGCCTCGGCACGAACTTCAACACCCGGAACATCATGGAGGCGACCTCCTCGTCGCCGACCCGCCAGACGTTGCGGGTGGTCACGAAGTAACCCTCGCCGACGCCGGTCTGCTTGGGCCCGACCACCGACTCGAGCCGGGTGGTGACCGTGACTTCCTCGCCGACGCGCAGCGGCCGTGCGTACTCCTGCTCGCAGTTGGTTCCGAGCACGCCGGTGAACCCGGCATCGGTGAGCACGGTCATCATCGAGTGCAGGGGATCGTCGGGATCGCGCTGCGGATGCAACCCGCCCATCGTCCACACCTGCGCCATGGCCCACGGCGCCTCGCCGGTGCGCCAGCGCGGGTTGAGGTCGCCGATCGCCTCGACCCAGTTGTTGATCATCGGCTGGTTGACCGGGTCGCGGCCAAGGCGCGGGGACGTCTCGCCGTTGGCCTTGATCCGCTCGGCTGCGGCCATGATCTCGTCGTGGGTCATCTTGGGACTCGCGGCAGGCCGAGACCGAACATCGCGATCAGCTCCCGCTGCACCTCGTTGACACCGCCACCGAAGGTGAGCACGAGGTTCCGCTTCGCCTGCTTGTCCAGGTAGTCCGCCAGGTCCCCGGTCGCGGGGTCGGCGAGGTCGCCGTACCGATGCACGACCGCGGCGAGGTCGCGGCCGAGGACCTGCACCCGGTCGGAGGCGAAGACCTTGGAGGCCGAGGCATCGGCGACGTCGATCTCGCCCGCCTCGGCGGTGCGGGCGACCTGCCAGTTGAGCAGCTCGTTGACCCGGAACACCGCGGTCGCCTCGGCCAGGACGGCGCGCACGTCGGGCTCGTCGCGTACGCCGGCCTTGTCGGCCCAGGCTGCGACCCGGTCGCGGAGGCCCTCGATCCGCCCGGCCGGGCCGAGCATGACCCGCTCGTGGTTGAGCTGGGTGGTGATCAGCTTCCAGCCCTGGTTCTCCTCCCCCACCAGCATGTCGGCCGGCACCCGCACGTCGTTGAGGTAAACGGCGTTGGTGTGGTGGGCTCCGTCGGCGGTGATGATCGGCGTCCAGGAGTAACCCGGGTCGGACGTGTCGACGATCAGGATGGAGATGCCCTGGTGCTTCGGGGCGTCGGGGTCGGTCCGGCAGGCCAGCCACAGGTAGTCGGCCTGGTGGCCGCCGGTGGTCCAGAGCTTCTGGCCGTTGACCACGTAGTGGTCTCCATCGCGACGGGCGCTGGTGCGCAGGGAGGCGAGGTCGGTGCCCGCATCCGGCTCGCTGTAGCCGATCGCGAAGTGGACGTCACCGGCGAGGATCCGTTTGAGGAACAGGTCCTTCTGCCGCTCGGTGCCGTAGCGGATCAGGGTCGGACCGACGGTCTGCAGGGTCACGGCCGGCAGGTGCACGTCGGCTCGCTGGGCCTCGTTGGCGAAGATCGTCTGCTCCACCTCGCCCAGCCCGTGACCGCCGTACTCCTTGGGCCAGCCGACACCCATCCAGCCGTCGTCGCCCATCCTCCGAACCGTCTTCTGGTACGTCGGCCCGTGCCGGTCGGTGGCCATCTCGCGGTGTGCGGCGTCGTCGGCCAGACCGGTGAAGTAGTCGCGCAGCTCGGCCTTGAGCGCCCGCTGCGACTCGCTCAGCTCGAGGTTCTTGGCCCGCGGGTCCTCGATGCCCACCGCCCCGGCGGTCAGGCCCGGGCCGCCCAGGGCGTGGGTGACGTCGGTGATCCACGAGAAGTAGCGGTGCAGCGGGTAGGTCTCGTCGACGCCCATCCCACCGTGCAGGTGCTGGCAGATGTGCAGGGCCGGGAGTCCCTCCGCACAGGTCCAGTACGCCGCGACCGCGACGTCGTCGGTCGGGTCCAGCCCCTGGGCCAGCCGCCAAGCCGCGTTGTCCGCGGCCAGGCTGACCGTCCGGGAGGCGATGTAGACGTCGGCGACCTGCTGGGCGACGGCCTGGAACTCTGCGAGCTTGCGGCCGAACTGCTCGCGGCCCTTGACGTAGTCGGCGGTCAGGTCGCGGGCTCCCGTCAGGACACCGGCGGCGGTGAGGCACAGGCCGGTGATGGCGAGACGTCTCAGGAGGCTGCCGGCGTCGGCGCCGGGGAGCACGTCTGCCTCGACGCCGTCGAGCACGACCGTGTGCTCCCTCGTTCCCCGCGAGGACGGTGACGGGAGCAGTGTCACCCCGTCGGCGGAGGGGTCGACCAGCGCGACGACGACCCGGTCGCCGTCCTGGGCCGCCACGAGCAGGGCCGCAGCCTCCTCGGCGTACGTGACCCCGATCTTGCGACCGGTCAGTCGACCCCCGGCGAGCGTCGTCGCGGGCGTCTCCGGGATCCCGGCCCCCGCTTCCCGGACGGCCGGCGTGAGGATCACGTCGCCGGAGGCGACGCCTGGCAGCAAGCGCTGCCGCTGGCCGTCACTTCCCGCGATGGCCAGGGTGAGCGCGCCGCAGCACAACGTCTCCCAGACCGGCAGCTCTCCGGCACGGCTGCCCACCTCGCGCAGCAGGATGGCGACCTCGCCAAGTCCGAGCCCCTCTCCCCCGAACTCCTCGGGGACCGGGAGTGACAGCAGTCCCGCGGAGGCGAGCCCGGGCCAGTCGGCGTCGCGGTCGAGGGCCTCCTGGACCACCGCGCGCACGGCCTCCTGGGTCTCGGCGACTTCGGGACTCACCGCGTGTTCTCCTTGGGGTGCTGTCAGGCCAGTGGACACAAACTGTAACCTGTTCTAGTCCAGTCAGCGAGGAGGCCTCGTGTCCCTACTGTCCCCGCGCCAGCTCGTGCGGCGCTCGTTCTACCTGCCGTGGGCCCCCATCCCGGACGGTCGAATGGTGGAGCTGCCCGGGCGCGGGTCGACCTACGTCTCGGACACCCCGGGTCCCCGGCCCGACTCGCCCACGATCGTCCTGCTGCACGCGCTGGGCTGCACCGGGCTGCTCACGTGGTACCCCTCGATCCGGCCGTTGGCCGAGCGCTATCGGGTGGTCACCCTCGACCAGCGCTGGCACGGCCGAGGCATCAAGTCCGACGAGTTCTCGCTCTACGACTGCGCCGATGACGTCGCCGCCCTGCTCGACGTACTCGACATCGACCGGGCGATCGTGGCCGGCTACTCGATGGGGTCGATCATCGCCCAGCGCTTCTGGCGCCAGCACCCGAGCCGCACCGCCGGCCTGGTGCTCTGCGCGACGACGGACCGGTTCCGGTCGACACCCTCGGAGCGGTTGTTCCACGCGGGCATGGAGCTCGCCATGCTGGGCACCCGCCAGGTCTCACGGTCCCGAACTGCGGTGCGCTCGGCGCGGGTCTTCGCAGAGGCCCTGGAGCTCGACTCCGACATCCACGACTGGGCGATGCGTGAGTTCCGCAGCACGAGTGCGTGGGCGGTGGGCCAGGCCGTGGCTGCCCTCGGGCGGCACCACTCGCGGCCCTGGCTCTCGAAGATCGACGTCCCCACCGCGGTGGTCGTCACCAACGACGACAAGGTCGTGCCGCCTCGCCGCCAGCTCGAGCTGGCCCGGAGGATCCCCGGAGCCACCGTCCACGACATCGAGGCGGGACACGCCTGCTGCGTGATGGAGGCAGAGGTCTTCGTGCCGGAGTTCGTGGAGGCCGTGGCGACGGTCTACGCACGCCATCGCGCCCGCACCGTCTAGGACTTGGGAGCGGCCGGCTTGGTCTTCCGGATCGGGGTTGCCTTCCCCTGTGTCCCCTGCTTCTGGGCCGACACCGCGGCATTCAGCTTCTCGAGCTCGTCCGGGAACCGCCGCGCCAGATCGTCGACGTCAGGCATCGACTCGCGGCAGGCGATGATGCCGACGTGGACGTGGCCGCGGTTGGACATCACCGTGATGTTGACCCCGGCGCCGTGGAAGACCGGGCCGAGGGGGTAGAGCGCCTCGATCCTCGCGCCGGTGAAGTAGAGCGGCACGGGAGGCCCGGGGACGTTGGAGATCACCAGGTTGTGGACGACCGGGTGCCGCTCGGCCAACCGTAGGCCGGCATACGCGCGCACCGCGAGCCCGAACGTGCGCGGCGCGGCGAACTCCGCCCAGTCCTGGAGGGAGTCGGCACTGATCGCGTTGTGGTGCTCCTTCGCGTTGCGGTTGGCGGACGCGAGGTCCTCGAGCCGCTCGAGCGGGTCCTCGATGTCGGTCCCGAGCTTGGCGAACAGGGCGGACACCTTGTTGGCCCCGTCGGAGCGCTTGGAGGACTCGCGCACGGAGACCGGGACCGTCGCCAGCAGCGAGTTGGAGGGCAGCTCGCCCCGGTCCTCGAGGTAGGAGCGGAGCGCACCGCCGGCTACGGCCAGGACGACGTCGTTGACGGTGGTCCCGGTGTCCTTCTTCACCGCCTTGACGTCATCGAGGCTCATGTCGGCCAGCCCGATCGTCCGATGACTGGTGATCGTGCCGTTGAACGAGGTGCGCGGGGCGGAGAACGGCGCCGCCATCGCCGTACCTTCCCGGGCGCGGCCCAGAGTCCGGGTGATCAGCTGGGTGGAGGGTGCCATCAGGCGCGCGGCGGCGACGGGCTTGGTCAGGTTGCTCACGAGAGCCCGCGCGAGCAGCTCCAGCTCCTGAGGGTCGCGCCCGTAACGGCCGTCGCCACCCTCTTCGATCGGTGGGGCGTCGGGCTCCAGGCTGCACAGGTGGGAGACCAGGTTCGAGCCGGAAACCCCGTCGACGGTCGCGTGGTGCATCTTGGAGAAGACCACGACCTTCTCGTCGTCGTAGCCCTCGATCACCCACATCTCCCAGAGCGGCCGGGACCGATCCAGCGGCTGGCCGGCGATGTGGCCGCACAGCTCGACCAGCTCCTCGTAGCCGCCTGGTTTCGGGAGGGCGAGCCGATGGACGTGGCGGTCGATGTCGAAGTGGGTGTCGCGCACCCAGATCGGGTGGTCGAGCTTGAGCGGGACCTTGCGCAGCTTGCGGGTGAAGGTCGGGACGTCGCGGATCCGGTCGTCGATCTTGGCCTTCATGGCGTCGAAGGAGTAGCCATCGGGCATCGTGGCGGGATCGAGGACGATGATGCCGCACACGTGCAAGAGCTGCTCGGGGGTCTCGAGGTAGAGGAAGCTCGCGTCGAGGCCGGACAAACGATCCATGGCCGCATCCTATCCGAAACTGAAACGCGTTCTAGTCTGCTGTTTTCTCGACTAGCATCTCAGCTGTGTCCTTCCTGCGTCGACAGCTCGTCACCGCTGCGTTCACCGCCAACGCGATCCGACCGGTTCCTGGCTTCCGCGCCGGGGTGCCGGCATTCTTCGCCGGCTGGCTGACCACCGAGCTGGCCCCGCACCTGCTGGCCCTCACCGCGGCCGACGCGGCCGCCAATGCGGTGAGCGATCGCCGACGAGACCCGGTCGGGTTGGCCGTGGCGGGAGCCACGTCCGCGGGGCTCACCTACCTCGTCGCGCTGAGCCGCAGGGTGCAGCACGAGGCCGAGGACGCTCTGGTCGAGGGCCTGGGCGTCGACTACGTCGAGCAGCTCGACGCTCCGCCCACCGACGCCGACCTGGCCACTCCCTGGCGCAAGCTGGTCAACCCGTTCCGGATGCGCGAGGTCGGCGTGCGCGTCGAGAAGGACGTCCGCTACAGCGACGCCGGCAAACGCGGGCTCCTCGACCTCTACCTGCCGGACCAGGAAGACCTGACCGGCGCGCCGGTCCTGCTGCAGGTGCACGGCGGCGGATGGACGATCGGCAGCAAGGACCAGCAGGGCATCCCACTCATGCAGCACATGGCTGCCCGAGGCTGGGTCTGCGTGGCGATCAACTACCGTCTCGCGCCGCGCGACGCCTTCCCCGCGCACGTCATCGACGTGAAGCGGGCGATCGCCTGGATCCGGGACCACATCGCCGACTACGGCGGCAACCCCGACTACATAGCGATCACCGGTGGGTCCGCCGGCGGCCACCTGACCGCGCTGGCGGCGCTCACACCCAACGACCCCGCGTATCAACCCGGCTTCGAGGACGTCGACACCACGGTGCAGGCGGCGGTGCCGCACTACGGGGTCTACGACTTCGCCGGCGTGACCGGGCTGCGCAGCGCGGAGCTGCTCCGCGACTCCTTCCTGGCCCCACGGGTCATCCAGAGGCCGTGGCCCGACGCGCGTGCGGAGTTCGAGGCGGCGTCCCCGCTCCTCCGGGTCACGCCGGAGGCTCCCGACTTCTTCGTGATCCACGGCGTCCACGACACGCTGGTGCCGGTCGCGCAGGCGCGGTTGTTCGTCGAGAAGCTGCGGGACACCTCGCGCAAGACCGTCGTCTATGCCGAGCTGCCGGGCGCGCAGCACGCCTTCGACATCTTCCCGTCGATCAGGTCCGCCCACATCGTCCGGGCCATCGACCGCTACCTGCACTGGCACTGGAGCAGATGGCGGGTCGCCCAGGAGGCGGCGGACCCGGACGTCAGCCGAAGTGCGCAGTGATCACCTGACGCTCGCCGTCGACGATGACGCGCCCCCCATACGGCAGCACCCACTGCGGCGAGGTGTGCCCGAAGTCCACGTCGAGCACGACGACCATGTCCGGGTGGTACTCCGACACCGCCCGCAGCACCACCTCCCGGTACTCCGACCGGGTCCGGGCGGCTTCGCCGGCTGAGGGCCGGCATTCGAAGTCCGACACCGGCGGCCGGCCCCAGAGCAGGGCCGGGCACACCTCGAGAAGCCCGCGCTCCCCGAGGTTGCGCAGCATCCGGTAGACCGCCTCGGGTGAGGGGCGCTCCTCGTCGGGCTCCAGCAGCAGGACGCAGCCGGCGTACTCCTCGGCGGCGTGGATCCAGCGCCCGGCGGCCAGGTTCCAGTGCACGATCTCGAGGCAGCCGCCCCAGGTCTGGCCGGTGACAGCTCTCGGCGGGCCGGACCAGGTCCAGGGCTCGGCCTCGTCGTCGGGCGGGGCCTGGGTGAGCGCGCGCGGATCGTCCCACTTCCACCCGAT
>JBJMIQ010000133.1:0-14997 GCA_045806805.1 Nocardioides sp. | reverse complement strand
TTGATGTGCAGGAAGATGTCCGCCTCGGGGTCTTCCGCCGAGAGCAGGAGCAGCTGCGCGCACAGCGCGTTCGCGTTCTGGTCGCGGACCTCGGAGCCGAGGAACACGATCCGCTCGCGCAGAAGCCGCTGGTAGATGTGGTCGTCGAGCCCGTACGCCGCTGCGGCGCCGTTCATCTCGGCGCCGTAGGTCCCTGGACTGGAGTTCTGGTTCACGCTTGCGACCCTAGCCCGAACCGCTGACACTTCCACGCAATGTCCCGCGCTGTTCGCGGACAGCGAAGAGCGCGGTCGATATCCCGGGGAGCCTGGCGAGGCCGCGGCCGCGGCCGCGTCGCCCGGTCTCGGTCAGACCAGCCACTTGCGGAGCGCGCGATGCACCCCCGGGTGGTTGAGCAGCCCGAAGTGGTCGGTCCGCCCCACGTGCAGGTAGTCGGCGTCGGGGAACAGGTCAGCGCCCTTGCGGTCGCGACCGCGGGCCGACTCGACCCGGACCAGCAGGTCGCCCACGACGTGACCGACGGGATGCCGAGGCGAGCCGGTCACGGTGGCCGCGACAAGTCGGTAGCGCGCGTGCGGCAGCGGCGGGACGTCCTCGGCGAGGCCGGCGACCAGGTCGTGGACGCCGATGGAGCGCCAGTCCAGGATTCTCCCGAAGGCGGCCGTCTCCGGGAGGCGACCGAGTCCCCGGCTACCCTCCCCGACCCCACGGGCGATCGGCGCCCCGAGATGGGGGCAACCGAGGGTGACGACGTCGGAGACGAGCCCGGTCCAGGGCTTCTCGACCTCGGTTGCCACCGCGCCGGCGGCGCGCATGATCAGGCCGCCCATGGAGTGCCCCACCAGCGCGATCCGCCGCACCTCCACCGGCCACGCCTCGACCACGTCCTGGAGGAGGGAGGTGAGCGCGACACCGTTCTCGCGCAGGCCCAGGCCGGTGTTGGCGCGCAGGAAGACCGGTGTCCACCCCTCGGCGGCCAGCATCTCGCCGTACGTCGTGCCGACGCGCTCGCGTCCACGGTTCCAGTACGACTCGTTCTCGCACAGGCCGTGCAGGAAGACCACGATCCGGTCGCGTGCGTCCGGGAACGCGGCGGCGAGCGCGTCCGGCTCGAGAGGGACGTCTCGCCCGCGCGCGCGGACCCCCATGGGGATGGCCAGGTGGGGACGCTCCTCGACCAGCCGGTCCCCGATCAGGCCGTTGACCGCGGAGCTCACGAACCGGCCGCGACGGTCGGCCTCGAGCCTCGGCCCCACTCCGGTCTCGGCAACCCTGTCCAGCCCGGTCGACGCGAGCTGCAGCCCGCGGCCGAGCCCGCCGTAGACGGCGCCGGCGATGCCGCGGTGAAGGCGTTCGGACAGCGTGGCGGTCTCCCGCGAGCGTCCACTGAGGGACTGGACCCGGTCGAGAAAGGCCTCGTGCGTGTCCCGCACGGTGCGCACGACGAGCTCGTCGGCGACCTGCGAGAGCAGCGAGAGGGCGTCGAGGACTCCAGGTCCTGTGGCTTCGGGCGAGTCGGCAGCCGCGCTCATGGCAGGACCCTACAACTGAGTGAACGTTTGTTTACTCAACACGCTGACTCGCCCGAAAGTCTTGGATTGAGGAGGTCGCGCAGCGACCGTCTCAAATCTTCGGGCGGGTCAGGCAATCAGGGCTGCTCGGCCGGGGGCTCCACCACGAAGTCGGCGGGCTCGTCGTCATCGACGGGCTCCATGACCCAGTCGGGCCCGGCCACATCATCCGGGCCGCCGATGGTTCCGTCGGGCCGCAGGCCGGCCAGCTCGACCTCGTTGCCGGAGGCGTCCTTGACCTTCGCGGACTCGACGACCGTGGCCAGCGCCTTGCCGCGGAGGATCTCCTGCACCATGTCGGGGATGTGGTTGTGCTCGAACATGTGGTTGGCGAACTCCTGCGGGTCCTGGCCGGACTGCTGAGCCCGTCGCATCAGGTGCTCGGACAGCTCGCTCTGGTCGACACCGAACTCCTTCTCCTTGGCGATCGCGTCGAGCAGGAACTGCGCGGTGACCGCATCGCGGACGCGGCGCTCGAGCTCGGCCTCGAACTCCTCCTGGGTCTGCTTCTCGTCCTCGAGGTACTTCTCCATGGTGATGCCGGCCATCATCAGCTGCTGCTCGATGTTCTGGCGCCGGGCGTTGAGCTCGTCGGTCACCATCGTCTCGGGAAGGGGCACCTCGACCTTGTCCAGCAGGCGCTCGAGTACGGCGTCGCGGGCGGCAGCCGCCTGCTCGAGACGCTTGCCGCGACCCAGCCGCTCCCGCACGTCGGCGACCAGCTCCTCGGTGGTGTCGAACTCCGACGCCATCTGGGCGAACTCGTCGTCGAGCTCGGGCAGGTCCTGCTCCTGGACCTGCGAGACCTTGACCGCCACCTCGACGTCCTCGCCGACCAGGTCGCCGCCCACCAGCTGGGAGGTGAAGCTCTTCTCCTCCCCCGCCGCCATGCCGGCCAGGGCCTCGTCGAGTCCGTCGAGCATCCCGCCGCGACCGACCTGGTAGGACATGCCGGTCACCTCCGCGCCCTCGACCGGCTGGCCGTCCTGGGTGGCCTTGAGGTCGAGGACCACGAAGTCGCCGTCGGCGGCCGCGCGGTCGACGTCACGCAGCGAGGCGAACCTCTCCCGGAGCGCCTTGACCTGCTCGTCCACGTCGGCGTCGGTGACCTCGATGTCCGCCACCTCCGCCTCGAGGCCGACGTACTCCGGCACCTCGATCTCGGGCTTGACGTCGACCTCGGCGGTGAACTCCAGGGCCTGGTTGTCCTCGAACTTCGTCACCTCGATCTCCGGCTGGGCCAGCGGCTCGAGCGAGTTGGTCTGCAGGGCCTCGATGTACTTCTGGGGCAGGACGTCGTTGATCGCCTCGTCGAGGACCACGTTGCGCCCGACCTGACGGTCGATGACCGCAGGCGGGACCTTGCCGCGGCGGAAGCCGGGCACGTTGATCTGCTGGGCAATCTTCCGGTACGCCGCGTCGAGGCTCGGCTTGAGCTCCTCGAAGGGCACCTCGACGGTGAGCTTGGCCCTGGTCGGGCTCAAGGTCTCGACGGCGCTCTTCACAGGTCTGTCTCCTCATCGATGTGTCGGAAAAAACGTCGGGGCGACAGGACTCGAACCTGCGGTCTCCTGCTCCCAAAGCAGGCGCGCTAGCCACTACGCTACGCCCCGCCAAACCGGGTCCTGGGCCGCTCGTTCCGCGACCCTGGACCCTGCTTGGAGCGGATGACGGGAATCGAACCCGCGTAGCCAGTTTGGAAGACTGGGGCTCTACCATTGAGCTACATCCGCGCGCCCGGGGTCGGTTCCCGGGAACCCCCGACCACGACCGCGCCCCGCGCCATGTCATGGTGCCACAAGGCGCCCCGTCTGCCGTAACCGAGGCGAGTCAGTCGCGATGGATCAGCAGCAGCGCGCGGTCGTCGATGCGGGAGCCCAGCTGGTCGATCAGCCGCCGGGCGCCGTCCTCGTAGCTGCCGCGCAGCAGCGTCTCCGCCTGGCCCAGCATCCGGTCGATGCCGAGCCCGATGTCGCGGCTGCGGCTCTCGACGAGTCCATCGGTGTAGAGCAGGATCGCGTCGCCGGAACGCACCTTGCCCCGCACGGGTGGGAACTCGACGTCGCCGACCAGACCCAGCGCCGGTCCCTCGCTCGGGTGCACGGTCCACCGGCCCGACCCTGCGGCCCGCTGCGCCGCGGGTGGGTGCCCGGCCGAGCGGATCTCGAAGTCACCGGTACGCAGGTCCAGCGACAGGTGGATCGCGGTCGCGAACCCCTCCTCCCAGTTCTGCTGGAGTAGATAGTCGTTGGCCGCGCGGAGGAAGTCGTGGGGAGGCAGCGCCGCGATCAGGCCCCCCAGCGCGCCGGACAGCAGGAGCGCGCGCGTTCCCGCTCCGGCTCCCTTGCCCGAGACGTCGACCACGGCGACCTCGAGCCGGTCGCCTTCGTGAGGCCGGGCTGCGACCACGAAGTCGCCGGCGAAGGGGGTCCCGCCCGCGGACCGCAGCGCCGACTGGGCGTGCCAGCCCTCCGGCAGGACCGGTATCCCGCCCTGGCCCAGGATCCGGTCGCGGAGGTCGACGAGCATCGACTCTCCCTGGGATCCGCCGACCCCCAGACGGCTGCGGCGGAACGACGTCAGCAGGATGATGAAACCCGCGGAGAAGATGACCAGCAGGACTCCGCCGGTGACGACCCTGATGTTGTGCTGCCTGGTGAGCACCACGATCACCGTGACCAGGACGAACACGACGAACCACGGAAGTGTCCGGGGACCGAGGAAGAGGCTCCCGAAGAGCATCGGCAGGACGAGGGTGGTCAGCGGGACGTAGGTGGGCCAGATCCAGATCGCCGTCGCGAACAGCAGGACGAGGAGGACCAGCCAGCGGGCCGCCCTGGTCTCCCGGGGCAGCGCGCGGCCCAGCAGCGTGCGCCACGCGCGCCGCAGCCGGGGGGGCGCGGCGGGCCGGGCTGTCTCGAGCCCTTGGTTCATCTGTGTCCTCCGGGGGGATGGAGTCCGCGGCATGAGCCGGTCGTGTCACCTTACGGCGCGCGAGCGGAACGTGGGTTGACAACGCGGACACCAGAAGAGATTCCTGCCCTGCAGGATCTCCGTCCGGATCCGGGATCCGCACGCGTGGCACGGCTGGCCCGCTCGCCGGTAGACGTAGACCTCACCGCCGTGGTCGTCGACCCGAGGTGGACGTCCCATGGCCTCCGGAGTGTGCTCCGGCAGCACGGTGTCGATACGGCCGGTCTGTACGCCGGTGGCCATCAGGTCCACCAGGTCCGCCCACATGGCGCGGAACTGGCCCACCCGGAGCGTGCGGCCCGGGCGCAGCGGGTGCATCCGGTGCCGGAACAGGATCTCGGCGCGGTAGACGTTGCCCACACCGGCCAGAACCGTCTGGTCCATCAACAGGTCCCCGATCGGGCGGTGGCTCCGGGCGATCCGCTCCCAGGCACGGATCGGGTCGGCGTCCGCGCGCAGTGGGTCCGGGCCGAGCGCGCCGACGATGGCGTCGCGGCGGTCCCGCGAGATCAGGTCGCACTGGGTGGCGCCACGGAGGTCGGCGTACGCGGTGGGGGTGGCGAGCCTCAGCCGGACCTGACCCACGGGGTCCGGCGCCGTCCCGTCGTGCACGTCGAACTTCCCGATCAGGCCGAGGTGGACGTGGACGACCAGGTCGTTCTCGAACTCGACGAAGAGGTGCTTGCCCGCGGAGGCGGCTCCGAGGAGGCGGGTGCCGTCGAGGTGCCCGGCATCGGTGAACCTTCCCTGCGGGCTGGACACCCGGACGACCTGACCCGCGAACGCGGCCGACAGCTGGCCTGCGAGCCGGTAGAGGGTGTGCCCCTCAGGCATCCGGTCCCCGACCCCGCGCGGACTCGGGGAGGGGAGGCAGGTCTCCGGACGTCTCGTAGTCGGCCAGCTGGCCGATCCGGCGGGCATGCCGCTCCTCGCCCGTGAACGCGGTGGACACGAAGACCTCCACGAAACGGGTCAGCTCGTCCAGGGTGTGCATCCGGCCGCCGACAGAGATCACGCTGGCGTCGTTGTGCTCCCTGGCGAGCCGCGCGGTCTCCTCCGACCACGCCAGCGCCGCCCGGATGCCGGGCACCTTGTTGGCCGCCATCTGCTCGCCGTTGCCCGAGCCCCCGATGACCACGCCGAGGCTGTCGCGACCGGCCGCCCGCTCGCTCGCCACGGCCTCGGCCGCCCGCAGGCAGAAGACCGGGTAGTCGTCGAGGGGGTCGTACTCGAAGGGGCCGTGGTCCACGGGCTCGTGGCCCTGGTCCCGCAGCCAGCCGAGAAGGTGTGCCTTGAGGTCGAGGCCGGCGTGGTCGCAGCCCAGGTGCACTCGCATGCCGGGATCCTCTCAGGGCGTGGTCATCCGGGTCACCGGGACATCAGCGCGTCGAGACCCACGGCGACGGCCGCAGCGACCCGAAAGTCAACCCGCTGGTCGGGCACGTGGACGGTGTACTTGTCCCGCACGCTGGCCTGGCGCTCGACCGACATGAGCTGGGCGCCGTCGGTGCCGACGAAGTCGAAGTGGATCGGCAGGAACGGGACGTCGGTGAAGCGGCGGATCAACGCCACGCCCTGGCTGCGCTCCTGCCCGGTTCCGGCGTAGCCCGGGCCCTCGATGTGGAACGTCGACCGCAGCAGACTTGCGCCGAAGTCCTTCCTGAAGAAACCGATCTGTTGCCCGTCCTCATCGGTGATGTCGTAGCCGGAGCCGAGGTCGATCGCCTGGCGAGCCTTGAACCCGAAGACCGGCCTGGTCTTGGTGTCGTCACTGAAGAACGTCACCTGCTCCTTGAACGCGAACTTCTTCTGCTCGGCGAGGCCGTAGAGCTGCCCGAAGCTCCCGTCGGGGTTGGCGGCGTAGAGCTCGTAGCGGTTCGTCATCATGGCGAACCGCTGCCTGACGAAGAATGTCGGCAGGTACATCTGGGTCATGCCGGCGACCCTAGTGACCCACCCGAGCGATTGACGCGGAGGCACCCCGGCGGTGAGGGAAGACTGAGACTCGCGTCGAGAATCAGTCCCAGCTCACCGCTGGAGTGTCAGCTCCCGGCGCCGAGACGCTCCAGCTCGGTCTCGACGACGGCCGGGTCGAGCTTGGTGAAGACCGGAGTCGGCTTCTCGATCTTCGTTCCGACCACGATCGGCCGGTGCCGCCACGGCGGCGTCGCGGAGTAGTCGCCGGTGATGATCGGGTAGACGTGGAGCCCGGCCCCGTCCTCGGGGTCGAGATCCTCGACGTGCTCGACGTGGGGCATCGGCATGAACTCCCCCTCACCTCCGAGCACCCGCCAGACCTTGTTGGAGGAGTGCGGGAGGAACGGCGCGAGCAGGGTGTTGCAGTCGAGGACGCACTGGGCAGCCACGTGCAGCACCGTCGACAGCCGCTCGCGCTGCGAGTCGTCCTTCATCTTGTAGGGCTCGGTGACAGTGAGGTACTTGTTCACCTCGCCCACCGATCTCATCGCCTCCGCGATGGCAGAACGGTGACGGTGCCGGCCGATGAGGTCACCGACCGTGTCGAAGGCGTCGCCCACCACAGCGAGGACCGCTTCGTCGACCGGCTCGAGGTCGCCCCGGGCCGGCACCTCGCCGAAGTTCTTCGCGATCATCGTGGCGGTGCGGTTGACCAGGTTGCCCCAGCCGGCGACCAGCTCGGAGTTGGTGCGCTGCACGAACTCCGCCCAGGTGAAGTCGGCGTCGGACGTCTCCGGTCCCGCAGCGCTGATGAAGTAGCGCAACGCGTCGGCCTGGTAGCGCGCCAGCATGTCGTGGACCAGGATCACGTGGCCCCGGCTGGTGGAGAACTGGCGGCTCTCCATGGTGAGGAACTCGCTGGACACCACCTCGGTCGGCAGCTGGAGGGTGCCGTACTGGCCGGGCGATCCGCCGTGGTCACCGCGGCCGTCGTACGCCAGCAGCTCCGCGGGCCAGATCTGGCTGTGGAAGACGATGTTGTCCTTGCCCATGAAGTAGTAGGACAGGGGTTCCTCCCCGGACTCCGGGTCGGCGTTCCACCACTCGCGCCAGCGCTCCGGCTCCCCCAGCCGCCGGGCCCACTCGATGGACGCGGAAAGGTAGCCGATCACGGCGTCGAACCACACGTAGAGCCGCTTGGGCTGGTCCCGCCATCCATCCAGCGGGATCGGGATGCCCCAGTCGATGTCACGGGTCATCGCGCGGGGCCGGATCTCACCGAGGATGTTGCGGGAGAACTTGATGACGTTGGGCCGCCAGGTGCCGGACGCCTCGCGCTCGTCGAGCCACTCGCCCAGGGCGCCGGCCAGCGCGGGCAGGTCGAGGAAGAAGTGCTGGGTCTCGACGAACTGCGGTGTCTCCCCGTTGATCCTGGACCGGGGGTCCTTCAGGTCGGTGGGGTCGAGCTGGTTGCCGCAGTTGTCGCACTGGTCGCCGCGCGCCTCGCCGTACCCGCAGATCGGGCAGGTGCCCTCGATGTAGCGGTCCGGCAGCGTGCGCCCCGTGGAGGGGCTGATCGCCGACAGCGTGGTCTGCTCGACCATGTAGCCGTTGCGGTGGACGTTGGTGAACATCTCCTGCACGACCCGGTAGTGGTTACCCGTCGTGGTCCGGGTGAACAGGTCGTAGGACAACCCGAGGTCGACGAGGTCCTGGACGATCACGGCGTTGTTCTTGTCGGCCAGCTCGCGCGGCGTGATGCCCTCCTGGTCGGCGGCGACCAGCAGCGGGGTGCCGTGCTCGTCGGTCCCCGAGACCATGAGTACGTCGTGGCCGGCCATCCGCATGTACCTGCTGAACACGTCGGAGGGCACACCGAAACCGGCCACGTGGCCGATGTGGCGCGGGCCGTTGGCGTACGGCCAGGCGACGGCAGACAGGACTCGGCTCATCCGGGGTCCCCGTTCGAAGCGGAACGAAGTGAGCATTCGAATGGGGTGTTCATGCCGGAATCCTAGAGATGGGGCGGCGCGGCCAGCGAGCGAGTTCTCAGAAGCGGTCGATGCGTGCCTGGGCCCGGCGCCGGATGTCCGGCAGCTTCACGTAGAGCATGCCGCCCGGGCAGGCGGTGTCGTTGGTGTCGCGGTGGCCGTCGATGACCGGCAGCCGCACCGTCGTGCCGTCCGGGTACTTGTCGCTTCCGGTGGAGGTGACCCTGACCGTCCCCTCGGCGTCACGGCCGTACCTGTCGAGCTTCCAGGAGGCCAGCTTCACGACTGCGGTCACCGCCTCGGGCGAGGGAGCCTGGCGCTCGAGGTTCCCGATCACGGCGATGCCGACCGAATGTTCGTTGAAGCCAAGCGTGTGGGCGCCGCGAACCAACCGGTTCACCCCGCCGGACCGCCCCACCCAGGCCCGGCCGAAACGGTCGACGAGGAAGTTGTAGCCGATGTCGAACCAGCCGAGGGTCTGGGTGTGGTAGCGGTACATCCCGCGCAGGATGCCCGGCACGTCCGCTCGCGAGTAGTCGTTGCCGGTGGCCGTGTGGTGCACGTGGATCTGCCGGAGCCGGTGGGTGTAGACCGGTCGCCCGTTGCGCCAGCTCGGGTCCGCCCCCCACTCCTTGCGGGTGTGCAGCTCGGGCTGCGGCGCCGAGCCGATGACCGCGGCGCGGGGGGCGGTCGTCGCGTCGGCGGTGTCGCTGGCGGCACGGTCACCGGGCAGCACACCGGGATCGATCAGGACGAGCTCGAGCGCTTTCGGTGTCCGACTCCTCGTGCGGACCTGGATGCCCTGCGACTGATCCACCCACAGGGGCGAGGAGGCGCTCCGGCCGTCGGCGGCCCGGCCGTCGGTCAGCGGGGGCACCGAGCGCCAGGACGTCCATTTCCCGTCGGTTCGGGTGCGCAGCGCGATGTCCGGGCTCGTACCGCGCCAGGTGAACCCGACCATGGAGAACGACTCGGTGCTCAGCCGCCCGGTGCGTGCACCGGCCCCGGCGGCATGCAAGCGGCCGGCGCCGAGTGCGACCGTGGCCGACTGGACGACCTCGCCGGGCGGAGCGCCAAGGCGAAGGGCAGGCCGCGCTCCGGGCTCCGGCGCGGGAGCCGCATCGGCGATCGGCAGGCCGGCGGCGAGGGCGCCGGTCAGGGCCAGCGCTGCCGCGGCGGTGGACAGGGTCCTCGGGCGGGTGGAACACAGCATCCCGGCCCATGATGCGCGAGGGACCGGTGATACGCCAGTGGCTCAGGAGAAGTCGAGCTCTCCGGTCCGGCTCCGCTTGAGCTCGAAGAAGTCGGGATAGGCGGCCAACGCCACCGCCCCGTCCCACATCCGGCCGGCCTCCTCGCCCCGCGGGATCGAGCCGAGGACGGGCCCGAAGAACGCGGTGCCCTCGATCGAGATGGTCGGGGTGCCGACCTCGTTGCCGACCTGGTCCATCCCCAGGTGGTGCGACTTCCGGATGGCGTCGTCGTAGGACGGGTCGTCCATGGCGTCGGCCAGCGAGGCGGGCAGGCCGACCTCCTCGAGCGCCTCCACGATCATCTCGCGGTCCTTCTCGCGGCCCTCGTTGTGGATCCGGGTCCCCAGGGCGGTGTAGAGCGGCAGGAGGACGTCCTTGCCGTGCAGCTGCTCGGCGGCCATGCAGACGCGCACGGGCTGCCAGGCCGTCTTCAGCTTCTCGCGGTACTCGTCGGGCACGTCCTTGTCCTCGTTGAGGTAGGCCAGGCTCATGATGTGCCAGGTGACGGAGACGTCGCGGACCTTCTCCACCTCCAGCATCCAGCGCGAGCTGATCCAGGCGAAGGGGCAGGCAGGGTCGAACCAGAATTCGGCGTTGGTCATACCACGGAGAACCAAGGTCTAGACCGGATCATTCCCCGGCGGCTCAGGTCACTGCGGTCAGCGCCAGCCCCAGTACCGCACAGACGCCGAGGACCTTCAGGACCGACCAGCGGAACCGGAACGCGAGCACCATCGCAATCGCCGCGATGAGGAACGACTCCCAGACGTACGACGACCACACCGGCACCAGAAGCTGGACCGGACCCCAGTCGGCGGTCCTCGTCTCGGTGAAGAGCGTGTGCACCGCGAAGAAGAAGGCCAGGTTGGCGATCACGCCGACGACCGCCGCGGTGACCCCGGTCAGGGCCGCGGCGAGCGGCCGGCTCCCTCGCAACCGTTCGACATACGGCGCTCCGAGGAAGATGAACACGAAGCACGGCACGAAGGTCACCCACACCACCAGAAGTGACCCCACCACGCCGGCGACCCACGGATCCAGGGATCCCGGATCCCGGTAGGCGCCGAGGAACGCCACGAACTGCACCACCATGATCAGCGGCCCGGGCGTGGTCTCGGCCAGCGCGAGTCCCCGGACCATCTCCCCCGCCTGCAGCCAGCCGTAGGTCTGCACCGCGGCCTGGGCGACGTAGGACAAGACGGCGTAGGCGCCGCCGAAGGTCACCAGCGCCATCCCGCCGAAGAAGACCCCCTGGTCCACGAAGACCGACTGCTCACCGCGAGTCAGGAGGGCGATGAGCGCAACCGGCGCCACCCAGATCACCAGCCCGACGGCCAGGATCGCCAGGTTGCGACGTCGGGACGGGCGTGCCTCGTGGAGCGCGTCGTCGGGGACAAGCGGTGCGTTGTCCGCCTCCGGCTCCGGCCGATCGCGGATCTCCAGCAGCGCCGGACGCCACCGGTGGACCGCCCAGCCCACGCCGCCGGCGCCCAGGATGACGATCGGAAACGGGACGGTGAACAACGCCAGCGCGAGGAAGGCGGCGACGGCAAGCAGGACCAGCATCCGGTTGTGCAGCGCTCTCTTGCCGACCCGGAGCACCGCCTGGACCACGATCGCCAGCACCGCCGGAGCGAGTCCCAGGAACAGGCCGGTCACCACGGTGGTGTCGCCCTGGGCGACGTAGACGACGGAGAGGGCCAGGATCGCCAGCAGCCCCGGGAGCACGAACAGCACCCCGGCGATCAGTCCGCCGAGGGTGCCGGTGAGCAGCCAGCCGGTGTAGATCGCCAGCTGCGGGGCCTCGGGACCGGGCAGGAGCATGCAGAAGTTGAGGGCGTGCAGGAACCGCTTCTCCCCGATCCACCGGCGCTCGTCGACGAGCGTGCGCTGCATGACCGCGATCTGGCCGGCCGGACCACCGAAGGTCTGCAGCGAGATCAGGAACCAGGCGCGGACCGCGGTGCGCAGGGGGACCACGTCGCGCACGAGCATGATGGCCAGTATGTCAATGCAGAAACCCGGTTGGGGTCACGGTCACCGTCGGTGGACGCGCACGGTGGTCACGAGCGTCTCCGGCCGGACGGTGTCCGTCCCGGCGTAGCTCACCCGCACCGTGCGGACCCCGGAGTCGAGGCCGCCGATCACCACCCGGAGCCGACCGTCCCGCAGGCGTCCCGTGGCCCGGTGGTCTCCGATCCGCACGGTGGCCTGTCCACCAGGGGTGCTCACACCGGGCGCCGTGACCTTGAGCCGGACGACCGCACGGCCCCGCCGCCCCTCCGTCCACACCGACAGGGTCGGCATGGTCGTGACCCGACCGTCGGCGGACACCTGCACGATGCGGTCCTGGTAGCCCCTGTGGCGAAGGACGACGCGGACCGAGAGTCGCTTGCCCACGTCGCCCAGGCCGGGCACGTACGACGACCCGACGGCGCCGGAGATGGGCCGCCCGTTCCGCAGCCAGGTGTAGGTCTTCGACGCGTCCGCAGGCGCGAACCGGCCCGGCTCGAGCGACAGGCGCCCACCAAGCTTGGCGTGGCCGTTCAGGGAGAACGGCGTCGTGATCTCGAACCGCCCGTTCGCGACCGGCGCCGTTCGCTTCGAGGTGACAGCTGATCGGTGGTAACCGTCCTTGCGCGCGGTCACCCGCACCGAGAGGGGCTTGCCGAGCTGCTCCGGCGCGAGCTTCAACCGGCTGTCCCGCTCCCCGGCGATCGGGTCCTGGCCCGCGAACCAGCGGACGGTGGTCGAGTCCGGCCGGGGCGACCAGGCGCCGGGGTGCAGCGAGAGCACCTCGCCGACCCGGAGCGTACCGGTGATCGTCGGGGCCGCCACCGACTTCAACGCGCCCCGTTCCACCCGGGCGGTCTGGCCCGAAGTCGCCGCGCCCTCGAGGTAGCCGCGGTGGGACGCAGTGACGCGCACCGAGAGTCGGCCCCTCAGCTGTCCGGGTCCCGGCGTGAATCGGGAGGACGTGGCCCCCCGAATGGCCTTGCCGTCGACGAGCCACTGGAAGGTGTGGCTCGAGCTCACCGACCACCGGCCGGCGGTGGCGACCAGCTGTTGGCCCACAGCGGCCCGGCCGCTGATCTCCGGACGCGACTGCACCGCGACCTTCCGGTCACGGAAGTGGATGAACCCGGTCGGCCAGCCGCTGCTTGCCTTGCTGATCCGGCGCCAGTGGAAGTCTCCACTCCAGCTGTCCTCGGAGATCACGATCCTGCTCTGCGAGATGACCTTCTCGACGTAGGCGACGTGACCGTTCGACCCGCCACCGGGGACGTTGCGACGCCACCAGGCCACGGCGCCGACCATCGGCTTGCCGTCGGTGATCCGGCTCTTGACCCGGCCCCAGTTGTCGGCGTTCCCTGAGCCGCTCCAGGGCCGGGTGGCGGACATGCCGCCGCGGACGAGCCGGTACGCGACGTAGTTGGTGCAGTTGTGGCCGGAGTACATCTGCCACCACATGTGGCGGCTCGCCGTGCGGTAGCCGAAGTGGGAGTACCCGTCCTCGCGGCAGCCCGCGTAGCCGGTGCACAGGTAGGTCGAGCTCGCGTGCGCGGCCGGCGGGATCAGCGGAAGCAGAGCAGCCAGCACCGCCAGGAGCAGGCTGCACGTGAGTCGCCGAGTCGAGTACACGAGGAGAAAGTCTCCTCGATGTCAAGAATCTTTGTCGGCGTTTTGCAAGAGATTCCCAAACCCCTGGCCCGTAGCCCGATTCCAGGTTGGGAGGCCCATGGGGAGGGTGACACACTGCACTCCATGCCTGGGACCAACCTCACGAGGGACGAGGCCGCCACCCGCGCCGCCCTCCTCGACGTCACCTCGTACGCCGTCGACCTGGACCTCACGACCAGCGACGCGACCTTCGGGTCGACCACCACGATCCGGTTCGGCTGTCGGCAACCCGGCGCAGGGACCTTCGTGGACCTGGTCGGCGCCATCGTCCACGAGATCACGCTCAACGGCGAGTCCCTCGACCCGGCCACCGCCTACGCCGACAACAGAATCAGCCTGACCGGGCTCGCGGACGACAACGAGCTCGTGGTCCGCGCCGACTGCACCTACTCCCGCACCGGCGAGGGCCTCCACCGATTCGTGGATCCCGCCGACGACCGGGTCTACCTCTACTCGCAGTTCGAGGTCCCCGACGCGCGGCGGGTCTTCGCGACCTTCGAGCAGCCCGACCTCAAGGCGCCTTTCACCTTCAACGTCACCGCCCCCAGCCACTGGAAGGTCGTCTCCAACGCGGTCACCCCGACGCCCGAGCAGGTGAGTGAAGGCACGGCGGTCTGGCAGTTCCCGGCCACCAAGCCGATCCCGACCTACATCACCGCGATCGTGGCCGGCGAGTACCACGAGGTGCTGGACACCTACGAGGGCAAGCACGGCACGATCCCGCTCGGCCACTACTGCCGGCAGTCGCTGGTCAAGCACCTCGACGTCGAGGAGCTGGTGAAGCTCACCCGGCAGGGCTTCGAGTTCTTCGAGGACGTCTTCGGCTACCCCTACCCGTTCGGCAAGTACGACCAGCTCTACGTGCCGGAGTACAACATGGGGGCGATGGAGAACGCCGGCTGCGTGACCCTCCGCGACGAGTACCTCCCCCGCAGCCGCCAGGACCGGTCGTTCTACGAGTTCCGCGCTGAGGTGATCCTCCACGAGATGGCGCACATGTGGTTCGGCGACCTGGTGACGATGAAGTGGTGGGACGACCTGTGGCTCAACGAGTCGTTCGCGGAGTGGGCCTGCTACCACGCGGCCGTCGAGTCGACGGAGTTCAAGGAGTCGTGGACCGGCTTCACCAACGCCCGCAAGAACTGGGCCTACCGCCAGGACCAGCTCCCCAGCACCCACCCGATCGCCGCCGACAACGTCGATCTGCGCGCCGTGGAGGTGAACTTCGACGGCATTACCTACGCCAAGGGCGCGGCCGTCCTCAAGCAGTTGGTCGCCTGGGTCGGCCTGGACAACTTCCTGACCGGGATCCAGGGCTACTTCAAGGACTTCGAGTACTCCAACTCCGAGTTCGCCGACCTGCTGGCCGCGCTGGAGAAGGCCTCCGGCCGGGAGCTCGACTCGTGGGCCAAGGAGTGGCTGCAGACCTCGGGCGTCAACACGCTCGCGCCGGCGATCGAGACCGACGCTGACGGCGTCATCACCTCGTTCGCGGTCCTCCAGTCGGCCGCCCCCGACTACCCGACGCTGCGACGCCACCGCCTCGGCATCGGCCTCTACGACCTCGTCGACGGCCGCCTGGTGCGCCGTGCCGGCGAGGAGGGCTACGTC
>JBJMIQ010000132.1:0-3088 GCA_045806805.1 Nocardioides sp. | reverse complement strand
GCTGGAGGCTGAGTCCATCCACATCTTCCGTGAGGTCGCGGCCGAGTTCGAGAAGCCGGTCCTGATGTTCTCGGGCGGCAAGGACTCCATCGTCATGCTCCGGCTCGCCGAGAAGGCCTTCTACCCCGCCAAGATCCCTTTCCCAGTCCTGCAGGTCGACACCGGCTACGACTTCCCCGAGGTGCTCGCGACGCGTGACGCCTGGGTCAGCCGACTCGGAGTGCGCCTGGTGGTTGCGAGCGTGGAGGAGGCGATCAAGAACGGCGTGGTCGTCGACGACGGCAAGACCAGCCGCAACCGGCTCCAGATCGGCACCCTGCTCAACGCGCTCGAGGAGGAGGGCTTCACCGCCGCCTTCGGCGGTGGCCGACGCGACGAGGAGAAGGCCCGCGCCAAGGAACGCGTCTACTCCCACCGCGACGAGTTCGGCCAGTGGGACCCCAAGATGCAGCGTCCCGAGCTGTGGAGCCTCTACAACGGGCGGATCCACGAGGGCGAGCACATGCGGATCTTCCCGCTGTCCAACTGGACCGAGCTCGACATCTGGCACTACATCGGCCGCGAGGGCATCGACATCCCCTCGATCTACTTCTCCCACCAGCGCAGGGTCTTCGAGCGGGACGGCATGCTGCTGACCGAGAGCGAGTTCAATCCGCTCCGCAGCGGTGAGGAGGCGAGCGAGCGCACGGTGCGGTTCCGCACCGTCGGTGACCTCACCCTGACCGGCTGCGTCGAGTCCGACGCCGACACCATCGACAAGATCATCGACGAGATCGCCATCGCGCGCGTCACCGAGCGCGGCGCGACCCGTGGCGACGACCGGTTCTCCGAGGCAGCCATGGAGGACCGGAAGAAGGAAGGCTACTTCTGATGGACACCCCCCAGATGACTACGGCGATGGTGGCCGAGCAGACCCGTGAGATGGACCTGCTGCGCTTCGCCACCGCCGGCTCCGTCGACGACGGGAAGTCCACCCTGATCGGTCGGCTCCTGCTCGACTCCAAGTCGATCTTCGAGGATCAGCTCGAGGCCGTGGAGTCGACGAGCAAGTCCCGCGGCTACGACTACACCGACCTGGCGCTGCTCACCGACGGCCTGCGCTCCGAGCGCGAGCAGGGCATCACCATCGACGTCGCCTACCGCTACTTCGCGACGCCCAACCGCAAGTTCATCATCGCCGACACCCCTGGCCATGTTCAGTACACGCGCAACATGGTCACCGGCGCCTCCACCGCCGACCTCGGCCTGGTGCTGGTCGACGCGCGCCAGGGGCTGACCGAGCAGTCGCGCCGGCACGCGGTGATCCTCTCCCTGCTGCGGGTCCCCCACCTGGTGCTCGCGGTCAACAAGATGGACCTCGTCGACTACTCTGCGGACGTCTTCGAGAAGATCCACCGCGAGTTCCAGCAGTTCGCGACCAAGCTCAACATCCCCGACCTCACGGTGATTCCGATCTCGGCGCTCAAGGGTGACAACGTCGTCAACCGCTCCGAGAACATGCCCTGGTACGAAGGCTCGTCCCTCATGCACCACCTCGAGCACGTCCACGTCGCCTCCGACCGCGACCTGGTCGACGTCCGGTTCCCGGTCCAGTACGTCGTCCGCCCCAAGTCCGACGACCACCACGACTACCGCGGCTACGGCGGTCAGGTCGCCGGCGGCGTCCTCAAGCCGGGCGACGAGGTCGTCGTGCTGCCCAGCGGGATGACGTCCACGATCCAGGGCATCGACCTGTTCGAGACGGAGCTCGAGGAGGCGTACCCGCCGATGTCGGTGACGGTCCGGCTCGACGACGACGTCGACGTCTCCCGCGGCGACATGATCGCCCGGGTCAAGAACGCTCCGCAGCCCAGCCAGGACATCGACGCGATGGTCTGCTGGATGACCAACACGCCGCTGCGGCCGCGCCAGAAGCTGGCCATCAAACACACCACCCGCACCGCGCGGGCCCTGGTCAAGGACGTCCAGTACCGCCTCGACGTGAACACGCTGCACCGCGACCAGGAGACCAAGGAGCTCGGCCTCAACGAGATCGGCCGCATCCAGCTGCGCACCACCGTGCCGCTGCTGTGCGACCCCTACTCCAAGAACCGCACCACGGGCTCCTTCATCCTGATCGACGAGGCCACCGGCGTGACCGTAGGCGCGGGCATGATCCTGGGCGGCAGCTGATCACCTGGCCCGGTCCGCGTGGACCCGGGGTCGTCAGCGAGCAGGTTGTCTCCACTCAGGCCGTCTCCACTAGGGGGCGGACAGCCACGTCTGCGCGTCGGCATCCCAGCTTGCGCTGCTCAGATTGAGGGGTTGCATCAACGGCGTCCGGCGCAGCCGGATGTTGGTGCCGGCGACAAATGCCTCGATGCACAGCTCGCTGGCACCCTGGTCGGCGAAGTACCCGAATGGGATCTGCTGCTGGAATCCCTTGCCCCTGGCCGAGGGATGGATCTCACCCGTCCGATCCAGGCTCGCGCGACGTTTGTTGGGGATGGTGTGTGCCACCAATCGGCCGTTGGCGTAGATCGTGAGTGGAACCTCGAAGGTTCTGCGCTCGGCGTCGTAGATCCAGCCGCGGAGCATTCCGTTCTCCAGCTTGTCTGCGACGCCGTTGAAGCGGACATCACGCGATGCAATGACTCCGTCCAGGTGCCAGGGTGAGGCGAGGATCTGCGTGCCCCGATCACGGAGGACCGCGGCGTCGACGGAGGACTCCCATTCCCCACCTCGCTCCTGGTCAGTGACGGCGAAGAGGAGAACCTCGACGGATGCGATGCCGCCGCCTTGCCCGGCGACCCTGACGGCGGTTGCGATGCCCACCGACACCCGGCAGATGCTGGGTTCCAGTGACTCGTCGTCGACGGCTAGTGCGGGGTCTGAGCCATCCAGCATCACCGTGGACACCAGAAGCCCGTCGACGAAGAAGGCGACTCCCAGGTCGTTGCTGTGCCATCTGTGCAGCGCTGCCTCATTGATCCGCAGCAGTACGTCGTCGGACCTGACATCGACCACCTCGACGTGCTTGCGCATCTCCGCCACGAGTGCCCGCGGGTCCTTGCGCGGAGCCAGGTCCGCAAGCCCGAAGTAGCGACCG
>JBJMIQ010000131.1:0-4924 GCA_045806805.1 Nocardioides sp. | reverse complement strand
TTCTGCTTCAACGACACGCTCGCGCTCGGGGTTCTGCGGTGCCTCGCCGACCGCGGGATCCGGGTTCCGGACGACGTGGCCGTGATCGGGCTCGACGACGTCGTCGAGGGTCGCGTCGCGGTGCCTCGGTTGAGCACCGTGGCGCCGGACAAGCGAGGCATCGCCCGCACCGCGGTCGACCTGCTCGCGGCTCGGCTCTCGGCCGAAGGGGGTCCGCGCGACCCCCGCGACGTCCGCGTCGGGTTCGAGCTGGTGGCACGGGAGTCCTCGGTGGGACGGGCCCCCGGTCAGGCGCCCCGGCGCCCCTGACCGGTTACCGCAGACGTGACGTCGTCACGTCGAGGAATCGGGCCGTGTAGCCCTCGCCGCCCATCGAGACCAGCCCGATCCGGGCGTCGGGGCCGAGGTCGTGGCGCCACACCCCGCCGCGTACCCAGTCGCCGCCCTCGCTGCGCGTGAAGGCGGTGTAGCGGTCCGGTCCCGGGACCCTCTCGACGACGACTCGCAACCGGGTCGTGTCTCCCGGCGGGCCGACCACCCCGTTGCCGTAGCGGGGGAACTCCGGTGCACCCGCCGGCACCTCCTTGGCCCACTCGGTCTGACGGGTCTCCCAGATGGAGACGTGGACCAGCTTGAGGTAGCGGTCGTCACCGTCGTAGAGCACCAACCCGGCCTGCACGAAGTTCTGGCAGCAGCCCTCGGGCGGGAGGTCGAGCTGGACCCGGGTCTCCACGACGTGGTCGCCCGCGGGCTCGGGGCGGGTGAGGACCGAGGCGGTGTTGACCTCACGGGCCAGGTCTCCGGCCTGGGTGTCCCACCGCAGCGCGCCGGGCTCGGCGCCGAAGGTCCCCGGGTCGGGTTCGCGGACCCAGGTCCAGGCCGGGTCCAGGCCGTCCTCGAAGTCGTCGGAGTAGGCCGGCATGACCCGACCCGGTTCGAGCGGCGCAGGTGGTCCCGGGAGGGGCCCGTTCGGCTCTCCGTCCGTCGACGGCGCGGGCACCGGCGAGTCGGAGGCCCACCGGCCGGCCCGGACCGCGGGCCAGCCATTCCGCCAGGTCAGGGCGTCGAGCATCGCCGGACGACGGGTGAAGCCAGGATCGCTCTCGAAGTAGGGGTCGTCCTCGTCCACGGCGTGATAGATCGTCCACCACTGGCCGGCGTCGTCGGTCAGCACGGTGTTGTGTCCGACCCCCACCCACCGGTTGCCGTTCGGCAGCAGGACGGGGGTGCCCCCCACGCGCCCCGCGAGCAGGCTGCGCCCGTCGCGGTCCACGAACGGACCGTGCGGATCGCGGGACCTCCCGGCGAACACGCCGTAGGAGGTGAGGGGGCCGTTGCAGCAGTTGGTGGCGGACGCGAACAGGTAGTACCAGCCGCGCCGCTGGACCACGTGGGTGCCTTCGTAGCGGTTGCCGATGGTGACCCGGGTCGACGGGCCGACGGTGGTGATGCCGTCCTTGTCGAAGGTGGCGTCGACCGCGTGGACGCCGCCGTAGTAGCTGCCGTAGTAGAGCACCGCGCCCGTCCCGGTCACGAGGACGTCGGGGTCGAAGGTCCAGAAGAAGGAGCACGCCGACTGGGGGTCCGGGCGGGGGCCGACCACAGGCTTGTCCGACACCTTCCACGGGCCAGTCGGACTGTCGCTGACGGCAACGCCGATCGCGCTGTCGCCGTCGGAGGCACAGGCGTTCTCGCCGCGCAGCGAGTCATCGGTGTTGGTCACGACGAAGCTCAGGTAGTAGCGCCTGGTAGCCGGCGAGTACGACACGTCCGGCGCCCACAGGCCCGCTCCGTCAGCGGCCCACTCCGGCGGTTCGGGCAGCGCGTCGCCGACGTACTTCCAGTTGACGAGGTCGCGCGAGCGCATCGTCGGGATGGGGTGGAACCGCAGGTTGCCGGCCCGGTCGAGATCCTGGTCGTTGAGCGGGTCGGTCGTGCAGTAGAGGTACCAGAACTGGTGGTCGTCGCCCTGACCCCGCTGCACGGCCGGGTCGGCGCACGAGTCGACCGTGCCCCCGCCGGGGATCCGTGGTGCCAGCGGGTTGCGGTAGGTCTCGCGGTCTGCCGGCGCGGCCGAGCTGGTCGCCATCGGGAGGAGAGGCGCCAGGAGCGCCAGGGCGGCGAGGACGAGGGCAGGCAGGTGGGAGTGAGACCCGGATCGGCGCATGTTTACAACGTTGCAACAGGTCTGGTCCAGTTGGCAAGGGGGGCCGCCGATTCTGTCCGCGCTGCGACCAGTGGGCGTGGACGGGCACGCGCTGGACCTCCGGCGGATAGCCTCTGCGCATGGGTGAGCGCTGGGAGCGGTTTGCGGGCGAGGTCGGGCGGTTCCTCGCCGTCGGCCTGCTGGCCACGATCGTCGCCCTCATCCTCTTCAACTTCCTGGTCCACGGTTTCAATACGGCGAACTTCGCCCCGCTCAACGACCAGCCGGAGCTCGCCTACCTGATCGCCAACACCGTCGGCATGGCGATCAGCTTCCACGGCACCAAGGGCTGGGCCTTCCGCGAACGCCCGACCAACCACTTCGACGGCGGGCTGCTCGCGTTCGTCGCAATCAACCTGGTGACCATGCTGATCCCGATGGGGTGCCTGGTGATCAGCCGGAACATGCTCGGCCTCGATGACCCGATCTCCGACAACATCTCAGCGAACGTCGTCGGGCTGCTGATGGCCAACACCGCGCGGTTCTTCCTGTTCCGGTGGCTGGTCTTCCGGCACCCGGACCGGCTCACACGTGCCACAGATCGATCCACGACCGACCCAGTTCCGCGGTCAGCTCCCGGACGAGTGGGAGGCTGAGGCCGACCACGTTGTGGTGGTCGCCCTCGATCCCGGTCACGAAGGCTCCGCCTCGACCGTCGACGGTGAAGGCGCCGGCCACGGAGAGCGGTTCGCCGGTGCCGACGTAGGCCGCGATCTCGTCGTCGGTGACGTCGGCGAAGTGGACAGTGGTCGAGGCCGTGGCCGCAGCGACCTGCAAGGACACGGTGTCGCGGAGGCTGTGACCGGTGTGCAGCACCCCGGACCGCCCCCGCATGCTGCGCCACCTGGCGGCCGCGTCGTCCGCGTCGTCAGGCTTGCCCAGAGCCTGGCCGTCGAGCTCGAGGACCGAGTCGCAGCCGAGCACGAGGGCACCCTCGGGGAGCCCGTCGCGCTCGGCAACAGCCGCGCACTTGAGCTCCGCGAGCTGCAGGGCGAGCTCGGCCGGGGGGAGCCCTTCGACCTGGCTCTCGTCGACGCCCGAGACGATCACCACCGGCTCGATGCCGGCACTGCGGAGGGTCGCGAGGCGGGCGGGGGAGGCGGAGGCCAGCACGAGTTGCACCGGGTGAGCCTAGGGGCCTGTCGGTTTCCCCGGCTCACCGGGAAACCGACACTTCTCAGCCGTTGCGATGCCTTGGATGTGCATGGATCGACTGAGGGGTGGGCGTGGGGCGCGTGTGACCCTTGGGTTTCGAGACACGCTCCGGGTTCAGTCGATGGTCACCTCGGACACCCTCGCCAGTCGCGGGCGGTCGTGCTGACCGCCGTCGACCATGCCCGTCGCCCACCACATGCGCAGGCCCGAGCCCGTCACCTCCAGCGTGGCGAGGTTGTTGTCGAACCACGGCCCCTCGAGTGGCTTCCACGTCAACGGCGCATCGGCCACCTTCGCCGACTGCGCGACCAGGTGGCCGATCGGCCCGGCCACGCCGTAGGCCAGCACCGCCACCAGGAAGCGGAGTCGCCTCGGCATCGGGTTGCGGATCGGTGAGCAGACGGCCTGGATGATCCTGGTGTGGATCGGGCCGTTGTCGCGGAACTCGTCCGGGGTCGGCCGTGCCTCGGACACGTAGCTGTGGTGGACGTCGCCGGAGAGGAAGGCGACCGTCCTCGGCGGGCGGCCCCGCTTTCCTCGGGCGACGTCGAGGGTCATCTTCGAGACTGCCTGGAACGCGTCCTGGAAGGCCGCCCAGTGCTCGAGGTCGAGGGCCTGCCGCAACGTCTCTCCCGCCTTGCGGGTCCGGGCGCGCCCCCACGCACCCCGGGCCAGCGCCTCGCTGAACGCCTCGGCGTAGTGCAGCCCCGGACCGAGCAGGAAGGGCAGGGAGGTCCCGACGAGGAGGTGGTCGACGTCTCCGCGCATCCGGTCGTCGAGCCACTCCATCTCACCGTCGTCGAGCATGGAGCGGCGGTCCGGCTCCAGCACCCGGGCGGCGCGTGAGTCGATCACCACCAGGCGCGCCTGGTTGCCGAAGTCGCGGGAGTAGCTCCAGCGGTAGGTCCCGGGCTTCTGGTCGGCCCGCTCGGCGAACGTGTCGAGCAGGTCGGAGGCGTCGTACTCGCCCTCGCCGTCGTGCTCCTGGATGGCCCGCCAGTTCTCGTCGTCCGCCCGCTCGTCGGGTGTCATGTTGCCGAGGTGCTGGTAGACCCAGTACGACCCGAGTCCGGCGACGATCCGGTCGCGCCACCAGTCGGTGGACTCCATCTCCTGCTTCCAGGACAGGGAGGTGTTCCAGTCGTCGCGGATGTCGTGGTCGTCGAAGATCATGGCGCTCGGCAGTGTGGAGAGCAGCCACCGGTTCGCAGGATCCGACCAGGCCAGCTTGTAGAGGTGGGCGTACTCCTCCCAGTCCTTGAGCTCGGTGCCGGGCGGCTCCTCGATGTTGCGCCGCGACTCGATGAACTCCTGCATCTCTGCGGTCGTCTCGTCGGCATAGACCTGGTCGCCGAGGAACAGCACCAGGTCGGGCCAGCGGGCCTCGTCACCGGGATCCGGGTCGTCCTCGGCGGCCTGGTCGGTGATCCCGACGCTCGACCCGGACAAGCCGGTCCGCATGGCCTTCGGCTCCTGCCGGGTCAGCGTGTCCCACGACCAGGAGGGCACGGACGCGTTCGGCGTCGACGCGCTGCGGGCGTTCGCGCTGCGGATGGCGGGACT
>JBJMIQ010000130.1:0-9931 GCA_045806805.1 Nocardioides sp. | reverse complement strand
GTCTCCAGAGCGGCGGGGTCGAGGACGGCCACCACCGACCCGTCGTCGACCAGGAGCCCGTGCCCGGGCAGGTGCCGGTGGCCGTCGAAGACGGATCCCCCCGTGAACAGCGTGGCCATCAGCGTCCTTCCAGCAGTGGGCCGGCGGGATCGTGGGTGATCCCGACCTTCTTCGCCGCCATCCCCGACAGCGCCTCGAGGCAGACCCGGTTCGCCAGGTACGCCGTGATCTCGGCATGGTCGTAGGGCGGGGACACCTCGACCACGTCGATGCCGGCCACAGGTAGCTCGAGGCAGATCCGCCGTACGGCGTCCAGCAGCTGCCGCGCCGACAATCCGCCGGGCTCCGGCGTGCCCGTTCCCGGAGCGTGGCCGGGATCGCAGACGTCGATGTCGACGGAGAGGAAGACCGCGTCGCAGTCGTCGAGCGCGATCTCGGAGGCCTCGTCCAGCACCGCGTCGAGCCCGCGCTTCCCGATCTCGGTCATCTCGTAGGAGCGCATCCGCTGCTGGGCCATCCAGTCGAGGGTCTCGGGCCCCGGCCAGTACCCCCGCAGCCCGACCTGCAGGAACCGGTCGCCGCGCAACGCCCCGGACTCGATCAGACGGCGCATCGGCTGGCCGTGCCCGTAGAGCGAGCCGAACTCGATGTCACCGGTGTCGGCGTGGGCGTCGAAGTGGATAATCGACACCCGGCCGTAGCCGAGGTGGCGCGCCACTCCCGTCGCGTCCGGCAGCGCGATCGAGTGGTCGCCGCCGAGCACCAGCGGGATCTTGCCCGCGGCAGCCACGGTGTGGACGGCGTCCTCGAGCGCGCCGAGTGCCCGCTCGATGTCGCCTGGAGGCATCTCGACGTCGCCGGCGTCGACCACCTTCACATCCTGCAGGGCGTCCACCCGCAGCGCGAGGTGGGGGCGCGAGCCGTCCTGGGGCAGGTAGCACGTCTGCCGGATCGCCATCGGCCCGAACCGGGTGCCCGGCCGGTGCGAGGTGCCGCCGTCGAAGGGCGCGCCGATGACGACCACGTCCGCGTCCGCCCATCCCGGGGGGTCGCCGAGGTCGACGGCCTCGACGCCGAGGAAGGTGAGGTCCGGGCCGAACTGCGCCCCGTACCGGGTCATGGTCAATTCCTATCAGGTGGACAGCGATGACGACCATCCACGACCGATTTCGTGTCGACTTGACCTCACTGCCACTGAATCGCTTGTCGATTCCGGATCCATCGTTCACGATGGGCTCATGACTGACCTGGACTACGACCACCTCCAGCGTGCTGCCAAGGACCACCTCTGGATGCACTTCACCCGGCACTCGGCCTACGACCACGGCGACGTGCCGGTCATCGTTCGTGGTGAGGGGCCCTACATCTGGGACGCCCGCGGCAAGCGCTACCTCGACGGCCTGGCCGGTCTGTTCGTCAGCCAGCTCGGTCACGGGCGCACCGAGCTCGCCGAGGCCGCGGCGAAGCAGGCCGGCGAGCTGGCCTTCATGCCCTTGTGGTCCTACGCGCACCCGAGTGCGATCGAGCTGGCCGAGCGGGTCGCGGGCTACGCACCGGGAGACCTCAACCGGGTGTTCTTCACCAGCGGCGGCGGAGAGGCGGTCGAGACCGCGTGGAAGCTCGCGAAGAACTACTTCAAGCTCACCGGCAGGCCGATGAAGCACAAGGTGATCAGCCGGTCCATTGCCTACCACGGGACGACCCAGGGCGCCCTCTCGATCACCGGCCTGCCCCTGCTCAAGCAGCAGTTCGAGCCGCTGGTGCCCTCGACGTTCCGGGTGCCCAACACCAACATCTACCGCGCCACTGAGCACGGCGCCCCTGAGGGACTGAGCCCGGAGGCGTTCGGCCGCTGGGCCGCCGACCAGGTCGCGGTGGCGATCGAGAACGAGGGCCCTGACACCGTCGCCGCTGTGTTCCTCGAGCCGGTTCAGAACGCCGGCGGGTGCTTCCCGCCCCCGCCCGGCTACTTCCAGCGGGTCCGCGAGATCTGCGACCAGTACGACGTCCTGCTGGTCTCCGACGAGGTGATCTGCGCCTTCGGCCGGCTCGGTCACCTGTTCGGCGCGGAGCGTTACGGCTGTCAGCCGGACATCATCACCTGCGCCAAGGGCATCACGTCGGGCTACGCGCCGCTCGGTGCGATGATCGCTTCCGATCGACTGATGGAGCCCTTCCTCCAGGACGGCGCGATGTTCGCGCACGGCTACACCTTCGGTGGGCACCCGGTCTCGAGCGCGGTGGGCCTGCGAAACCTGCAGATCTTCGAGGAGGAGAAGGTCCTCGACAACGTGCGCGACAACGAGGCCTCCTTCAGGGCCACTCTCGAGCGGTTGAAGGACCTCCCGATCGTCGGCGACGTGCGGGGCGACGGCTATTTCTACGGCATCGAGCTGGTCAAGGACCAGGCGACCAAGGAGACGTTCACGGAGGAGGAGTGCGAACGGTTGCTCTTCGGCTTCGTCTCCAAGCAGCTCTACGCCGAGGGCCTCTACTGCCGTGCCGATGACCGGGGCGACCCGGTGGTCCAGCTCGCTCCCCCGTTGATCTGCACCCAGGAGCACTTCGACGAGATGGAGCAGATCCTGCGCGTGGTCCTGGACAAGGCCGGCACGCTGCTCTGAGCGACCGGGCGGTCACGTCCGCCGGTGAAACCTGAGATCCCCGCTCGCCATCCGGGTCGAGACGTAGCGGGTGTCGTGGGCGCGGTGGTGGTGGAACGAGCACAGCAGCACGCCCCGGTGGAGGTCGGTGCGGCCGTGGTTGCTCCAGGGGTCGAGGTGGTGGGCCTCGCACCAGGCGGCGGGGGTGTCGCAGCCCTCGGCGCGGCACTCGCGGTCGCGGATGGCGAGAGCTTTGCGCTGGGCCGGGGTGAAGAGCCGTTTGGCCCGGCCCAGGTCGAGCGGATGGGACCTCCCGTCCAGCACCGCGGGCAGGATCCGGGCGCCACACGCCAGCCGCCGTGCTTCGGAGGCCGTGATCGCGGCTCCGGTGGTGAGCCCTGCGACGGCGAGGTCCTGATGCAGCTTGGCCTCGTCGATCGTGACGACCACGGCTGTGGTGGTCCCGCCATGTTGGGGCAGCCAGTCGGCGGGGATGCGTTCCAGCAACGCGGTGAAGGCGTGCGCCAGCTTCCGGGGGTAGGGCACGCGCTCATTCCCGGGGATCCGGCCATCCCGTCGCGGTGAAGTGAAGGCGTGGAGCTGGGTCAGCCACCGATCCATGGCCGCGTCCGGCAGGGTGACGACGGCACGGGAGCGTCCGTTGCCGAGGCGTCGGTGGGTGATCGAGGAGTTGTCCCACGCCTCCTGCTCCTCTCGCTCCAGCAGCTTCGCCTCATGGGCCTCGGCCACCTCCGGCGCGAGGACCTCCAGGACCCGCCGGCCGAGGATCTTCAGGTCGCGAGGGCAGAAATGGTTGGCCTGCTCCACCAGGTTTTCCTCGGCCCGGGTGCGCAGACCGGGGTCGAGATCAGCCGGGAGGTCGTCCAGGGCGTGGCCGATCACCCCGGCCTGTGCGGTCGAGACCGACCCTGTGGCGTAGGCCCCCGCCAGGATCGGCCAGCGTTGGTCGAGCCCCTCGGCCAGCCGCTGCGCCCGTCGTCCCTCCGGTGGGTCCTGTCTGGTCTCGTGGGCAAGCCAGGCCCCCGCGTGCCTGGTGCCGTGGGCATCGGCCACGTCGCCGGCCACCGCCAGCGCCTTCGCCTTCAACGCCGCCAGCCGGGAGGTCTGCCGCTCCACCGCGACCAACAGCTCCTGCTTCTGGCTCGTGGTCAGGAACATCGGGTGGAGGTCTGCCACCTCATCCAGCAGCAGCCCGATCTCGTCCACCGCACCCAACAGCGGCGGCCGGAACGGAACGACTGACTGGCTCATGGCCTCACGCTAGACGCCACCACCGACAAGTCCCGATGCCCAGAACCCTCTCTCCACAGGGGGAAAGTCGTTGCTGCAGATGCGTGTGCTCCCTGCTCTACGGTGGTGGAATGTCTTCGGGGAGCGATCCACGCCCGGTGAGGATCGAGGGCGGCATCGTCACGCGACCAGCGGCTCCCTGGTCACCGACGGTCCACGCCTTACTTCGATATTTGCGCGATCAGGGCCTGACCTGCGTCCCGGAACCGATCGCGGTCGAGGGCAACGTCGAGCGACTGACGCTCATCGAGGGGGACGCCGGCGGCCGGGGATGGGCGCACCAGCACTCCGAGGCCGGCCTCTGCTCGGCAGCTCGGCTCCTCCGCACGATCCACGACGCCTCGCTCGGCTGGAAACCCCCGCCGGATGCGGTCTTCTGCGCTCCCGACGTATCCCCGGAATCGGCCGAGACCGTGTGGTGCCACGGCGATGTCGGACCATGGAACATGGTGTGGAGCGACGGCGATGCCGTGGGCCTGATCGACTGGGATTTTCTTCATCGCGGTCCGCGGCTCGACGACGTCGCCTACGCGCTGCGGTGGTTCACCCCAGCCCGGGACGACGAACTGACGCTTACCTGGCACCACTTCCCGACGGTGCCCGATCGGTCAGCACGGGTGCGCGCCTTCCTCGAGGCGTACGGCGGTCTGCCGTCCTTCGACGTCGCCGAGGCCATCGCGACCCGGATGGAGGCGACGATGGCGATGGAGCTGTCGCTCGCCGACGCCGGTGTCGAACCCCAACGGACCTGGGTCGCCCAGGGCAGTCAGGAGAGGTTTGTCCGCGAGGCCCGGTGGGTGCGCGAGCATGCACACCTGTTGAAGCCGTAGCTTGCCTGGTTCGCGCCCTCAGGTTCGTCCACGGACGGAGCGTGCCGTCCTAGGCTGCCGAGATGGACCAGTCCTTCGGATGGGAAGGGATGCCTGGTGAGGCAGTCCTTCGCATGCCCGACGGCGAAGTCGTGGGGGGCCTCGTGACGCTTCACGGTGCCGGCAACGGTCGCGCTCGACAGCCGCTGTTCGACCAGATCGGCCAATGCCTTGCGCCTCTGGGCATCGCGGTTCTCAGCTATGACCGTCGGGCGGTCGATCGAGGAGACACATCTCTCCACGTGCAGGCCGCGGACGCTGTGGCAGCCGTTCGAGTGCTGTGGAGCAACGTGGGGTCCCGGGTGGGCGTCTTCGGCTTCAGCCAAGGCGCTTGGGCAGCAGCCTTGGCTGCTGCAGACGATGCGGTCGGCTTCCTGGTCGTTCTCGGCTGTAGTGGGGTCACCCCCGCCGAGCAGATGCGGTTCTACACAGACGAACTCCTGAGACGCCGCGGGTTCGGGTCACGGGAGCGGGCCGCGAATCGCGAGGTTCGGATGCGGCTGGAGGAGTACCTTCGAGCTGCCGAGACCAACCCAACAGATCGAACGGCACTCAGTGACGCGCTCCGCGCGGCGTCACGTGAGCCCTGGTTTCCATCGTCGTACCTGCCCCCGACACTTCCGCCCGCGGGAACCAGCTGGGACGACATGGACTTCGACCCAGTTCCCAGCTTCGCGAATGTGCGACAGCCTGTGCTCGCGATGTGGGGAGCAGATGAGGAGTGTGTTCCCCGCCAGGTGAGTCGGGAGCGCTGGCTGGCCTCGGGCGCAGACGTCACGGTCGTCGACCTCCCGGGGTGCGGGCACTGGCCGGTTGTGGGCAGCGGCGCTCCCGACTACTCGGGCTGGGACAGCGACGAGCTCGCCCACAGCTTCACCTCGACCATGGCCGACTGGTTGCGGCAACTGTCGGTGGCGGCGGCGCCACCGCGACAATGAGGCATGGTGGACGATTCCGAGGAGACGGTCGCGTTCCGGCTCTGGCCGCCGATCGCGATCGGCGCACCGCTCCTGGTCGGCTGGCTGGCCACGCTGCGCTGGGGTGATCCGGTGATGCTTGGTGGATGGCGGGTTCCGCTCGGCTGCGCGCTGGTGGCGTTCTTCGTCGGGTGGAACGGCTGGGCGCTTGTGCTCTTCGGCCGGCACGAGACCGGGCTGCTGCCCGGCGAGGCTACCAAGGAGATGATCGAGGAGGGTCCGTATCGTTTGTCCCGCAATCCGTTGTACGTCGGACTGCTCACGCTCTACCTCGGGCTCGGGTTGCTGACGCCCACGCTGTGGGGGCTCGTACTGTTTCCCGCTGCCGTGCTGCTCGTCCTCTGGGGCGCGATTCGTCCTGAGGAGAGGTTCCTGCACGTGCGGTTCGGTGCGCAGTACGACGACTACGCCCGGCGGGTACGTCGCTGGCTGTGACGGAGCGGGCCTTTCTCGGCCATCGCCGAGGGACTCGGATGAATCGTCTTGCGCCGAGATCGCAGCCGGGCAGACTGCTCTCATGCACCCATGTCCCTGCTGCGGGTACAAGACCCTGCCCCACAGAGGCGAATATGACTTGTGCCCGGTGTGCTGGTGGGAGGACGAGGGCCTCGAGCCATGGGAGTTCAGCGGACCCAACGGGAAGACGCTTGTCGAAGCGCAGCAGGAGTATCTGGAACAACGTCTCCCGTATCGACTTCGCCAGGGCAAGGTGCGTGCTCCCAAGCGGGGTGAAGAACGTGACCCGGACTGGCTACCGTTCGAGTTGACGGATGAGCTGGTGGGTCGGGTAGAGAGAGCAAATCTGCAGGAGCAACGCTGGTTGGAGGAGGAGCGTCGCAGGGCCGAGGAGGAGTCAGAACTCGACCCGGAAGGGCCCTTCAAGGAGTACAACGCGCGGCTGCGGGATTTGAAGGCGGAAGCGATTCACTTGCCCCACAGTGAGGTCAAGACCCGGTTGCGCGACCTGAGCCATGCGCAGGGACTGATGTTCCCAGACGCCGAGATCGAACTCCTCTCCCGTCTGATCAAGGACGAGACCTTCTACCGTCGCCACCCCCTACGAGCTGTTGGGTGGTTGTTGCGGTACTCGCGACCGAAGACATTCCGACGCCGTTGGAAAGAGCTACGAACGGGCGGCGTTCGCGTCGCCGGCTAGGCCAAGATGCACATCCACTGTGGAGGAGCTGGGCGAACGCTGTACGAACGGTGCGGAGGTAGCCCGGCGGCGACGTCGTCCGACATCGGCACCGTCGAGTGCGCCGCCACGTCGACGCCCGACATTGCTGGGACGACCGTAGGGTTGTTGCATGCCGGAAGCGCATGACCAGCCCATCGCCTACACCGCGCTCCAGCCGGGCACGCCGGTGCAAACGAGCGACGGGGCTCCCTTCGCCACCGTCCAGGCTGTCCTGGTCGACGAGAAGGTCTCGGTGTTCGACGGCATCGTCGTCCAGACGGCGGAAGGGACACGATTCGTCGACGCGCCTCAGATAAACGCGATCTACACCTCCTACGTCCGCACGACACTCTCCGCGGAGCAGGCGGCGAACCTTCCGTCTCCGGATGGATCGACCCTGGTCGAGATCAAGCCGGCTCGGTCGATGGCCGCCCGGCTGCGCCACCGGTTCGGTCGGGGGAAGCGGTAGTACCTGCGCGCAAGAAACCACCATCATTCACGCCGGCACGACCGGCTGCGTGATGATCCGCACGATCGCTCCAGCCCTGACCTCGGTCCAGAGACACCACCGGCGTTTCGCAGGAACCGAGCGGAACGCGTAGATGAGTGCGGTGGGTTTGCGGTAGGGGATGGTGGCAGCCACGGGTTCCGACTGAAGAGAGCTCACTTGTGCAGCTCGATCACGGTTCCTAGCTTGCCGAGGTCAACGCCGTCTGGCGCGATTCCGAAGTCGGTCTCCTCGAAGGTCTCCGCATCGATGACGAGGGTGATGAAGCGTCCACTCGGAGGGCGCGCGCCCGCCGGGAACGAGCAGGTCCGACAGACGAACACGTGGACGCCCTCGATCTGGATTGCCCACACATCGCTCTTGCCCGCCACGGCCGCGTCGCTGGTCAAACGCACGGCAGCCGCGTGCTGGCTCTTCACTGCCTGCGCGTCCTTGATCCGCCCATTCATACCCTCGGCGGCTCGCGCCGCGATCCGCCAGAGCCGATGCTCGATCACTGGACCAGGAACATCCTGGCCGCCGGCTTCTTCGGGAGACCCCGAGGGAAGCGCCGTGTCGCCACAGCCCCAGCATGCGCACAAGCCGGCCGCCACGGCCACGCGCATCACACGGGCCAGAAGTCGACTTCGGAACACGGTTTCCTCCTGTCGAGCTGCGCGAGAACACAGCAGCCCGCGAATGGTCACGAACCGCACGCGTGCAAGCGCAATCCCTGCGGTTTGAGACCAATCGACGGCCGAGCCCACGTCTCCCCGGCCAGCCCGATCAGATCACGAGGTGTTGGCGTCCGTCCAGTAGCTCACGAACGACGTCCAGGTGCCCGGCGTGGACGGAGGTTTCGACCAGGACGTGCACCACGACGGTGCGCACGTCTGGAAAGTCCAGCCCGGCGTCATGCCACCACGGTTCCGGCTGCTTCGGCGGGTCGCCGAGTCGCCGGGTCGAGATGATTTCGTTGGAGCGGGCGATGGCGGAGCGGTATGCAGCCAGGACGTCCACCGCCGGCTCGTCGGGGCGGACCTGCCAATCACCGTTGTCACCTTCGGGCCAAAAGTCCAGCGGCCCGCCGGCCACCACCACATCGAACCAGTATCGCTCGTCGGACAGGGTGAGGTGCCGGACGAGACCGAGGCACGACCATCCTGAGGGCAGTACGGGGCGACGAAGCTGCTCGTCGGACAGTCCGTCGAGCTGGGTGAGCACGTGGTGCCGCTGCCCGTCGAGGCGTTCAATCAGCAGATCCCGCTCCGCAGTTTCGTGAATGGACACATGAACACACTAGGTCGATGCGGGGGCTACAACGTCTGCTGCCGATCAAGCCTGTGCGCGCTTGTGCCCCAATCGCTGGAACACCGCGACACCTCCGGCAGCCAGCACAACGCCGGCCACGAGCCACGGCCACGGGTTCCACTGCTCGGCGCACTCGATGAAGCGCTCCTCGACATGGCACACCTCACCCGGTCCGCCGCGATTCAGCCAGGCCACGTAGAGCAGGGGCGCGGACACGCCGAAGGCGAGCCCCACCATGCTCCGGTCCGCTTTCGTCGTGAGCAGCAACGCAACAGCCAACAGGGCGACCACCGGTGCCACGAAAATGCCGATCGAGAGGGCACCAAGCAGGGCCAGGCAACCCCCCGCACCCACTGCGGCCCACAGGAGAAAGCGAACCCGTGCATCGGTCAGAGCCACACCAGCGGCGGTCATGGCGTCCAGCATGCCCCGAATACCGCGCATCCGTGGCCACCCCGGCGGCCGAGCCGGGCGTCCTCAGTCGTGCTGAGGAAAGCCGAGGTCGATGCCGTGCCGGGTCGCGGGGTCCGGCCAGCGCGCGGTGACGACCTTGCCCCGGGTGAAGAAGTGGACTCCTTCGACGCCGTGGGCGTGGCTGTCGCCGAAGAGCGACGACTTCCAGCCGCCGAAGGAGTAGTAGGCCATCGGGACGGGGATGGGCACGTTGACGCCGACCATCCCGACCTCGACGTCTCGCTGGAAGCGGCGAGCTGCTCCCCCGTCGCCGGTGAAGATGGCGGTGCCGTTGCCGTAGGGGTTGGCGTTGACCAGCTCGAGCGCCTCGTCGTACGTCGGCACCCGCACCACCGAGAGCACCGGGCCGAAGATCTCCTCGGAGTAGATGCTCATGTCGGGCGACACATGGTCGAACAGCGTCGGGCCGACCCAGTAGCCCGCCTCCGCGCCGCTGACCTCGGGGGCCCGTCCGTCCACGACGACCTTCGCGCCCGCCTCCTCGCCCTGGCGGATGAAGTCGAGGACGCGGTCGGCGTGCTCGCGGGTGACGAGTGGACCCATGTCGGCCTCCCGCCCGCCCGCGTCGGAGGCGACGGCCTTGGCTCCGTCGCCGACGCGGATGCCACCGGTGCGATCGGCGATCCGCGCGACCAGGTCGTCTCCCACGGGGTCGACCGCGACGACGACGCTGATGGCCATGCAGCGCTCACCGGCCGAGCCGTAGCCGGCCGAGACGGCAG
>JBJMIQ010000129.1:0-3475 GCA_045806805.1 Nocardioides sp. | reverse complement strand
GTCCGAACGGGTGCATGTGCTCTTGTGAAATGCTTCACTAGTGCTGGCCGGGTCAGTCTAGACGGTGGCATGGTGCAGCGCGACGATGCCTCCGGACAGGTTGAGCCACCGCGGGCTCGACCAGCCGGCAGCCGCGATCCGCCCGGCCAGTCCCTCCTGGTCGGGCCACGCCCGGATCGACTCCGCCAGATAGACGTAGGCGTCCGGGCTCGAGGACACCGCACGGGCGATCGAGGGCAGCGCGCGCATCAGGTACTCCACGTACACGGTCCGGAACGGCGCCCACGTCGGGTGGCTGAACTCGCAGACCACCAGCCGGCCGCCGGGGCGGGTGACCCGCAACATCTCCTGGAGCCCGGCCAGAGGGTCGACGATGTTGCGCAACCCGAACGAGATGGTGACCGCGTCGAAGGTGTCCTCGGCGAAGGGCAGCCGGGTCGCGTCGCCGGCGGTGAAGGCGAGCCCTGGTCGCGCCCGCTTGCCCACCTGGAGCATCCCGAGCGAGAAGTCGCACGGCACGACGGTGGCTCCGCGCTCGACGAACGGTTGGCTTGAGGTTCCGGTTCCGGCGGCCAGGTCGAGGACCAGGTCGCCGGGCTCCGGGGCCACGGCCTCGATCACGTCCCGCCGCCAGCGCCGGTCCTGGCCGAGGGAGAGGACGTCGTTGGTCAGGTCGTAGCGACGCGCGACGGCGTCGAACATCCGGCGTACGTCGGTGGGCTGCTTGTCGAGCTCGGCACGGGCCACGCGGAGAGCCTAAGGGCGGGTCCGGCCGCGCTGCCCCGGAGGGGATAGTCCCGGACGAACTGGCTGTCGATCTGCCAGAAAAGCAACCGAAACGTGCGGGACTATCGAGAAAACGCAACCAAATACACGGATTCCGCGTCTCTGTCGTGACACTGGTAGACCATCTCGGGTTTGGGAGACGTGATGAAGGCACTGCGGACGCTGCTGATGGCCGTCCTGCTGGTCGGCGTGCTCGGCGCAACGGCGTACGGTGCGGGCCGCGTGCTGCGCTCGCACGATCTGTCGCCGGCCGAGGACAAGAAGCCTTCGGCCCGGTCGACCGAGCCCACCGGTAGCCCAGAGGCGACGCTGCCCGCCCGTCGGACCGTTCCCGGTCAGGACCTCGCTCCCGAGTTCCGGCTCGAACCCGGCGATCACGGGGTGAAGATCCGCGAGCTCCAGTCACGGCTCTTCCAGCTGGCCTGGTTCCCGGAGCTGACCACCGGCCGCTACGACCCGGCCACCCAGGAGGCGGTGCGCGGCTTCCAGGACAAGCGCCGGATCGAGGCCACCGGGGTCACCGACCAGCAGACCTGGGACCGGCTCCTCGCGATGACGAAGAAGCCCACCCACGACCAGCTCTTCAACATCCTCCATCCGGGCCCGGCGATCCTGTCCGCCGGCGACCGCGGTGCACGAGTGCGGGACCTGCAGGCCAGGCTGGTGCAGATCCAGTGGATCTTCGGTGACGTGAGCGGAAACTACGACTCCGAGACGGTCCAGGCGGTCCGGGGGTTCCAGGACAAGCGGCAGATCCCGGTCACGGGCGAGGTCGACCAGCGCACCGTCGACCGCCTCGAGGCCATGACCTCGACGCCGACGTACGAGCAGATGCACAACATCGAGCCGAGGCTGGGTGCACTCGACCCGCGCTGCAAGACCGGCCGGGCGCTGTGCGTCGACAAGTCCTCCAACTCCCTGCGCTGGGTGATCGACGGCGAGGTGATCTCGACCTTCGACGTCCGCTTCGGTTCTGATGAGCTGCCGACCCGGGAAGGCGCCTTCACGGTCTTCATGAAGTCGCGCGACCACGTGTCGAGCCTCTACAACACCTCGATGCCGCTCGCGATGTTCTTCTCAGGTGGCCAGGCGGTGCACTACTCGCCGGACTTCGCCGCCACCGGTTACGACGGCGCCTCGCACGGTTGCGTCAATGTCCGTGACTACGACGGCATGGTCGAGCTGTTCGACGAGGTGCGGGTCGGCGACAAGGTCATCGTCTACTGGTCATGAGGCGGGCCGCAGGGCTTGTTGATGATCTCTTCACGTTCGTTCCACATGCTCGGGCCGTGGGGAAAATCATGCTCATCGACGACGAACCCGAGATGGTTCGCTTCATCCACCGTGCCCTCGAGAACGAGGGTCACTGCGTGCTGACCAGTACCGATGGCGCAGCGGGGCTGAGCCGTGCCCTGGCCGAGAAGCCCGATCTGGTCGTCCTCGACCTGCTGATGCCCGGTGTCAACGGACAGGCAGTCCTGGGTGGTCTGATCGCCCACAACCCCGATCAGAAGGTGCTGGTCCTCTCCGCCGCGGCCGACGTGCAGACCAGGGTGGAGTGCCTGGAGCGCGGCGCCGTGGACTTCATGCCCAAACCTTTCTCCGTCCGTGAGTTGCTGGCCCGCGTGCGCACCCGGCTGCGTGGCGTCCCGGTCGCCGGCACCCAGGACCTCGTGCGACTCGGCGGTCTCACCCTGGACCTGCGCCGGTGCGAGCTGCGGGTGCGCGGCCGGGTCTGCGAACTCACTCACCGGGAGTTCCTCCTGCTGCAGTGCCTGATGCGCCGGGAAGGCGGTGCGTGCTCGCGCGCCGAGCTGTTGTCCGAGGTCTGGGGATACGACTTCGACCCCGGGACCAACGTGGTGGATGCCTGCATCGCGCGACTGCGCAGCAAGCTGCCCGGTGACGTCGTACGGACGGTGCGCAATGTTGGCTACCGAGTCCAGGCCGTCTGAGGTCCTCGCCCGGACCGGGGGCGACGATGGTGATCGAGGCGCGCGCGGGGGGCGAACCGGACTCGTCGTCGACCTGGTGCTCGCGGTGTTCTCCCTCGCGATGCTCGCCGCCATGGTGGCGCTGCCCGGCGAGGAGACGATCCCGTACCACCTGATGTTCCTGGCCGTCACGCTGGTCTACGGCTTCCGGGTGTGGCCGATGGCGCCGACGCTGCTCGTCATCGGTGCCGTCACCGTGGTGACCGGTGCGATCTTCTGGGCGCACTACCTGGGCGGCCGGATCGATGCACCGGAGCTCTCCGAGGTGCCACTCATGCCGATGCTGCTGATCGCCATGGTCTGGCACGCGCGGCGTCGTGTGGAGGCCCAGCGGCAGGTGGAAGAGATGGCGGACGAGCGACACCGCCTGCTACAGCGGGAACGCGAGTTCCTGCGTGACACCTCACACGCAATCCGTACGCCGGTGGCGATCGCACGTGGTCACGTCGAGCTGATCCAGGGCAGTCTGACGGACCCGCTGGCCTACGACGACAGTGACGTCGTGCTGCGCCAGCTGGACCGGATGGACGCGCTCTCGACGCGGCTGCTGGCCCTGGCCCGGCTGGACTCCGGGGGGATTCTTCAGCGGGAGGCGCTCGACCTCGACTGCTTCGTCGAACAGATCGGCGCCAACTGGACCGGCACCGCCGAGCGCGAATGGGTCGTCGACCGACGGGACGCTCACCAGCCCGGGC
>JBJMIQ010000128.1:0-4859 GCA_045806805.1 Nocardioides sp. | reverse complement strand
TCGCGCCCGTCTGTCGGCCGGTTGGTCGACGCGTCAGTCCGCGGTCGCCGCCAGCTGGCCGCAGGCGCCGTCGATCTCGCGGCCCCGGGTGTCGCGGACGGTCGTCGGGATGCCGCGGGCTTCGAGGCGGCGGACGAACTCACGCTCGTCGGCCGGTTCGGAGGCGGTCCACTTGGAGCCTGGGGTCGGGTTGAGAGGGATCAGGTTGACGTGCACCCAGCCCCCACCCGCCGGCATCGTGCCGCGGGCGAGCAGGATGTCGGCCAGTCGGTCGGCCCGCCAGGCCTGGTCATTGATGCCGCGCATCATGGCGTACTCGATGGAGACCCGGCGCCTGGTCACCCGGGCGTAGTCCCACGCCGCCTCGACGCTCTCGGCCACGGAGAAGCGGGTGTTGATCGGCACCAGCTCGTTGCGCAGCTCGTCGTCGGGCGCATGGAGCGAGAGCGCGAGGGTCACCGGGACGCCCTCCTCGGTGAGCTGGCGGATCCGCGGGACGAGGCCGACGGTCGACACGGTCACGCCCCGCGCCGACATGCCGAGCCCGTCGGGCGCGGGGTCGGTGAGCCGCCGTACGGCGCCCATCACGGCCCGATAGTTGGCCAGCGGCTCCCCCATGCCCATGAAGACGACGTTGGAGACGCGACCCGGGCCGCCGGGGACCTCGTTGCGCGCGAGCGCCCGGGCTCCGGCCACGACCTGCTCGACGATCTCGGCGGCCGACATGTTGCGCTGCAGGCCACCCTGGCCGGTGGCGCAGAACGGACAGGCCATGCCGCAGCCGGCCTGGCTGGACACACACATGGTGACCCGGTCGGGGTAGCGCATCAGCACCGACTCGACCAGAGCCCCGTCGAACAGCTTCCAGAGCGTCTTGCGCGTGGTTCCCCGGTCAGCCTCCATGGTGCGCAGCGGCGTCATGAGCTCGGGCAGCATGGCCGCGACGAGCTCAGAGCGGCCCTCCGCCGGCAGGTCGGTCATCTGGTCGGGCTGGTCCACGAGCCGCGAAAAGTAGTGGGTCGACAGCTGACGGGCGCGGAAGCGGGGCAGCCCCAGCTCGACCGCGCGGTCGCCCCGCTCGTCGGCCGTCAGGTCGGCCAGATGGCGCGGGGGCTTGCGACGCCCGCGGGGCTCGTCGAAGACCAACGGAAGCTGGGTGGGGTTGTCGGACATGAGGGTCCGATCATCCCATCCGCGAGTTGCCCGCCCGAATCGTCGGGTGGCTCAGGCCTGGGAACGGACCATGAAGTAGAGCACCAGCGAGGCGACACACAGGACCACCACCGTGGTCAGGACCATGCCGATGAACATGTAGGTGCCGAACCGGCGGGTGCGCTCCACGAGCACCAGGCCGAGCGGGACCACGAGGATGACCAGGACGTAGGGGAAGAGGTCCTCCGCGGTGTCGTAGGGGAAGAGCAGCCGCAGGAGGCCGGCCCAGGCACCCGGCACGATCGTCACGGACAACATCCCGGTGAAGAAGCCGGCCAGCGCGATGAAGGTCGGGTGGTCGCGCTGCCACCTGTCCCTGGCCTGCTCGTGGGTGTCCTGCCCCGTCACTTGCTCGGGGGTCCGCTCCGTGGTCATCGACAGGATTCTCCCAGATGGAGGGGCCCTGCCACACGGCGGGCGCGCCGCCAGGCTGGGCTGATGAAAGCGCTGGCTGTTCGATGGTGAGCGCCTCCGATAGTCCGGCACGAAATGGTTGCCCCCGACGGCGTGTCGGCAGCCATTGGGTGCCGGACTATCCAGAATCGGTCAGGCGTCCACGACGATCAGGTCGGGCATCTGGAGGTTGGCCCAGCGGTCGAGGTCTGGTGGCCGCCCGGTCAGCTCGGAAGCGAGCAGCGTCCAGGCAGTGCCGTGGCCCACGAGTACGACGTCCATCCCGCCATGTGTCCCGAGGATGCCGCGGACCGCCAGCGTCACGCGAGCCTGGCAATCCTCCAGCGGCTCCCAACCGTCGTGAGCAGGTAGGCCGGGATGGGCGAATGCGCGTCGTACGATCGCCTCGAAATCGCCGATCCAGTCGCGGGTCGCCCTGATGTGCTCCCGCAGGTCGTCCACGATTCCTACCTCCTCCTCCGTGAGGAGCTGGGCGGTGCCGACGGCCTTGGGTTCGGGAGAGCCGAACCACGCTGCCTGCTGGGGCAGCCGACCCGACTCGCGCAGAGTCCACACGTCATCGAAGCCCGCAGGGTCGAGCTCCCAGGTGTCCGCCGGCCGATCATGGACCACCAAGGGACGTCCGTGGCGGACGAGGTGAAGCATCAGAACACCAGGTAGTGGAGCAGCAGCCAGATCGGCGCGATGGTGGCCAGCAGCGAGTCGAGCCGGTCCATCAGACCACCGTGGCCCGGGATCACCTGGCTCATGTCCTTGATCCCGAGGTCGCGCTTCATCACCGACTCGCACAGGTCGCCGAGCGTCGCCATCACCGCGGCGATCAGGCCGAGGGCGATCCCGACCCACCAGTCGCCGTCAAGGAAGTAGACGACCAGCGCATAACCGACGGCCACGCAGAACACGATGGAACCGGCGAAGCCTTCCCACGACTTCTTCGGGGAGATGACCGGGGCCATGGGATGGCGGCCGAAGAGCACCCCGGCAAAGTAGCCGCCGATGTCGGAGGCGATCGTCACGAGGATGAAGACGATGATCCCGCGGACGCCGTCGTCCCAGCGGTCGAAGTCGCGCGTCCCGCCCTCGGCCAGCAGCAAGGCCACGAACGACCCCAGGAACGGCACGTAGATCAGCGTGAAGACCGAGGCGGTGGCGTTCTGGACGTAGCCGGGGACACCGCGACGCAGCAGCCAGAGCATGATGACGAGTGCGGTGACCGCGGTGGCCGTGACCAGGGCGGCCGGCCCGAAGAAGTAGGCCACCACGACCATCACCACCCCGCCCAGCATCAGCGGCTGCTCGGGAAGGTCGATGTCCTTGGCCAGGAAGCCCCGGTGCAGCTCCCAGATCGCCACCACGACCGCGCCGGCCACGATCAGCATGAAAGCGGTTTTCCAGAAGACCAGTGATCCGGCGATGCCGAGCAGCAGTACGGCACCCGAGGCGATGGCGACGGGCAGGTCGCGACCCGCCCGGCCGTGGTCCACCGGCGGGGCGGGCGTGGGGTCGGTCATGGGGCGGTCGCGGGCTTCGTGGTCGCTCAGACCTCGATCAGCTCGGCTTCCTTGTTCTTCAGCATCTCGTCGATCTCGTCGGTGTGCTTCTTGGTCATCCCGTCCAGCCGCTTCTCGGCGCCGGTGACGTCGTCCTGGCCGACCTCGTGGTCCTTCTCGAGCTTCTCGAGCGCATGCTTCGCCGTACGCCGCAGGTTGCGCACCGCGACCCGGCCGTCCTCGGCCTTGGACCTGGCCACCTTGATGTACTCCTTGCGGCGCTCCTCGGTCAGCTCGGGGAAGACGCAGCGCAGCAGCTTGCCGTCGTTGGCGGGGTTGACCCCGAGGTCGGAGTCGCGGATCGCCCGCTCGATGTTGCCCATCGCGCCCATGTCGTAGGGCTGGATCAGCACGATCCGCGCCTCGGGCGAGGTGAACGACGCGAGCTGCTGGAGCGGCGTCGGCGTGCCGTAGTAGTCGACCATGATCTTGTTGAACATGCTCGGGTGCGCGCGTCCCGCCCGGATCGCCGCGAACTCCTCACGCGTCGCCTCGACCGACTTGTCCATCTTGTCGTCGGCCTCGTGGAGGATGTCGTTGATCACGGCTGTTCCCTTTCGCTCGGTTCGGCGAGCCGGTTCCGGTCAGCCCGCGCTGACCAGGGTCCCGATCTTCTCACCCCGGACGATGCGCAGGATGTTGCCCTCGGGCTCCATCCCGAAGACGACCATCGGCAGCTTGTTCTCGCCGCACAGCGCGAAAGCGGTCTGGTCCATGATCCGCAACCCGCGGACCATCGCCTCGTCGTAGGTCAGCTCGTCGAACTTCGTGGCTGTCGGGTCGAGGTGCGGATCGGCGCTGTAGACGCCGTCGACCCCGCTCTTGGCCACGAGCACGACGTCGCACCTGGTCTCGAGCGCTCGCTGCACGGCCACGGTGTCGGTGGAGAAGAAGGGCAGCCCCATGCCGGCACCGAAGATGACGACCCGGCCCTTCTCCATGTGCCGGATCGCCCGGCGCGGGACGTACGGCTCGGCGACCTGACCCATCGTGATCGCGGTCTGCACCCGCGTCTCGATGCCCATCCGCTCCAGGAAGTCCTGGAGCGCCAGGCTGTTCATGACGATGCCCAGCATCCCCATGTAGTCCGCGCGCACGCGGTCCATGCCGCGCTGCTGCAGCTCCGAGCCGCGGAAGAAGTTGCCCCCACCGGTGACCACCGCGATCTGGGCCCCGGACTCGGTGACCGCCGCGATCTCGTGGGCGATCGTCTGGACGACGTCGGGGTCGACGCCGACCTTCCCTCCCCCGAACACCTCACCGGAGAGCTTGAGCAGGACTCGCTGGTAGCCGGGCACGCGTTCTCCTTGCTCCGAGAGTGTTCGGGGTGAGGGTATCGGTGCCTTCTAGGACCCGACCTCGATGCGGGCGAACCGCGTCAACGTCGTACCGGCCTCGTCGAGCACCGCCTTGACGGTCTTCTTGTTCTCGGTGACCGACGGCTGCTCGAGCAGGACGACGTCCTTGAAGAACCCGTTGAGCCGGCCCTCGGTGATCCTCGCGATCGCCTGCTCGGGCTTGCCCTCCTCGCGAGAGGTCTGCTCGGCGATCTCGCGCTCCTTCTCGACGATCTCGGCCGGCACGTCCTCGCGGGTGAGGTACTGCGGACGCATCGCCGCGATCTGCATCGCAGCGCCACGCGCCGCGTCGGCGTCGCCGGTGTACTGCACCAGCACGCCCACC
>JBJMIQ010000127.1:0-6329 GCA_045806805.1 Nocardioides sp. | reverse complement strand
GGCTCGCTGTCCTGGGCCTCGTGGTCGCCGTGGTGGCCCTGGTGGTGCAGCTGACGGCGCCATCCCACCCGGACTCGTGGGCGGCGAGGGTGCGTCGCGTCGTACGTGACGACCTTCGGGCCGTGCTGACGGTCCGGCACGCCCTGCCCGGCATCGTGCTCGCGTCGACGGTGGCGCTGGGGTGCTTCCTCGCGACGTACCTCCTCGCGGCGCGGGCGGTCGGTGTCACGACGTCGGCCGTGGCCCTGCTCCCGTTGACGCTGCTGGTCTTCCTGGCGGCCGGCCTGCCCATCAACCTCGCCGGGTGGGGGCCGCGCGAGGGCGTGGCCGCGTGGGCCTTCGGTGCGGCAGGAATCGGAGCCGGGCTGGGTGTGGAGACCGCGGTCGCCTTCGCCGCCATCGTGCTGGTTGCGAACCTGCCCGGGGCTGTCGTGTTGGTGGTGGACTGGGCTCGCCGGGTCCGAAGCCGGCCGGAGGAAGAGCGACCCCGGGAACAGCCGCGCCTCGCCGGGAGGGGCCGGGCCCATGGGTGAGCGGCCCTACACGATCCTGAGCTGCGGCATGTCCCTCGACGGCTACCTCGACGCCGCCGACAACGGGCGACTGGTCCTCTCCAACGAGGCGGACCTCGAACGTGTGGACGCGGTGCGGGCCGAGTGCGACGCGATCCTGGTCGGGGCCGCGACGGTGCGGAGCGACAATCCGCGACTCCTCGTGCGCAGCCAGTCGCTGCGCCAGCAGCGCCGGGCCCGCGGGCTTGCGGAGACGCCGAGGAAGGTCACCATCACCGAGCGGGCCAGGCTGGATGCGTCCAGCAGCTTCTTCGCCACCGGCGACAGCGAGAAGATCGTCTACTGCGCCAGCCGTGCCGTGCCCGCCGCTCACCGGCGGCTGGGGGAGGTGGCGACCGTGGTCGACGGCGGGCAGCCGGTGGACCTCGCGCGGATGGTCCAGGACCTGTTCGAGCGCGGCGTCCGACGGCTGATGGTCGAGGGCGGGGGGCGGGTTCACACCCAGTTCCTGACCGAAGACCTCGCCGACGAGCTGCACCTGGTCATCGCGCCGTTCTTCGTCGGGAACTCGCGCGCCCGCCGGTTCGTGGGTGACGGCTCCTTCCCCTGGAACCCGGGCCGCCGCGCCGAGCTGGCGGAGGCCCGACAGATCGGCGACGTGGTGCTGCTGCGCTACGCCCTGTCCTCGCGGTTCGCCGCGACATCGCGGGAAGGGTGAGCATGTCACCGGTCACGCCGGCCACGGTGCGGGGTCAGGTCCCGCTGCCACTGCGCCTCGAGGACGGCAGGCTCACCGAGGCCACGATGCTGAGCTTCGACGGTCTGTCCGACGGCCGGGAGCACGTCGCGATCGCGCTGGGAGACCGGGCAGGGACCGGCCCTGCTGACGCGGACGACGTACCTCTGGTGCGCGTGCACAGCGAGTGCCTCACCGGCGACGTTCTCGGCAGCCAACGCTGCGACTGCGGGCCGCAGCTCCGCGAGGCGGTGGTACGGATCTCCGACGTGGGCGGCTACCTGCTCTATCTCCGGCAGGAGGGCCGGGGCATCGGTCTCTACAACAAGCTCGACGCCTACGCGCTGCAGGACACGGGTCTCGACACCTACGAGGCGAACACCGCGCTCGGCTTCGGCAAGGACGAGCGTGACTACACGGTCGCGGCCCAGATGCTGTTGGGGCTGGGGGTCGACGAGATCGACCTGCTCACCAACAACCCAGACAAGGCGACGCAGCTGGCCGACGCCGGCATCCAGGTCAACAGGCTGGTGCCGACCCGGCTGCACCTCTCGCCCGGTAATGGCCGCTACCTCGCCGCGAAGGCCTGGCGCGGACACACGTTCGGGACCTACGACGAGGGTGTGTCGGGGCTCTAGCCGCGCTCTCCGCCAAGAGCAGCGATTTCCGCAATCGGCCCATGGCGCGGGCGTCGACCGCGTACCGTCGTTTCGCAGAGCCGGGTCGGCGTCTCGCCCCCCATGGCGAGGGGGACAAGCACCCCTGGTCGGCCCGGTTCCCAGGGAGCCAGTGGTGCGGCGGCGCCATCAGCGGGGGCAGATGCGCTGCCGCACCACGGCTTGACGGAGGACCCAGCGAGAAGGAACAGCGAGATGCGTCGAACCCTGGCGAGCATGGCTGTCGTGCTCTGTGCGCTCACCCTGACCAGTGCGTGTGGCGGTGACGACGGGGGCGACGCAGGTTCCGCCTCCGGCGGGAACTCCCAGACGAGCGAGGCGCCGAAGACCATCGCCGTCACCATCAACGGCAATCAGGTGACGCCGAACGGTGACCGGATCGAGGTCGACGCCGGCCAGGACGTCGAGCTCGACGTCACCGCCGACGCGCCCGGCGAGATCCACGTCCACTCCACGCCCGAGCAGGAGCTGGAGTACGAGGAGGGCAAGTCCACCCTCACCATCACCAACCTCGACCAGCCGGGAACCGTCGACGTCGAGGTGCACGACCTCGACAAGGTCCTCGTCCAGCTCGAAGTGCACTAAGCCATCCCCGGGCCGGACCGACACCAAGGCCGGGAAGCACTGGCCCGGAACGGGTGAAGGAAAGGCGAGCAGAGGCGGCCTACGGTCTGCCCGTGAGCGACGTCGCCGTGAAGCCGTCTCAGCGGACCGGAGGGGTGCTGGCAGCGACCTGCATCTCGACCCTGGTCGTCAACGCCAACACCTCGGCGGTGAGCATCCTGCTCCCGGCGATCAGCGAGGACACCGGGACGTCGCTCGAGACGCTCCAGTGGGCCGTGACCGGCTACTCCCTGGTGGGCGCGGCGGTGATCATCACCTCCGGTTCGTTGGGCGACGTCTTCGGCCGCAAGCGCATCTTCCAGCTCGGTCTGCTGCTGTTCGTGGTGTCGTGCGTGATGATCGCGCTCGCCGGGTCCGGGGAGATGGTGATCGCTGGACGGCTGATCCAGGGCGCCTCCGGGGCGACCATCCTGGCCTGTGGGCTGAGCCTGCTTTCGGTGGCGACGACGGGTGAGGCCAACCTGCGCGCGGTCTCGCTGTGGGGCGCGGCGGCGGCTGTGGGAGCCGCTGCGGGACCACTCCTGGGGGGCGTGCTGGTCGACACGACCGGGTGGCAGGGCTTGTTCTGGATCGACGCCGGTGTCGCCGTACTGTGCATGCTGCTGACGTTCGCGACCGTCTCGGAGTCCAGCGATCCCGACGCACCGCGCTCTATCGACTACGCCGGCACCGTCCTGATCGCGATGACGCTGGCGCCCCTGATCCTGGGCGTCAGCAAGAGCGGCGAGTGGGGCTGGGTCTCCATGGAGACGTTCGTGTGCTTCGGCATCGCGGTCGTGGCCGGGTTCGGGTTCGTGACCGTCGAGCGCCGGGTTCAGGCGCCCCTGCTGGACCTGGGCCTGCTGCGCAACCGGATCCTGGTCGGGGCCACGGTCGCGATCCTGATCGGTGCCGGAACGATCAATGCCCTGATGTACCTGCTCAGCCTGTACTTCCAGGACCCGGCAAGCCTGGGGTTCTCCCCGCTCGAGGCCGGACTCGCGACGCTGCCGGCCACGGCGGGGCTGGTGATAGTGGCGCCGCTCGTGCCCAGGCTGGCGAAGAAGTTCGGTGGCCGACAGGTCATCGGCGTCGGCTTCGTGATGACGACCGCCGGGTTCGCAGCGATCGGCTTCACCGACTCGTCGTGGGTGTACGCGACATTCCTGCTGCCGTTGGTCGCGATCGCCATGGGCATGGGTCTCTCCAACGGGCCCTCGTCCTCCGCCGCGACCGCCTGCGTCCCCGCCGAGCAGGTCGGCGAGGCCTCCGGCGTCTCCAACATGGCCAGGTACGTCGGAGCTGCTGTCGCCACCGCCCTCGCCGCGACCATCTACGGCACCGTGACCGCCAACCAGCAGGCAGACGGCGCGTCCGCCGCCGACGCCCTGGCCTCCGGACTGGCCGCCGCGTCGTGGGTGATGGTCGTCTTCAGCGCGCTCGGCATCCTCCTCGCCCTGTTCGCCATCCGACGGCACCGCGCCGAGCAGGGCACGATGCAGGACGCGGCGGCGTCGGCCGCAGCCCACCTCCACACCCTGCCGACGACGGCCGTCGACGCCCGCTCCGCCGTTCCGAGCGGCCAGGACCCGTCCGGGGGAGTCTCAACGGGGTAAGTGGGCGTGGTGCGGACTCTGTGGGGACTGCCAGCTCCCGCTGACCGCGTCTCCGCAGGCCAGCGGGAGTGAGGCGGATGGGCCGGCCTGTAGGCCGGGTTCTGTACGACGCCAGGGGCGTCGCGGCGACCATCCATCTACGACGACCGTTGCCGGCCGCCTCCAGCGGTCCACCCGCGCACTCGGGCGGGCCACCCTCGAACGTGCGCGCGCCCGGCGCCCGAAGGCACCGGACTTCTTGACCTTGCTCCAGGTGGGGTTTGCCTAGCTACGCCGGTCGCCCGGCGTACTGGTGGTCTCTTGCACCACCGTTTCACCCTTACCCCGCACGCGGGGCGGTCTGTTTTCTGTGGCACTTTCCCGCGGGTTACCCCGGGTGGCTGTTGGCCACCACCTCGCCCTGTGGAGCCCGGACCTTCCTCGGCGCACTCTGTGAGGAGTACGACGCGGTCGCCCGGCCGGCCCATCCGCAGGACAAAGGATAGGCCAACGAGGGCGGCCTTGCGGGTGAGCGTCCAGGCCCTTCTCGTGGCAGTGCCGAGCGTGGCAGGATTCGCTGCTGTGCACCGCGTCGTGGTGGTTCTGTTCTCGCTCCTTTTTTGCCTGGCCCCGGTCGCCCCTGCCGAGGGCGGCTACAGCCGGCCGCAATCCGTGACGCCGTCCACCGTCCCGGCCTCCGCTGCTGATCAGGCGACGGATCAGCAGGGCGACACGGCGTTCGCATTCGTGTCCGACGGTCAGTTCAAGCTGCTGATCCGCAAGGCGGACGGAACCGTTCTGCCGGTTCGTACGGTGGCATCGATCGACCAGGTCTGGTCCGTGAACCAGGTGGCCGTGGACCGTGACGGCGACGGCGTCGTCATCTGGGACCAGCTGCCGGACATCGGGGGCGGTTACCTCTACGCACGTCGCTTCTCGCGCACCGGTCGCATGTCGCCCGTGCGCCAGGTGAGTCCGAACGCTCATTGGGTCAACGGCGCTGAGGTCGGGGTCCGTCCGGGCGGCAGTGCAGTCATCACCTGGGCGCGGATCACCGACGCCGGTTATCGGCCCTATCTGCGCACGCTTGGCTCCGGCAACCTACTCGGGCCGGTGCGCACCGTTGGCAAGGGGCCAAACGTCGATCCGCCCTTGGTCCTGGTCGAGGACTCCGGACGGACGACGCTGGTGTGGACCAACGAGACGCTGTTGGCGCGGCGGGTCGCCGCGGACGGGACGCTCGGACCACTCCACGTCATTCGGCGCCAGGCCTTCGAGGGTGAGCAGCTGATTCCCGACGACGTCGGGGTGGACCGCCGTGGAGTGATCACCGCGGCATGCACCCGCTGGACCCGGAACACTGCGATCCCGCCAAACCAGAACTCCAGAAAGCTGGCCTGTCTGCTCCGGATCTCGCCCCGACTGCGACTGATGGGGCGCGTACGCAATCTCACCGACAAGCGCACCGCGATCGATGGCGTCGGGATCGGGGTTTCCCCCTCGGGCACGGCCGTCGTCGGCTGGCAGAAGAACTTCTACGAGGGCGCCGTCGTCCAGCGGGTGTCACCGGCCGGGCGACTGGGTCCCAAGATCGCGGTCGCGAGCGGTGGCCTCGCCGACATCGCCCTCACGGGCAACGGCGATGGCGTCGTGACGTCAACGGGTATCGCCCCGGATGGGGATCACCGGATCATCCGGGCCACGAGGGTTGTCGACGGCCATCTGCACCGCACTGAGCGGATCGGGATCAACGCCAGCAACGTGGAGTACCTGCGAGCGGCGACGCTGCCGCGCGGGCGAGTGCTCGTCGCGTGGAACGCGGCCGGCACCCCGCCGGGGATCCAGGTCGTCAAGGGTTGGTGAGAGCGGCTGCCCGTTGCCCGGTGGCCCAGGTGTCTCACGTAGTCCCGGCTACCGGGAGTCGCGCTGCTCGTCGGGATCGGCCTTCCTGGACTGCTCGTAGCGGCGACGCTGCTGCTCGGCCCGTTCCCGGATCTGGCGCAGGAACTCCTCGTCCTTCGCAGGATCGACCGCCGCTGCCCGGCGGGGTCTGTCGTACTCCGGATACTCCGGCGCCGCCCGCTCGTAACGGGATCGTGGTGACACCTCCGACGTGGGGCGACCGGCGGCCAGCCAGGCGATCGAGCCGACGAACGGGAAGAACAGCACGATCAGCAGCCACCCGACCTTGGGCAGGTGACGGATC
>JBJMIQ010000126.1:0-13590 GCA_045806805.1 Nocardioides sp. | reverse complement strand
CACCCGGACCCGCTCGAGGGGACGATCGACGCTCCGATCGGCCGGCACCCGAAGGCGGACTACAAGTTCGCGGTCATGGCCGACGGGCGCCACAGCGTGACCCACTACCGGACGCTCGAGGCACACCGGTTCGCGAGCCTGCTCGAGATCACGCTCGAGACCGGTCGGACCCACCAGATCAGGGTCCACATGGCGGCGCTGAAGCACCCTTGCGTCGGGGACTTCACCTACGGCGCCGACCCCGCCCTGGCCCGGCGCGTGGGACTGCAGCGCCAATGGCTGCACGCCGTCAAGCTGGGGTTCGAGCATCCCGACACCGGCAGGTACGTCGAGTACGAAGCGTCGTACCCCGACGACCTGGCCCACGCCCTCGACGTGATCCGGGAGTCCCACTGATGGCCGAGCTCTCCCTTCGGCCCGCCCACGAGGCCGACGAGGACGCGCTCGCGAGCATTCACCTGTCCGCGCGGCGAACGGCGAAGATGCCTCCGGGAGTCCACACCGATGACGCGGTGCGGCACTGGCTGTCCGACCGGCTCCAGTCGAACGACGAGGTCTGGCTGGCCGAGGTCGGCGGCGCCGCGGCCGGCTACGCCCGGTTCACGGAGACCTGGCTGGACGACCTGTACGTGGCCCCCACCTACGCCGGCCGCGGGGTCGGTTCTGCCTTGCTCGACCTGGTCAAGGCCCGCCGACCGGACGGCATCTGCCTCTGGGTCTTCGTGATGAACACGCCGGCCCGCGCCTTCTACGAACGGCGCGGGTTCGTCGAGCTCGAGCGGACCGATGGCCATGCCAACGAGGAGAAGTCCCCCGACATCAAGATGGCCTGGCCCGGGTCCGATCCGCTCGGGTTCTTCCGTCGCCTGATCGACGACGTCGACGCCGACCTGGGTGACTTGCTCGCCCGCCGGGTGGCCCTCACCCGGGCGGTGCAGGGACACAAGCGCGATGCCACCCGCGACCCGGCTCGCGAGGCGCAGATCGCGGCCACGATGGCTGGACGCGCACCTGAGCTGGGGGAGCAACGGCTCGCCCGGATCGTGCAGGCGATCATCACCGAGAGCCTGGACGCGGTGCGGGAGCACCGACGTGGTGGCGCAGGCTAGAACGCCGAGATCACGAAGTACCCCACCAGGGCGACGATCAGCAGCAGCGCAACCACCCGCACCCACACCGGTGTACTCCGCTCGTGCACCGGATCCGGGGACACGCCACGGAGCTCGGGCGGGATGTCGTCGTTCATGAGGCGACGGTAGCCGGGGCAAGATGGGTCCATGACGCAGCCCTTCAGCGACGACATTCGGGCCTTCCTCGAGACCGCCAACCCCGCCGTGATCAGCACCGTCCGCCCGGACGGCCAGCCGGTCTCGGTGGCGACGTGGTACCTCCTGGACGGCGACCGGATCCTGGTCAACATGGAAGACTCTCGGAAGCGGATCAACTACCTCCGCAACGACCCCCGGGTGAGCCTGACTGTTCTCGGCGCCGACAACTGGTACGACCACGTCAGCCTCCAGGGCCGCGTGGTCGAATGGCGCGATGACGAGGACCTGGCTGACATCGACCGGCTGTCCCGGCACTACGGCGGGGAGCAGTACCCGAAGCGCGACAAGCCGCGGATCAGCGCGTGGATCGAGGTCGAGCGCAGTCACACCTGGGGCAAGCCCTCCGGGAGCTGACGCCGGCTTCGGCCCGCTGTCGGTGGGTCTCCCTACAGTGGGTCCCGTGATCGCTTAGGGTGAGGTCCTTCCCCGGACAACGCTCTCGGTCGGTCACCGAGGTCGCTGCCGCCTGCCCCCATAGTCCAACCCGTACGACGTCCGAGGAGCATCCCGCACAGATGGCGTCCGAGTCCTTCGCCCACCTCCACGTCCACACCGAGTACTCCATGCTCGACGGGGCTGCCCGACTCGACGACCTGTTCTCCCGCACCGCCGAGCTCGGGATGGGCGCCATCGCCATGACCGACCACGGCAACGTGTTCGGCGCCTACGACTTCTGGTCCAAGGCGAAGGCCCACGGCGTCAAGCCGATCATCGGCATGGAGGCCTACTTCACCCCCAACACCTCCCGCTTCGACAAGAAGCGCGTGCGGTGGAACGACGGCGGCGACGACGACGTCTCCGGCTCGGGCGCCTACACCCACATGACGTTGCTCGCTGAGAACACCGCGGGCATGCACAACCTGTTCCGCCTCTCCAGCCGAGCCTCGATGGAGGGGTTCTTCTACCAGCCCCGCGCCGACCGCGAGCTCCTGGCCGACTACGCCCAGGGACTCATCGCCACCACTGGCTGCCCGTCCGGCGAGGTGCAGACCTGGCTCCGGATCGGCGACTACGACAAGGCCCGGCAGGCGGCCGCCGACTTCCAGGACATCCTGGGCCGCGACAACTACTTCCTCGAGCTGATGGACCACGGACTCGACATCGAGAACCGCGTCCGCGAAGGGCTGCTGCGGCTGTCCAGAGACCTGGGCATCCCGCCGATCGCGACCAACGACTCCCACTACGTCAACCAGGCCGACGCCGGTGCCCACGAGCACCTCCTGTGCGTCTCGTCCGGCAGCGTCATGTCCGACCCGAAGCGGTTCCGCTTCAACGGCGACGGCTACTACCTGAAGTCGGCCGGAGAGATGCGCGAGCTGTGGGAGCACCGCCATGGCCTCAAGGAGGCCTGCGACAACACACTGCTCATCGCCGAGCGGTGCGACGTCTCGTTCACCGAGGGCAACGGCACCTACATGCCGGTCTTTCCTGTCCCCGAAGGCGAAACCGAGGAGACCTGGCTGCTGAAGGAGGTCGACCGGGGACTGGCCGTGCGCTATCCGGACGGCGTCACCGAGGAGGTCCGGGCCCGGGCCGACTTCGAGATGGGCGTCATCCTCCAGATGGGCTTCCCCGGTTACTTCCTGGTGGTCGCCGACTTCATCAACTGGGCCAAGGACCAGGGCATCCGGGTCGGGCCTGGCCGTGGCTCGGGGGCCGGGTCGATCGTCGCGTACGCCCTTCGGATCACCGATCTCGACCCGCTCGTGCACGGGCTCCTCTTCGAGCGGTTCCTCAACCCCGAGCGGGTGTCGATGCCCGACTTCGACATCGACTTCGACGAGCGTCGGCGGGGCGAGGTGATTCGCTACGTCTCGGACAAGTACGGCGAGGACCGGGTCTCGATGATCGTCACCTACGGCACCATCAAGGCCAAGCAGGCCGTCAAGGACTCCTCCCGGATCCTGGGCTACCCGTTCGCGATGGGTGACCGGATCACCAAGGCGATGCCCGCCGCCGTCATGGGCAAGGACGTGCCGCTCACCGGCATCTTCGACCCGACCCACAAGCGCTACGGCGAGGCCGGCGAGTTCCGGTCGCTCTACGAGTCCGACAACGATGTCAAGCAGGTCGTCGACACCGCGATCGGGATCGAGGGCCTCAAGCGTCAGTGGGGAGTCCACGCCGCCGGCGTGATCATGTCCAGCGCCCCACTGCTCGACGTGATCCCGCTGATGAAGCGGCCACAGGACGGCGCGGTCATCACGCAGTTCGACTACCCGACCTGCGAGCGGCTCGGCCTGATCAAGATGGACTTCCTCGGCCGGCGCAACCTCACGGTCCTCGACGATGCTGTCCGCAACATCGAGGCCAACCGCGGCGAGATGCTCGTCCTCGAGGACCTGACACTCGACGACGTCGACTCCTACAAGCTGCTCGGCACCGGCAACACCCTCGGCATCTTCCAGCTCGACGGTGGCCCGATGCGCAGTCTGCTGCGGCTGATGCGCCCCGACAGCTTCGCCGACATCTCCGCGGTGTTGGCGCTCTACCGCCCCGGACCGATGGGCGCCGACAGCCACACCAACTACGCCCTGCGCAAGAACGGCAAGCAGGAGATCACGCCGATCCACCCCGAGCTCGCCGAACCGCTCGCGGAGATCCTCGAGCCGACGTACGGCCTGATCGTCTACCAGGAGCAGATCCTTGCCATCGCCCAGAAGCTTGCGGGCTACACGCTGGGTCAGGCCGACCTGCTCCGCAAGGCGATGGGCAAGAAGAAGAAGGAAATCCTTGACGCCGAGTACGTCCCCTTCTCCGAGGGCATGCGCACCAACGGCTACTCCGAGCGGGCAGTCAAGGCACTCTGGGACGTGCTCGTCCCGTTCTCCGACTACGCCTTCAACAAGGCCCACACGGCTGCCTACGGGCTCATCTCCTACTGGACCGCCTACCTCAAGGAGCACTACAAGGCCGAGTACATGGCCGCGCTCCTGACGTCCGTCAAGGACGACAAGGACAAGATGGCGATCTACCTCAACGAGTGCCGCCGGATGAAGATCCAGGTGCTCCCGCCCGACGTCAACGAGTCCCAGTCGACCTTCACCCCGGTCGGCAACGACATCCGGTTCGGCCTGACCGCGATCCGCAACGTGGGCGCCAACGTCGTCTCCGGCATCGTGGCCGCGCGCGAGGAGAAGGGCCGGTTCACCGACTTCAACGACTTCATGGAGAAGGTGCCCGCCCTCGTCTGCAACAAGCGGGTGATCGAGTCGCTGGTCAAGGCCGGGGCGTTCGACGAGATGAAGCACCATCGCCGCGCCCTGGTGGCCATCCACGAGACGGCCGTCGACCAGTACGTCGACATCAAGCGCAACGAGGCGATCGGCCAGGACTCACTGTTCGGGGGCGCCGACGGCGACGGCCCGGACGCCGGTTTCGGCATCTCCGTAGCGGTGCCCGACATCGACGAGTGGGACAAGACGACTCTGCTGGGACACGAGCGCGAGATGCTCGGACTCTACGTCTCCGATCACCCGCTGCTCGGCCTCGAGCACCTGCTGTCCAGCGGCACCGACTGCAGCATCGGCCAGCTGATGCTCGACGAGGAGCGCCCGGAGGGGACGGTGCTGACGATCTGCGGCCTGGTCACCTCGGTGCAGCGCAAGATCACCAAGCGCGGCGACAACTGGGCGCTGGTGACCCTCGAGGACCTCGACGGCGCGATCGACGTCCTGCTCTTCCCCAGCGCCTACCAGCTCGCCAGCACCTACCTCACCGAGGACGCCATCATCACCGTCAAGGGACGGCTCTCGCGGAGCAAGGACCAGCCCGAGATCCAGGCCATCGAGGTCACCGTCCCCGACCTGTCCGAGGGCCCGGTCGGACCGGTCGTGATCAGCCTCCCATCCACCCGCTGCACGCCACCGGTCGTCGGTCAGCTCAAGGACGTCCTGGCCACCCACCCGGGCATGACCGAGGTCCAGCTGCGCCTCAAGGCGCGCAACGCCACCACCGTGCTGCGTCTCGACGACCGGCTCCGGGTCACGCCGAGCCCGGCCCTGTTCGCCGACCTCAAGCATCTCCTGGGACCGGGATGCCTGAGCAGCTGACCGAGGAGCACACGACCCGGTCCCGCGGCATCATGCCGGCGATCGCGCAAGCCGGCATCGTGGTGGTCGTCTGTGTCGCCGCCGGTGCGCTGGCGGGCGTCGTGTGGGAGTGGCTGTGGACCCCGCCCGTGGGCGTGGTGATCCGGCACGAGTGGCTGCTCGGCTTGTCCGGCCTGCGGTCGGAGTTCTCCGCCACCGGCCTCTACGTCATCGTGGCGTCTGTCGCCGGCCTGCTCGTCGGCGCCCTGTGCGGCCTGTTCCTCGACCGCGCCGAGCTGGTGACCCTCGCCGCCGTGGTGGTCGGAGCCGTGCTGGCCGGCTGGATCATGGTTCAGGTCGGCCAGGCACTCGGGCCGCCCAACCCGCGCCAGCTCGCCAAGACGGCTCCCGAACGCACCCGCCTGCCGAGCGACCTGAGGATCGTCGGGAATATCTGGCCGCCGAGGTCGATCCGCGATGCGAGTCCCTACGTCGCATTCCCAACGGGCGCGACCCTCGGGCTCGCCGTCGTACTGCTGGGGTTGACCAAGCGCCACGCCGGTGACACTTCCAGCCCCGCGCCAACCGGGTGACGGATAGGATTTCCGGGCCGGTGCGCAGCTGAGCGTCCCTGCATGACCACCCAGGGGGAACGATGACCAGCTCCACGCCACCCGCAGGCTCCCAGCCGGGGCCGGAGTACCTCGAGCAGGGGGGCGGTGCACCCCTGGCCCGCCAGTCGCGGCGCGGTGGCGGTGGCCGCAAGGCCTTCGTGGCCGGGGCGATCGTCGTCGGGCTGACCGCCGTCGGCGGAGGTGTGTGGGCTGCGACGTCGTTCCTCACCAGCGGTCCACAGCCGGCCGAGGCGCTGCCCGCCTCCACGATCGGCTACGCCAGCATCGACCTTGACCCGAGTGGTGGGCAGAAGATCGAGGCCTTCAGGATGCTGAACAAGTTCCCGGCGTTCGAGGACAAGATCGGGCTCGACGCCGACGACGACATCAAGCGGGCCATTTTTGACCGGGCCGAGGTGTCCGAGACCTGTGACGGACTGACCTATGGGCAGGACATCGAGCCCTGGCTCGGCGACCGCGCGGCGATTGCAGCGGTCGACCTCGGCAAGGCGCAGCCGACGCCGGCCGCCGTCGTCCAGGTGACCGACGCCGAGGCCGCTGCCGACGGGCTGGCCAGGATCCGGGAGTGCGCGGGCGACGACACCGGTGGCTGGTCCATCACCGGCGAGTGGGCGGTGCTGGCGGAGACCCAGTCGCTCGCCGAGGAGATCGACGCCGAGACCGCCAAGGCCACCCTGGCCGACGACGAGACCTTCCAGCAGTGGACCGGCGAGGTCGGCGACGCGGGTGTGCTCAACCTCTACGCCGCTCCCGCGGCCGGTGACTACCTCGCCGACAACCTCGACAACTTCAACATCCCGTTCGGTCCGATGATGGGCGGTGCCGGAGGCGTCGGAGTCGACTCTTCCGGGAACGTGACCAGTTTCGAGCGTGAGGTGCCGGGCAGCCCCGATCTGCCCGACGAGATGATCGCGGGCCTGCGGGACTTCCAGGGCATGGCGGCCACGCTGCGCTTCGACGACGGTGCCCTGGAGCTCGAGTCCGTGGGCGACGCGACCATGACGAAGCAGAGCTACTCCGCCACCGACGCCGGCGACGACGTGCTCGCCACGCTGCCCGCCGACACCGCCGCGGCGGTCGGGGTCGGCCTGCCGGACGGCTGGGCCCAGCGCCTCCTTGACCAGTTCGCGGGCGTCCTCGGCAACGGACAGGGTTCGGACCAGCTGGTCGCACAGGCCGAGCAGTGGACCGGCCTCGCCCTTCCCGAGGACCTCGAGACGCTGTTCGGCGACTCGACCGTCCTCGCGGTCGGCAACGACGTCGACCCCCATGCCTTCGCCAACAGCGAGGTCGGGGTCAAGGTGAAGGGCGACGCCCAGGCCATCGAGGGCGTCCTCGACAAGGTCAGGAAGCGGATCGGGGCACCGATGAGCGAGCCCCTCCACAGCCGATCGGCCGGCGACGTGGTGGCGGTCGGGCCGAACGACGACTATCTCGCCGAGATCATCCAGGATGGAAGCCTCGGCGACTCCGAGACGTTCCGCGACGTCGTACGCGAGGCGGACCAGGCGGGTGCGATCCTCTTCGTGAACTTCGACGCGGGGGATGCCTGGCTCGACGCCCTCGCCGAAGGTGACCAGGAGGCCAGGGACAACCTCGAGCCCCTCAAGGCCCTAGGGATCAGCACCTGGCAGGACGGTGACACCGGCCACGGCCTGATCCGGCTGACGACGGACTGAGCCGCCGCGGGACTCGCTCGCGAGGCCCGCGATCAGCGGCGAAGGTTGAGCAAGCCCCGCGAACGAGCTTGCGAGTTCGCGGCGGGCGGGTCGAAACCCCCGCACCCGACAGCCGGCCCCGGCCGAAACGGCGGCTCAATTGGGCGACCAGCGGGTGCGTGCCACCTCGGTCGCCGGCAGGGACGGGATCACGTTCATCGCCCGCAGCTCGACCCGGAGCAGCTCGGTGACCATGCACAACCGGTCGGTCGCGTCCTCGGCCTCGAGCAGCGCCTGCCGTTCGTGCATCGGCAGCGGTGCGACCGCGGCCAGGGTCCACGACAACATCCCCGGGTCACGGGGAAGCTCGTCGGCATAGGGGTCCGCGCGGATCGCGCCGACCGCGACGCGGTACGCCGCGAACGTCGCCCGGGCACGTTCGACCACCTCCTCCGGCACCTCGGAGTCCGGCTCGGGGCGGGCCACGACATGTCCGACCGGGAAGGCGCCGGTGGTGTCGAGCCGCTCGAGCTGGATCCGGTCGAGGCCGACCGCCGTCACGTCGAAGGTTCCGTCGGGGTGCGACTCGACCTCGGAGAGCTTGACCCGGCAGCCGACGCGATAGAGCGACTGGGCACCGTGGTCGCCGACCTCATAGCCTTCCCGGATCCCGACCGAGCCGAACTGGCGCAGGGTCGGGTCCGGCTCCCGGAGCAGGTGGTGAACCAGGGCGCGGTAGCGGTCCTCGAAGACCTTGAGCGGGACACTGACGCCGGGGAACAGCACCGCGTTCAGGGGGAACATCGGCAGCCGGTCGCTCACGTTCCCGACTCTAATCGGGCACCGGCACGTCCCACGGGAGGCACGAGCCACCGGCGCTGGACGGGCCCAAACTAGACTCGGCGCCATGATTCACCCCATTCGAATGCTCACTTCGTTCCGCCAGATCACCCCACGAAGTCACTCGCTGCGCTCGGACTTCGCGGGGACCCCGATGAACAGGGACCCCGAATAAGCATGATTCGCCGGATCGACCTGCGGGGCGCCGCCGCCTCGTTCGACTACCGCGCCGCGGTCCCGCGCGGGGAGTTCGACGTCGAGGCCGCGACCCATGCCGTGCGTCCCATCTGCGACGCGGTCAGGGACCGCGGCGTGGAGGCGGTCCGTGAGTTCTCGGCGCAGTTCGACGGCGTCGAGCAGGACGACATCGTCGTACCAGTGGGCGCGCTCGAGGAGGCACTCGACCGGCTCGACCCGGCGGTGAGCGCGGCCCTCGAGGAGTCCGTACGTCGGCTGCGACTCACCTGCGAGGCCGAGCTCGAGCGGGACGTCGTCACCGAGCTGGCGCCGGGTGCCCGGGTGACTCACCGGATGGTGCCGGTCTCGCGCGTCGGTCTCTACGCCCCAGGAGGGGTCGCCCCGCTGGTGTCCAGCGTGGTGATGAACGTCGTGCCCGCGCAGGTAGCCGGGGTCGGATCGATCGCGCTGGCCTCGAGCCCGCGGCGGGAGCACGACGGCCTGCCGCACCCCAACATCCTGGCGGCATGCGCGCTGCTCGGGATCGAGGAGGTCTACGCCGTCGGTGGTGCCCAGGCGATCGCCATGTTCGCCCATGGCGCCGGCCCCTGCCGCCGGGTCGACCTGGTGACCGGTCCCGGCAACATCTACACGGTCTCCGCCAAGCGTCTGCTCAAGGGCGTCGTCGGGATCGACTCCGAGGCCGGACCGACCGAGATCGCGATTCTCGCCGACGACACCGCCGACGCGGCCTACGTCGCCGCCGACCTGATCAGCCAGTCCGAGCACGACACCCTGGCCGCCAGCGTCCTCGTGACCCCGTCGGACAGCCTGGCCGACGAGGTCGAGGCCGAGCTCGACAAGCAGGTGTCGGTGACCCGGCACGACGAGCGGATCCGGACCTCGCTGTCCGGCCGTCAGTCCGGGATCGTCCTGGTCGACGACCTCGAGCAGGGCCTCGACGTCGTCAACGCCTACGCCGCCGAGCACCTCGAGATCCACACCGATGACGCCCCGGGTCTCGCCGCCCGGGTCCGCAACGCGGGCGCGGTCTTCGTCGGGCCCTTCGCGCCGGTCTCGCTCGGCGACTACTGCGCGGGATCCAACCATGTCCTCCCGACCGGGGGGTGCGCCTGCCACTCCTCCGGGCTCTCGGTGCGCACCTTCCAGCGGGCCGTGCACGTCGTCGACTACTCCCGCGAGGCGCTGGCCGAGGTGGCCGAGCAGGTCGTCGACCTCGCCGAGGCCGAGGACCTGCCCGCCCACGGGGCCGCGGTGCACGCCCGCATCGAGGGCTGAGCGTTGTCCTTTCCCCCGCTCCGTGAGGAGCTGCGCGGCATCGAGCCCTACGGGGCCCCCCAGCTCGACGTTCCGGTCCGGCTCAACGTCAACGAGAACCCCTACCCACCCTCCGCCGAGGTGGTGGCGGACGTCGCCTGCGCCGTGGCCGAAACTGCGACGACACTGAACCGTTACCCCGACCGCGAGCTCACCGAGCTCCGGGCGGCGCTGGCGGGTTACCTGTCGTCCGACGTGAGTCGGGACCTGCGCCCCGAGCAGGTCTGGGCGGCCAACGGCTCCAACGAGGTGATGCTGCAGCTGCTGCAGGCCTTCGCGGGGCCGGGCCGGACGGCGCTCGGCTTCGCGCCGACGTACTCGATGTATCCCGAGTACGCCAGGGTCACCAACACCCGCTGGATCGTCGGCCACCGCGAGGACGACTTCTCCCTCGACCTCGACCGTGCCCGGGCCCTGATCGACGAGCACCGCCCGCACCTCGTGCTCGTGCCGTCACCCAACAACCCCACGGGGACGGCGCTGCCGCCTCCGGCGGTCACCACGCTCTGCGAGGGGGTGGGGGACGGGCTGGTCGTGGTCGACGAGGCCTACGGCGAGTTCCGCCGCGACGGCACGCCCAGCGCCCTCGAGCTGTTGCCCGAACACCCCAATCTCGTCGTCACCCGCACCATGAGCAAGGCCTTCGCGCTGGCGGGCGCCCGGCTGGGCTACCTCGCAGCCGCACCGGAGATCTGCGACGCGCTCCGCCTCGTCCGCCTGCCCTACCACCTTTCGGCAGTGACCCAGGCCGTGGCGCTCGCGGCGCTTCGGCACGCGCCTGAGCTGCTCGGCCGGGTGGCCGACCTCCGGGCCGAGCGGGACGCCTGCGTCGACTGGCTGCGGGCGCAGGGGCTCGACGTGGCCGAGAGTGATGCCAACTACGCGCTGTTCGGGATCTTCGCCGATCGGCACGCCGTCTGGCAGGCTCTGCTGGACCGCGGGGTCCTGATCCGCGAGACCGGTCCCGACGGCTGGCTGCGCGTCTCCATCGGTACGCCTGCGGAGATGGGAACATTCAGGAAGGCACTCACCGAGGCGCTGGAGGAGTTGAGATGAGCCGCAGGGCGACGATCGACCGCACGACCAAGGAGTCGCAGGTCCACGTCGAGGTCGACCTCGACGGCACCGGCAAGGCCCAGGTCTCCACCGGCGTCGGGTTCTACGACCACATGCTGCAGTCGTTCGCCCGGCACGCGCTGATCGACCTCGCGGTCCACACGGTCGGCGACACCCAGATCGACGCCCACCACACGGTCGAGGACACGGCAATCGTCCTCGGCGACGCGCTGCGCGAGGCGCTCGGCGACAAGCGCGGCATCCGTCGCTTCGGCGACGCGACGGTCCCGCTCGACGAGGCACTGGTCCAGGCCGTGGTCGACGTGTCCGGGCGGCCCTACTGCGTCCACCTCGGCGAACCCGAGGGACAGGAGTACGTCCTCATCGGCGGCGAGGGGCCGGGTTTTGCCGGCTCGCTGACCCGCCACGTCTTCGAGACCCTCGCCTTCCATGCCCAGATCGCCCTGCACGTCCGGGTCCTTTCCGGACGCGACCCCCACCACCTGGTGGAGGCGCAGTTCAAGGCGTTCGCACGTGCGCTGCGCACTGCGGTGGCGATCGACCCCCGCGAGCGCGGCGTTCCCTCCACCAAGGGCACGCTCACCTGAGGAGAAGTCCGTCGTCGTCCTCGACTACGGCTCGGGGAATCTCCGGTCGGCCGTCCGCGCTCTCGAGCGCGCGGGCGCTGAAGTCGCGCTCACCGCCGACCACGCAGCCGCCGAGGCAGCCGACGGTCTCGTCGTCCCCGGCGTGGGTGCCTTTGCCGCGTGCATGACCGGGCTCCGGGCGGTGCGGGGCCACCGCACGATCGGACGCCGGCTGGCCGGTGGGCGACCGGTGCTGGGGATCTGCGTCGGGATGCAGGTGCTCTTCGCCCGTGGCGACGAGCACGGCGTCGAGACCGAAGGCTGCGACGAGTGGCCCGGCCTGGTCGAGCGGCTGCAGGCGCCGGTCGTGCCGCACATGGGCTGGAACACCGTCTCCGCGCCCGAGGACAGCATCCTGTTCGACGGGGTCGCGGGGGAGCGGTTCTACTTCGTGCACTCCTACGGCGTGCGCGAGTGGGCGCTGAAGACGAACGACCGCACGCGAGCACCCCTGGTGACCTGGACCGAGCACGGCGGCGACCGGTTCGTCGCCGCCGTCGAGAACGGTCCGCTCAGCGCCACCCAGTTCCACCCCGAGAAGTCCGGCGACGCCGGGGCCGCGCTGCTGCGCAACTGGGTGGGGACGTTGTGAGCCGCGGCGACTACCTCGAGCTCCTGCCCGCCGTCGACATCGCCGACGGGCAGGCCGTCCAGCTGGTGCAGGGCGTGGCCGGGTCGGAGAAGCGGTTCGGTGACCCCGTCGAAGCCGCACTGCGCTGGCAGGAGGCGGGGGCGGAGTGGATCCACCTCGTCGACCTCGACGCAGCCTTCGGCCGCGGACACAACCGGGAGCTGCAGGCGAAGATCGTCGGTACCCTCGACATCGCCGTCGAGATGAGCGGCGGGATCCGCGACGACGAGTCGCTCGCGGCTGCGATGGCTTCGGGCTGTCGCCGGGTCAACATCGGCACCGCCGCCCTTGAGCGGCCGCAGTGGTGTGCGGCCGCCATCGCCGAGCACGGAGACCGGGTCGCCGTCGGGCTCGACGTACGCGGCCGGACGCTCGCGGCCCGGGGCTGGACCCAGGAGGGCGGCGACCTCTACGAGGTGCTGGCTCGTCTCGACTCCGAGGGGTGCGCACGCTACGTCGTGACCGACGTCAACAAGGACGGCATGCTCCAGGGACCCAACGTCGACCTGCTACGAGGCGTCTGCGCCGCCACCGACCGGCCGGTGGTCGCCTCGGGCGGGATCACCGAGCTCGCCGACCTCGAGGTGCTCCAGGAGCTGGTTCCCGACGGAGTCGAGGGCGCGATCATCGGGACCGCGCTCTATGAGGGCCGGTTCACGCTCGAGGACGCCCTGGCCCTGACGAGGCGGGCATGAGCCTCGCCGTCCGCGTCATCCCCTGCCTCGACGTCGACGCCGGGCGCGTGGTCAAGGGGATCAACTTCACCGACCTCCGCGACGCCGGGGACCCCGTCGAGCTGGCCCGGACCTACGACGCCGAGGGCGCTGACGAACTGACCTTCCTCGACATCTCGGCCTCCCACGAAGGACGCGCCACCACCCTGGAGATCGTCTCCCGGACGGCCGAGGAGGTGTTCATCCCCCTCACCGTCGGTGGAGGCGTCTCCTCAGCCGAGGACGTCGACCGGCTGCTGCGGGCGGGCGCCGACAAGGTCGCCGTCAACACCGCCGCCATCGCGCGGCCCGACCTGGTGGCCGAGATCGCGGACCGGTTCGGCAGCCAGGTGCTGGTGCTGTCGGTCGATGCTCGCCGGGCCGACGGCACCGACTCGGGCTTCGAGGTGACCACCCACGGCGGTCGCCGGTCCGCCGGCCTCGACGCGATCGGGTGGGCTGCCCGCGGGGCGGCGCTCGGGGCGGGGGAGATCCTGCTCAACGGGATGGATGCCGACGGCACCCAGGACGGCTTC
>JBJMIQ010000125.1:0-3598 GCA_045806805.1 Nocardioides sp. | reverse complement strand
CTCGGCGTCCGCGAGCAGCTGCATCGCGAGGTCGGTGCAGGCACGGGTGATCGCGGCCGTGAGGTCCGGCAGCGACGGCGTGATGCCCGAGGCGCCGCTGGCCAGCAGGGCGACGGTGTCGTTGGTCGACATGCAGCCGTCGGAGTCGAGCCGGTCGAAGGAGACGCGGGTGGCGGCCCGCAGGGCCTGGTCGAGGTCGCCGGCCTCGGCGACGGCGTCGGTGGTGAGGACCACGAGCATCGTGGCCAGCTGCGGCGCAAGCATCCCGGCGCCCTTGGCCATCCCGCCGACCGACCAGCCGGCACCCTCGACGACCACCTGCTTGGCGACCGTGTCGGTGGTCATGATCGCCGCGGCTGCGTCGGGACCGCCTGCCGCGCTCAGCCCCGCGTACGCCGCGTCGGAGGACGAAGCCGTCGAGGTGGCCCGCTCGGAGCCTGCCTTGAGGTCGATCGTCACCTCGACCTGGCGGCCGGTGAGGTCGACGGTGGCCGGATCCGCGGCAGGCGTGGACTCGCGGCAGACCCAGACGCCGTTCATCGCGACGTCGAGGTCCGCAGGGTCGAAGGCGGCGCTGGTCGTCCCGATGCTCGCCAGCACCCGGCCCCAGTTGGGATCGTTGCCGAAGACGGCCGCCTTGAACAGGTTGCTCCGGGCCACGCTTCGGCCCACCTCGACCGCGTCGTCCTCGGTGGCTGCGTTCACCGTGGTGATCGCGATCTCGTGATCGGCGCCCTCAGCGTCCTTGAGCAGCTGCATGGCGAGGTCGGTGCAGGCACGCGTGAGAGCCTCGGTGAAGTCCGCGGCGCTGGGAGTGACCCCGCTGGCGCCGCTGGCCAGGACCGTCACGGTGTCATTGGTCGACATGCACCCGTCGGAGTCGAGCCGGTCGAAGCTGACCCGGGTGGCCGCGCGCAGCGCCCCGTCGAGCTGGCCGGCGGGGACGACGGCGTCAGTGGCGAGTACGACGAGCATGGTGGCCAGCTGAGGCGCCAGCATGCCGGCGCCCTTCGCGATCCCGCCGATCGACCAACCGTCGCCCTCGACCACGACGTTCTTGGAGACCGAGTCGGTGGTCATGATCGCGGTCGCCGCGTCGTCTCCGCCGGTGTCGCTCAACGCTCCGTGGGCGGCGTCGACCCCGTCGAGGAGGTTCTGCCGCGGGTTGGCCAGCCCGATCAGCCCGGTCGAGCAGACCACGACGTCGATGGCGCCGATGCCGAGGCGGTCGGCGACCCGCTCGGCGACGGCGTGCGTGGTCTGGAAGCCGTCGGGGCCGGTGTAGCAGTTGGCGCCACCGGAGTTGAGGACGACCGCGCGAACGGTCCCGTCCTTGACCACTTCCTGGCTCCACAGGATCGGGTTGGCCTTGCACCGGTTGGCGGTGAAGACGGTGGCGGAGTCGTGTGTCGGGCCGTCGTTGACGACCAGGGCGAGGTCGAGCGCGCCGCCGGACTTGAGTCCGGCCGGGACGCCCGCGGCGCGGAAGCCCCGCGGGGCCGTCACCGTCATGGGGCTACTCCGACGGTGGTCAGCCCGAGAGTCTCGTCGAGCCCCAGCGCGAGGTTCATGCACTGGACGGCCGCGCCGCCGGTGCCCTTGGCGAGGTTGTCGACCGCACCCACGGCCACCAGGCGGCCGGCTGCCTCGTCGACGGTCACCTGCAGGTGGACAGCGTTCGAGCCGTGCACGGCCTTGGTCTGCGGCCACTGCCCGGGTGGCAGCAGATGGACGAACGGCTCGTCGGCGGTCGCCTTCGCGTAGACGTCGTAGGCCTCGTCGGCGGTCAGGTCGCGACTGCCGTCAGCCAGCGGCGCGGAGGCCGTGGCGAGGATGCCGCGCGGCATCGGGACGAGCAGCGGGGTGAAGCTGACCGTGACCGTCCCCTCGATGAGGCCGGAGAGGTTCTGCACGATCTCGGGGGTGTGGCGGTGCACTCCCCCGACACCGTAGGCACTCGCATTGCCCATCACCTCGCTACCGAGCAGGTGTGCCTTGGCCGCCTTGCCGGCGCCACTCGTACCGGACGCAGCGACGACCACCACGTCGGGCTCGACCAGCCCGGCAGCGACAGCGGGAACCATCGCGAGAGTGGAGATGGTCGGGTAGCAGCCGGGGACGGCGATCCGGGTCGCCCCGGCGAGCAGATCGCGCTGGCCCGGGAGCTCGGGCAGCCCGTAGGGCCAGGACCCCGCGTGGTCACCGCCGTAGAACTGCTCCCAGGCGTCGGGATCCGTGAGCCGGTAGTCGGCGCCACAGTCGATGACGACCACGTCCTGGCCGAGCTGGGCTGCGAGGTCGCCCGACTGGCCGTGCGGGAGGGCCAGGAACACCACGTCGTGGCCGGAGAGGGACTCGGCGTCCGTTTCCTCCAGCACCCGGTCGGCCAGCGGCACGAGGTGCGGCTGGAGCGCGCCGAGGAGTTCACCAGCGTTGGAGTGCCCGGTGAGGGCGCCGATCTCGACCCCTGGATGGGCCAGCAGCAAGCGGAGGACCTCGCCGCCGGCGTACCCGCTCGCACCGGCGACCGCGACCCGCTTCGTCGTCATGTGCATGACTATACATCCCTCCGTATGTTCATGTTGGCCGGGTCCTCCGGTGTCGGTCAACGGGTCGTGGGCGACGGGTGACGAGGTCGGTGCGGCCCGCTAGGTTCGGCGCATGGCGAGACTCGACTTCCCTGACTATCTCGAACACATCCGCGCCGAGTCACGTCGCTTTCGCGACGTTCTCGCGACCTGCGAACCCGAAGCGCGCGTCCCCGGGTGCCCGGAGTGGAATGCCGCAGACCTGCTGTGGCACCTGGCCGAGGTGCAGTGGTTCTGGGCCAAGACAGTCCGGACCAGGCCGCTCGGGCCGGACGAGGATGATCCGGGCCCGGACCGGCCGACCGACTACGACGACCTGCTCAAGGCCTTCGACGAGTACTCCTCCGCCCTCGTCTCCGAGCTCGAGCAGGCCGACCCGGCCGACGAGGCATGGACCTGGTCGAGCGACCACACCGTGGCGTTCATCTTCCGCCGGCAGGCGCACGAGGCGCTGATCCATCGCCTCGATGCCGAGCAGACGGCCGGTGATGTCACCCCGCTCGACACGGCCCTCGCGGCCGACGGGGTCGAGGAGGTCCTCGACGTGATGTACGGCGCCTCGCCGGACTGGGGCTCGTTCAGCCCGCTCGAGCACCGGATCCGCATCGACATCACCGACACCGGCGAGTCGCTCTGGGTCCAGCTCGGCCGCTTCCGGGGCACCGACCCCAAGGACGACATCCACTACGACGACGACGACATCCGGGTGATCGACGACCCCGGTGTGGAGCCGGATGCCGTGATCAGCGGCGACGCTGCCCCCTTGGTGACCCGCTTCTGGCGGCGTGGCGACGGCGCGGAGATCCACCTCGCCGGCGACCTGCTGATCGTCGACCACTTCCGCAAGGTCATCCACCAGCCGATCAACTGATCGCGGCCGGTGGCGTGTCCCCCGGGGCCGGAGCCGTCGGGTAATCACCTGTGACCACGAGTCACGCGAGTCACACCCCACAGCCGATCCATGCACTTCCAAGGCATCGCAACGGCTGAAAAGTGTCGGTTTCCCCGGT
>JBJMIQ010000124.1:0-2645 GCA_045806805.1 Nocardioides sp. | reverse complement strand
ACCTCGACCACCACCGGTATCCCCTCCCACCGCAGGGCACGCAGGGTCGCCATCACCTGCGCCGACGCGGCCTCGTAGACCGGCGCGTCGACCGGCAGGAACACCGCGTCCGGGCACTTGCGCGCGGCCAGGCGCAGCGGCATCCCGGAGCCGACGCCGTACTCACGCGCCTCGTACGACGCCGTCGCCACCACTCCGCGCTCGGTGGGATCACCGCGGCCGCCGACGACCACGGGCCGCCCGGCGAGCTCCGGCCGCCGCAGGACCTCGACGGCCGCGATGAACTGGTCGAGATCGACATGCAGCACCCACTGTTGACCGACCATGCCACTCACTCGGGGCGTCCGGCCGGCGGCGGGGGCAGCGCGTCGGTCGCCTCCAGCGGACCCATGCCGGTGAGCAGCAGCAGGTCGACGACCACCGCCCTGATCTGGGCCAGGATCACCTCCGCCGACAGCACCTGGCTGCGTTCCACCACACCGGTGGCCTCGGCCACGTCCAGCAACGGGCGGCGGGCGGCCACCGCCAGCCGGTTGGCCGCCAGCTCCTCGTGGACCACGTCGACAGCGGCCGCCAGCTCGGCGCACAGCTGGGCGTAGGCCGCCGGCACCGGTCGCCGGTGATAGGCCGCCACGGCCGTCTGCCGCACCAACACGCGGGTGCTGCGCAACGCCCGGTCGAGCGGATCGACCAGCTCACCCATCCGCCGCATGTCGCCGCGGTGCCGGACCCGGAACGGGGACGACGCCACCACGCTCATGCCCTCGTCGGCTGCGGACTGGAGCTCCCGGACCAGGTAGTCGGTCGACCTGGCATCGGCCAACAGGTCAAGCGCGGGCTCCACCTCCCCGAGAGTCATCACCTCCCCGGCCGCCCGCACGAGCGCCGCGATCTTGTCGACGATCAGGGCGGCCTGCTGCCGCGGCCGCCGCAGGGGCGCGGCCGGGACCACGGTCGCCGCGACCAGCGCCACCGCTCCGCCGATCAACGCATCGGTCCACCGGACCACTGCCTGACCCGGCTGCGGCAGGATGCCGGCGACGACGATCCCCTGGACGGCCGCCTGGATGACGAAGATCTGGCCGCCGTCGAGCAGGAACGCCACCGACATGCCCAGCGCCACGACCAGGGCGATCGTCCACCATCCCTGGCCGAGCTGCAGGACCAGCAGGTCGCCCACGAACACCCCGATCGCCACCCCGAGCGTCACCTCCGCCACCCGGCGCAGACGCTGGCTGTAGGACGTACCAAGGCTGACAACGGCAGCGATCGGTGCGAAGAACGGCGACTGGTGCCCGAGCAGATCGGACGCGATGAACCAGGCAACTCCGGCAGCCACGGCGCACTGGGCTATCTGGTACCCCTGCGTACGCCACCGCCCGACCCGCTGCCTCAGCGAGCTGCGACTGCGTGAGACCAGCTGGTCGAAGGGCGTGGCCTCCATGGGGCTGATCATCGCAGAGCGGCGCCGGCCCTCCCTCCGTCTTCACCGTCATTGTGTTTGGCGGGCCAGCCGCAACGCGTCCTTGATGTCAGCGAGGTCGCGGTACCAGGTGCGGACCCCCGCGCGGCACCGCACACGGGCCCGCAGGTGGTCGTACTCACCGCACTCGGCCACGGCCTCGGAAGTGGTGGGCGGGAACTCGGCGCGCCCGTCGTAGTGCTTGATGCCGAACCCCTCCTCGGCATTGCCGGTGACACGCACGATGGTGTCGCCTGGCGGCACCCAGGTCTCCCCGGGCAGGGCCAGGGCGGTGCCCACGCTTCCCACCACCATCACGACCGCCCCGACCGCGACCCCCATCAGGTATCTCCTCATCGACGACTCCTTCTTCTCGAACCATGCCCCCGGACCATCCGGTGCGTCAGGACGCTAGGTGCGAGGACGGACGCGAGAAGACGGGTGAGCAACCGCCTGTGGAAGGCGCCACCGGGACTTGGCCTTGTGGACAGCAGGCGGACTCACGGGTTGTGGGCCCGCGGTCAACCGGCAAGGATCGGGTGACCTCACCAGGGAAGGGGGACCGGTGGTCAATCCCATCGATCCGACGTCGGCCGGGTTCCTGTACGCCGAGAACCGCCACCAGCCCATGCACGTCGGTGGGTTGCAGCTGTTCAAGAAGCCCGAGGGCGCAGGGCGCAACTTCGTGCGCGAGCTCTACGAGAACTCCCTCGACGTCGACGAGATCGCACCGTTGTTCCTCAAGCACCCCTACCGCTCGGTCCGCACCGGCGGCCAGCTGGTGTGGAAGCCCGACGACCAGTTCGACATCGAGCACCATGTCCGCCACAGCGCACTGCCCAAGCCCGGTCGGGTACGCGAGCTTCTCGAGCTCTGCTCGCGGCTGCACAGCACCCGGCTCGCGTGGGAGCGGCCGCTGTGGGAGGCCCACATCATCGAGGGCCTGCGCGACGGCCGGGTCGCGATGTACACCAAGACCCATCACGCCCTCGTCGACGGCATCTCCGCGATGCGGCTGCTGCAGAGCGTGCTGTCCACCGATGGCGACAAGCGGGGCATGCCGCCGATGTGGGCCGCGGACGCCACCCGGAAGAAGAGCGTTCCCGAGGAGAGTGACGACCGGAGCCTCACGGAGGTCCCGATCCAGGCCGTCCGCTCGGCGATGGGGATCACCGCCGAGGCC
>JBJMIQ010000123.1:0-14338 GCA_045806805.1 Nocardioides sp. | reverse complement strand
CGGCAGGTTCTCGCGGTCTGGCTGCGCCGTTTGGTACCAAACGGCAGACCCCCGAGCGGCTCAGCCCAGGAAGGCCGGAGCGGCCACCAGCAGCTCGACGTTGCGGTCCTTGCGCCTGCCACGGCGGTTGACGTCCCTCTCCTGCCAGTCGTTGGCCGCCAGCTCGCGGCCCAGTGCGGCCAGGGCGATCGGACCGTTCCCGCCGCTGTACGCCGGCGGCGCGGCGTGGTCGACCATCGTGGCGAAGATCGAGAGCGTGCCGTCGCGGTTGTCGGCGACCTCGATCAGCCGCGACTGCTGCGGCCAGTCGATGTGGGAGGCGGTGTTGATCTCCCAGAAGCCACCACCGCTCTGGCGTTCGTGCGCCCAGACGTTGTTGGTGTGGGTGTGGCCGTTGACCCAGGCGATCACGTTGTCGTGCAGGAGAAGCTCGGCGACGACCTCGTCCCCGAGCACGCGCTGCTCGAAGTCGCCCCCGGTGCCGACGATCGGGTTGTTCATGGTGCTGGCCGTGTGATGGCTGGCGATGACGACCAGTCGCCCGGCTGAGGCCTGCAGCTGGCCTTGCAGCCAGGCGAACTGGGTCTGGTCGAGCGAGCCGTTGGACTCGCCGTTGGGATTGACGGTGTCGAGGACGATGAAACGCAGGAGTCCGCGGTCGAAGGTGTAGTAGGCCGTGCCGTCGGCCCGGTTGGTCTCGGTGAAGCCGTGGCCGACCGGAGTGCCGGTGGTGGTGAAGTGTTCCTCGACGATCTCGGCGCGGTGGAGCAGGCGCCGGTCCGGGTCCGGCGACACCTGCCGGACGTGGGGGGTGGCCGCGAACGCTGCCACGAAGTCGGCGTAGTTGCCACGAAGCGCGTCCAGCACGTCCGCCTGGCTCACGCCGGTGGGGGGCGAGATCATCTTCAGCGGCCCGACCGCGACGGTGTTCAGCTGCATCGTCGAGGGGAAGTTCCCCTGAGAGAGCGGATCATGGTTGCCCAGCGCGGTGTACCAGGGAATGCCCAGCCCGGCGGCCTGGAACGGTCGGCGGGCTGCATCGAGGAGACCGGGGACGTCGGGGAACCCGTACTTGGTGCGCGGCTGGTCATCCTCCTTGCCTTGCGGGGTGCCGTCCGGATGCCAGTAGTGGGTGTCGTAGTACGTCGGGTCGCCGTCCATCACGCCCTCGTAGCGGGTGAGGTCGCCCGAGTCGGCGCGGACCTCGCCACCGTCGAGCGTGTCGATGTTCCAGCGGAGCTCGTTGTACTGGGAGTTGTCGGAGTTGTCGCCGGTCTGGATCGCGAATGCCAGCGGCTTCCCGGTGACCGGGCCCGCCCCGATCCGGTTGATCTCCCGGACCATCGCTTCGGCGATGTGGGCCGTGAGCACCTCCTGGGGGCGGTAGGCCGCCGCGAAGAGCCCAGGCGTCGGGTCTCCCGGCTCGTCCTTGTCGTCGTAGCGGTCGACGTACTCGACCCTCATCGGCGACTGGGCGTCGACGATGTGGACATCACTGAGCTGGGCGAACGCCAGCAGTGGCTTGCGGCGCGCGCCCCGCCCCCGCAGGGCGCGTGCACCGAGGTCGGTGCGTACGACGTGGGGTTCGCCGTCGGCCCGGACGATCGGCCGGTAGCCACCCTCTCCCGCAGGCCCCTTGTGGAGCGTCACGGTGAGCGTCGTCCGGCCGCCGGCGACGCCGGCGACCGCCTCGGCAGCCAACCCGCCGAGCGCCGCGGCGCCTCCAACGGCGCCGGCAGCCCGGAACAGATCGCGGCGGGTGAGCTTCATGGGGAGTTCAACGAGCGGCTCACGTGGTCGTCACGCCCCGAGTAGTGCGACCGCCTCCTCGACGGTGTCGACGAGGTGGAGGTACGGCTCCATCACGCGACCTCGTCCCAGAGCGGTCAGCAGCGGCCAGGCCGGCACCTCGTCCGTCCAGTACTCCGAGCCGACCAGCACCATCGGAGCGACGGACGACTCGTCGGCGTAGTAGTTCTCGCAGGCGTCCTGGAAGATCTCCTGCACGGTGCCGCCGCTGCCGGGGAGGAACACGATGCCTGCGTCGCAGACCTGCAGCAGAACCGCTTCCCTGGGCGCGTTGCGGAAGTACTTGGCGATCGCCGTCGCGAAGGGGTTGGGCGGTTCGTGGCCGTAGTGCCACGTCGGGATCCCGAGTGACTGCGAGCCTTCCGGGAAGCGGTCGAGCACCTCGAACGCCGCAGCGGACCAGGCGGTCACGGAAGGCCGGAATGACGGCACCCGGGCCAAGTGCGCCACAGCCTCCTCCAGGGCCTCGACCGGGTGTCCGGACAGGTAGGCGCCGAGGTTGGCCGCCTCCATCGCCCCCGGCCCGCCGCCGGTGGCCACGACCAAGCTCGAGCCGAGGCTCCGCGCGAGCCGTGCGGCCTCGGCGTACGCCTGTTCCCCGCGCGTGACGGCGTGGCCGCCCATGAGTCCCACCAGCGGCCGCCGAACCGCGGTGATCCAGTCGGCCAGCGCGAGGTCGATGGCGTGGTCGTGCAGCGCCTGGGCGAGCAGCGCGTCCTCGTCCCGGTGCTCCTGCGCCCAGCCGTAGGCGCGGGCGTCCAGCGAGCCCGGGTAGACCTCGGCGTCGTAGAGCTCGCGGGGAGAGTAGAGATCGCCCCGGTAGGCGTCGACCGGCACGTCCGGGATGGCCGGGAAAACGATCGCCCCGCGAGCCTCGACGCCGGCCTCGTCGCCGGGTGCGAACCGGCATCCCAGGAAGGTGGCACCGGCGACGTCACAGCTCCGCAGCTGGGACCCTCGTTCGCCCAGGTCGACCGACGAGACCCGCCAGCCGTTCATCGAGCGCGATCCGGCCGCGAGCCGATCGTCCAGCTCAGCCAGCGAGGCGATCTCGACGACCCGTCCTCTCGTGTGCCTCATGTGGACGACCCTAAAAGGCGTGAACCAGCAGCTCCCCGAACAGGTCGTGCTCGTCGACCTCGAGGCCACGCGCACGGAACCACGTGCACACGTTTGTGCAGTCGCGAAGCAGGAAGTCCGGTCCCGCGGGGTTGCCGACCAGATCGACCACCTGTGGGAGGTCGATGATCACGAGCCGTTCGCCGGCCGCGAGCATGTTGTAGGCGGATAGGTCGCCGTGGACGATCCCGTGCCGGGCCAGCTCCGCGAGGGCGTCGCGCACCTGCTCGAAGTAGCACTCCAGCAGGTCGCGGGCGGGCCTGGTCTGGGCCAGTCGCGGCGCCGAGTCGCCGTCGTGGGTGATCCACTCCATCAGCAGCTCGGTGCCGTCGATCTGCACCGGGTAGGGCACCGGCAGCCCGAGGGTCCAGCAGAGCTTGAGCGACTCCCACTCGGCGTTCGCCCACTGTCCGGCAGCGACGGCACGGCCGAACCGCGTGCCCTTCGCTGCGGCTCTGGCTTCGCGACTGTCGCGGCCGCGGCGTCCTTCGGTGTAGGCGGAGTTGCGATGGAAGTTGCGGTGGTCAGTGTTGCGGTAGCGCTTGGCCGCCATCACCACCGAGCGGCCGTCGTCGACGGCTCGCTCGAGCAGGAAGACGTCGGCCTCCTTGCCGGTCTTCAGGATCCCGAGCTCAGTGTCGACGGCGGCCTGGGAGGTGACCACCCACGCCGGGCGGGGCTCGGGTCCCCGGCAGAGGGGTTCGACGCTGTGCCAGGTGGACCAGCGCTGGTCGGTGTCATCGGGATCGTCGTACGCCCGGAAGTCGAAGACGAACGAAGGGTCGATCCCGTCAAGGCGGGAGTCGGTGCGGTCAGAGTCGAGCTGGGTGAAGTCCTGGGACATCGCGGTGGGTGCTCCGTGTCGGTGAGAGGGACTGGTCTGCGGGCAGGCCAGGGGCAGCGGTTGGCATGTCACTGCTCCTCTCGGTCACGGGCACGGCGACGCCGCGCGCTCGGGACGATGGTGCCGGTACCGGACCGCCCGGTGCAACCGACTTTTCACGACCGGCCCGGACGCTGGCCCCCTCGGATAGATTGGAGAACATGGCTCGTCGAACGCTCGCAGTCGCTGCACTGACGGGCGGTCTCGTCCTCAGCCTCTCCGCCAGCGGCGCGCCGGCCGTGTCGCGAGCCGCACCCACGCCCGGTGCCGAGGGCATCGGCGACGCCTACTTCCCACGCGACGGCAACGGCGGCATCGACGTGCTGGCCTACGACATCCACGACCGCTACGGCTTCGCCACCGGGAGGTTGTCCGGCTTCACCCGGCTCACAGTCCGTGCCACCAAGGACCTGTCGTCGTTCAACCTCGACTTCCTGCTCGACGTGCCGGCAGGCGGGGTGAAGGTCGACGGTGTCGCGGCCGCTATCACCCGGCCCGTGCGCCACGAACTGCAGATCGACCCCGCCACCGACATCCTCGCGGGCCGCACGTTCCGCGTCCGGGTCGACTACGTGGACCAGCCCGGCCGCTATTCGTATGCCGGAGAGTCGAACTGGCTCGCCGACGCCAACGAGGTCGTGGCCATGAACGAGCCACACATGGCGCCGTGGTGGTTCCCCAGCAACGACCATCCCCGGGACAAGGCCCGGATGGACATCCACGTGACGGTCCCGAAGGCCAACCAGGTCATCGCCAACGGTCAGCTGGTCGGGCGCACCGTCCGCAACAACCTGGCCACGGTCCACTGGCGCGCGGCCGAGCCGATGGCGCCCTACAACGCGTTCTTCGCAGCCGGGTCCTTCACCGTGGATCACGGCATCAGCCGCGGGCTGCCGTGGTACGTCGCCGCGTCGAAGGGGATCCCCACTGCGCAGCGCGGGGTCGCGATGAACATGCTTCGGCGTACGCCGACCTTCGTGCGCTGGCTGCAGAGCCAGCTCGGTCCCTATCCCTTCTCCACGACCGGGGGCGTGGTCACCAGCCTCAACCCCGGCTTCTCACTGGAGAACCAGACCCGCCCCACGTATCCCGGTCTCGGTCGGGCCTCGACCTCCCTCATGGTCCACGAGCTCTCGCACCAGTGGTTGGGTGACTCCGTCTCGGTCCAGAACTGGCGCGACATCTGGCTCAACGAAGGTGCGGCGACCTTCATGGAGCACAGGTATGCCGAGACGCACGGCCGGCGGACAGCGCACGCCTGGATGATGGGCCGCTACAACGGCACACCCCGCGGCGACCAGTTCTGGAAGCTCCGAATCGGCGACCCCGGTGCCGCCCGGATGTTTGACTTCCGGATCTACCTGCGCGGCGGAATGGCCCTCCAGGCGCTGCGCCAACGGATCGGCAACGCCGACTTCTGGTCGGTGATGAGGTCGTGGGTCAGGAGCAATCGCATCGGCAACGGCTCGACCCGAGAGTTCAGGGCACTGGCCGAGCGCATCAGTGGAGCGAACCTCAACGGCTTCTTCGACGCGTGGTTCTTCACCCCCGCGAAACCGGCCCGGACCCGCGCCAACGGCCTTCGTTAAGGCGTGTGACGCAGCCGCACCGACAGACAGGTCACACAACCCTCGAGCTTCTCGAACTCGCTGATGTCGACGGTGACCACCCGTAGGCCACGTTTCTCGAAGAGCTGGCGTGACCTGGGCGCGGCAGCGGACATCAGGACCGTCTCCCCTCCGAGCAGTACGACGTGAGAACCGGGCTCCTCCGGCACCGGCTGGAACCGGTCCCAGGCGGATACGTCGTCCACCAGCGGCTCGTAGCCGACCACCGTGCCGTCGGGTAGGGCGGTGACGGCCGACTTCAGGTGCAGCACCCGCGTCAGCGGGACGCCGACGACCCGCGCGCCCAGTGGCGACAGCAGGTCGGCGAGCTGGTCCGCGCCCGCCTGGTTGGTGCGGCCGCCGAGCCCGACCCAGACCTGGCCGTCGTGCTTGAGGACATCGCCGCCGTCCAGGGTTCCCGGCTCCTCGATTCGGTCGATCCGGTATCCGAGCCCGGCCAGCGTCCGCTCGGTCCCGGCCGTCTCCGGCTGGCGCTCGACGGCTCCCGGGCGGCTGATGACGGCCAGGTCGTCATAGACCACCACGGTGTCCTCGACGAACGCCGAGTCCGGGCAGTCCTCGGCGGGCGGCACCTCGACAATGTCCCAGCCCTCGGCGGCCACGGTGGCGACGTAGCCCTCCCACTGTCGGGCCGCCAGGTCGGCGTCGACGGGCCTGCGGTGGAGATGGGTGAGCAGCCCCTCCGCGAGACGAGGGCTGGGACGACGGACGAGTGCGCGCATGGGCCGCATCCTGTCAGGACACGAAAGGCGCAACGAGCCGGGCGACGCGGCTGGGGCGGTCGGTCAGCCGTTCCTCCAGGTCGGCGACGGCCATGGCCCGCAACCCGGCGTTCACCCCCAGCCAGCGCAGGGGCTCGGGCTCCCAGTCGGGGGAGCGGTGGCCGACCCAGGGGAGACGGACCAGGTCGGTGTCCCGTTCGAGGATGAGGTCGCGCAGCGTCCGACCGGCCAGGTTCGTCGTACTCACGCCGTCTCCGACGTAGCCGCCGGCCCACGCCTGACCGGTGCCCCGGTCCAGGCCCACGGAGGCGCACCAGTCCCGCGGCACGCCCAGGCAGCCGCCCCAGGTGTGGCTGATGCGCGTGCCCGCGAGCGCCGGGAGCAGCTCGACCAGGGCTTCCCGGAGTCGTCCGAAGACGCGCTCGTCCCGGTCGAACCCGGGCCTGATCCGGGAGCCGAAGTGGTAGGGCGCGCCGCGCCCGCCGAACACGATCCGGTCGTCGGCCGTGCGTTGCCCGTAGACCAGCAGATGACGCTGGTCGGTGAAGGTCTCGCGGCGTCGCAGCCCGATCCGGTCCCAGAGGCCCGGGTCCAGCGGCTCGGTGGCGATGACCAGGGAGTAGACCGGCACCAGTCGGCGCTGCAGGCCCGGGAGGGTCACGGTGTACCCCTCGGTCGCGCGGACCACGGTGTCCGCCCGGACCACCCCCGCGGGCGTGACCAGTCGTCCGGGACCGATCGACAGCACCGGCGTCCGTTCGAACAGCGCCACCCCGCGCCTTACGACGGCGTCGGCGAGGCCGCGGGCCAGGCGCAGCGGGTGGATCGCCGCGCAGTCCGGCGTGTACGTCGCCGCAAGGACGGAGGAGGCGTCCAGCACCTCACGGGCTTCGGGTTCGTCGAGCAACCGGAGCTCGTCCTGGCCCCGCCCCCACGACCGCGCCTCCTCGACCTCCGCACGGGCTCGGGCCAGCTGGGCGGGACTCCGGGCCAGCGAGATCGTTCCGCCCCGGGCGAAGTGGGCGTCGATCCCCTCCTCGCTGACGATCCGCCCGACCTCGTCGACGCTGCCGCGCATGGCCCGGTGCTGGGAGAGAGCCCCCTCGCGGTCGCTGAAGGCGGCCAACGAGGACGACGACTTGGGGAACAGCGCCGAGCACCATCCGCCGTTGCGTCCGGAGGCGCCGAACCCGGCCACCTCCGCTTCGCACACGGCGATCCGCAGGCCGGGTTCGGCCCGGGCCAGGTAGTAGGCGGTCCACAGACCGGTGAACCCGGCGCCCACGACGGCGACATCGACGTCGACGTCGCCATGCAACGACGGTCGGGGGCCGGCAGGAGGCGCGGTCTCCTCCCAGAGTGACCGGTTCAGCGCACGCCCCACGAGTAGGTCTGCTTGCGCAGCCGGAGGTACATGAACGTCTCGGTCGAGACCACGCCGTCAATGGTCCGGATCTTGCCCGAGATCAGCGACAGCAGGTGGTCGTCGCTCTCGCAGACCACTTCCGCCAGCAGGTCGTAGCTGCCCGCGGTGATCACGACGTAGTCGACCTCGGCCAGATCGGCGAGCGCGTCGGCCACCGGCTCGAGCTGTCCCTTCACCCGGATGCCCACCATGGCCTGTCGGGCGAAGCCGAGCTCGAGCGGGTCGGTCACCGCCACGACCTGCATCACTCCGCTGTCGATCAGTCGCTGCACCCGCTGACGGACCGCGGCCTCGGAAAGGCCGACGACCTTGCCGATGGCTGCGTAGGAGCGGCGCCCGTCTTGCTGCAGCTGTTCGATGATGCCCTTGGAGACCTCGTCCAGTGCGGCCGGCAGATTCCTTGCCATGGCGGGCATGCTGTCAGTAGGTAGTACGGACCACAAGCCTGTGCAATCCGCCGAATCCGTTGCAAGATGGTCTCGAGCCTACGGATTCGCTTGTTCGGACGGTGCTGGCGTGGCACCATCCGACGCGACATCACGACCACGAGGAGGCTCCAGGATGGCCCCAGGACAGTTCAGCACGGGGCTTGGACTGCCGCCCGGGTTGTCGAGGCGCGGTTTCCTGCGCGGGGCCGGCCTCACCGCGGCCGCGCTCGGCGGGTCATCGCTGCTGACGGCCTGTGGCACCGAGGGCGCGCAGGTCAAGGCAGGCAGCTGCACGAGCACCGACCTCAGCTCTCAAGAGAAGGAAATCGTCTTCTCGAACTGGATCGGCTACGTCGACCCCATCAAGGCCAAGGACACCTCGACTCTGGAGAAGTTCCAGAAGGAGACCGGCATCACGGTCGACTACCGGAACGGCGACGTCAACGACAACGAGACGTTCTTCGCCAAGGTGTCGCCGCAGCTCCAGGACTGCAAGTCCACGGGTCGCGATGCTTTCGTGGTGACCGACTTCATGGCGGCCCGGATGATCGAGCTGGGCTGGATCCAGAAGCTCGACCACGCCAACATGCCGAACGTCGACTCCAACCTGATCGACTTCCTGAAGTCGCCCGACTGGGACCCCAAACGTGAGTACAGCGTGCCGTGGCAGAGCGGGATGACCGGCATCTGCTACAACTCCGAGCTCACCGACCCGGTGACCAGCTTCGAGGAGCTCCTCACCCGCCCGGACCTCAAGGGCAAGATCGACCTGCTGACGGAGATGCGGGACACGATGCTGTTCCTGCTGCTCATGGACGGCAGCGACCCCACGGACTTCACTGGTGACGAGTTCGACTCGGCCATCGACAAGCTCGCGGGCTACGTCGACAGCGGCCAGGTCCGGCGGTTCACCGGCAACGACTACGTCGACGACATGAAGTCCGGCGACGTGGTGGCCTGCGAAGCCTGGAGCGGCGACGTGATCAACCTGCTCGGTGGCGGCAAGTACAAGTGGGTGCCGCCTGAGGAGGGCTTCGCCATCTGGACCGACAACGTGCTGGTGCCCAACAAGGCGGAGCACAAGACGAACGTCGAGACCATGATGAACTTCTACTACGACCCGATCAACGCGGCGAAGCTGTCCGCCTGGAACTACTACTTCTGCCCCGTCGCGGGTGCCCAGCAGGAGATCGGCAAGTTCGACAAGTCGGCAGTCAACAGCGAGTTCATCTTCGTCGACGACAAGACCCTGGAGTCCGGGTACCAGTTCATGTCCCTCAGCGACGAGGAAGAGACGACGTACCAGCGCCAGTTCAACGAGGTGATGAGTGGGTGAGGCGGGGCGCGACCTCCGGCTGGAGGGCGTGACCAAACACTTCGGTGACTTCGTCGCCGTCGATGACCTCACCGTCACGGTGCCCGAGGGGTCCTTCTTCGCGCTGCTCGGTCCGTCGGGGTGCGGCAAGACCACGACGCTGCGGATGGTGGCCGGGCTCGAGGACCCGACCGGGGGACGGGTTCTGATCGGTGACGACGACATCACCGACCTTCGCCCCTACAAGCGGCCCGTCAACACCGTCTTTCAGTCCTACGCGTTGTTCCCGCACCTCACGGTCTTCGAGAACGTCGCCTTCGGGTTGCGCCGTCGCGCGGTGAAGGACTACGAGAAGAAGACCGAGGAGATGATCGAGCTCGTCGAGCTGGGGCAGTACAGCTCACGGAAGCCGGCCCAGCTCTCCGGTGGCCAGCAGCAGCGGGTGGCGCTCGCGCGGGCAATGATCAACGAGCCGGGCGTACTCCTCCTCGACGAACCTCTGGGTGCTCTCGACCTCAAGCTGCGCCGCCAGATGCAGATCGAGCTGAAGCGGATCCAGACCGAGATCGCGATCACCTTCGTGCACGTCACGCACGACCAGGAAGAGGCCATGACCATGGCCGACACCATCGCGGTCATGAACCATGGCGTCATCGAGCAGATGGGTGCGCCTGGTGAGCTCTACGAGAACCCGCAGACGACGTTCGTCGCGAACTTCCTGGGCCAGTCGAACCTGATCATGACCGAGGTGACCGGATCGTCGAACGGGACGATCCTGGTCGACTGCCAGGGCCAGAAGGTCGGCGTCGGCGCAGATCGCTCCCACACCACCACCGACGGGCGCGGGTGGCTGGGTGTCCGTCCGGAGAAGATCTTCGTCAGCGCGGCCGGCTCGGAGGACCACGGAGACGTCAATGTGCTGACCGGTGGCCGGGTCACCGACGTGAGCTTCGTCGGCGTCAGTACCCAGTACCTCATCGCGATGCCGTGGGGCCAGGAGCTGATGGTGTTCGAGCAGAACACCGGGAGCCGGGAGCCGATCCGCCAGGGCGACGAGGTCGACCTCGCCTGGTCGCGGGCCCACTCCTTCCTCCTTGATGCCGGCCAGGACGCCCACGCCGGCATGATCACCCCCGAGGACGTGGAATGACCCAGGCCCCCACGCCCACGGTCGACGGCGAGACAGCCCGCCGCCGCGGTTGGGGCTGGCTGCTCCTGATCCCGGGCCTTCTCTACCTGGCCGTGTTCTTCGTCTTCCCGACGATCCAGCTCTTCTTCACCTCGCTCTACGACCCGAGCGGGTCCTTCGAGCTCGGCTACCAGATGACCTGGCACTTCGGGAACTACGTGGACGCCGTCCAGGACAACTGGAACCTCTTCCTGCGCTCCTTCGCGTACGCCGGCACCGCCACCGTGATCTGCCTGGCCCTCGGCTACCCGCTGGCCTACGCGATCGCCTTCAAGGCAGGGCGCTGGAAGCACGTCATGCTGGTGCTCGTCATAGCGCCGTTCTTCACCAGCTTCCTGCTCCGAACCCTGTCGTGGCGCACGATCCTCGCCGACAACGGTCCGGTCACCAGCTTCCTGCAGACCATCAACGTCCTGCCCGAGGACGGCCGACTGCTGGCAACGCCGGTGGCCGTGATCGCCGGGCTGACCTACAACTTCATGCCGTTCATGACGTTGCCCATCTTTGCGTCGCTGGACAAGGTCGACTACCGACTGGTCGAGGCCTCCGGTGACCTCTACGCCAGCCCCCTCACCGGCTTCCGCAAGGTGACCTGGCCGCTGTCGCTGCCCGGCGTCGTGGCCGGGACCCTGCTGACGTTCATCCCGGCCTGCGGTGACTACGTCAACGCCGAGCTGCTGGGCACGCCGAAGCAGTACATGGTCGGAAACCGGATCCAGCAGGCGTTCCTCACCGAGCACAACTATCCTCTGGCCGCGAGCCTCTCACTGATCCTGATGGTCGTGGTCGTCGCCATGGTCGTCGTCTACGTCCGGCGCGCGGGCACCGAGGACCTGCTCTGATGGCGACCGTGACGGCCCCGGAGCGGGCTCCTGCGGAGACCGGGCAACCCCGGCGTGCCCGACGCCGTCCGGCGGGGCGGTGGCTCGGCGACCACCTCATCCTGGTGATCGGGATCCTCGTCCTGGTCTACATGTTCGTGCCGATCGCCTACATCTTCGCGCTGTCGTTCAATCAGCCGACGAGTCGCTCGGCCACGGCCCAGTTCGAGTCGTTCACGTGGAGCAACTGGACGTCGATCTGCGAGCCTGAGGGACTCTGCGAGTCGCTCCGGCTCAGTCTTGCCGTGGGCATCACGTCGACCGTCATCGCCACCGTGCTGGGCGCGTTGATGGCGTTCGCGCTGGTGCGTCACTCGTTCCGCGGGCGGTCGACGTCCAACCTGCTGATCTTCCTGCCGATGGCGACACCCGAGGTCGTGATGGGGTCGTCCCTGCTGGCGATGTTCGTGTCGGTGGGGGCGGACAGCCAGCTGGGTTTCGTCTCGCTGGTGATCGCGCACGTGCTGTTCTGCCTGTCGTTCGTCGTGGTCACGGTCAAGGCCCGGTTGTCCGGGATGGACTATCGGCTCGAGCAGGCCGCGATGGATCTCTACGCCACCGAGTGGCAGACGTTCCGGCTGGTCACCCTGCCGCTGGCGATGCCGGGGATCGTGGCGGCGGCGCTTCTGTCGTTCTCGTTGTCCTTCGACGACTTCATCGTCTCGAACTTCACGGCCGGATCGTCTGTCACCTTCCCCATCTTCATCTACGGCAGCAAGCTCAAGGACTTCCCGGCCCAGCTGTTCGTGGTCGGCTCGCTGATGTTCATCGTCTCGGTCGCGGTCGTGGTCGGAGGTCAGCTGTGGCAACGACGAGGAGCTGAGCGATGAGGACCGAGCTGCCCACGATCGGACACTGGCGCGATGGTGGCCCGTGGCCAGGAGGCGGGGAGCGGTACGGCGATGTGCACGACCCCGCCACCGGACATGTAGCAGCCCAGGTCGCCTTCGCGTCAGGTGAGGAGGTCGACGCCGTCGTGGGCAGAGCCGTTGAGGCCGGCCAGGAGTGGGCCGCGACCTCGCTGACCCGGCGTACTGCTGTGCTCTTCGCCTTCCGCGAGGTGCTGGTCCGTCGGCGGGAGGAGATCGCCGCGGCGATCACCGCAGAGCACGGCAAGGTGCTCGACGACGCCTTGGGGGAGGTGCAGCGCGGTCTCGAGGTCGCCGAGTTCGCGTGCGGCGCTCCGCACCTGCTCAAAGGGTCGTTCAGCGACGGGGTCTCGGGAGGGGTGGACGTCTACTCGATGCGTCAGCCGTTGGGAGTCGTCGCGGTGATATCACCGTTCAACTTCCCGGCCATGGTGCCGCTGTGGTTCGTCCCGATCGCCATCGCGTGCGGCAACGCGGTGGTGCTCAAGCCGAGCGAAAAGGACCCGTCCGCCTCCCTGCTGATCGGCGAGTGCTGGGCCGAGGCGGGATTGCCGGCCGGCGTCTTCAACGTCGTGCAGGGCGACAGCGTCGCCGTCGACGCGCTGCTCGAGCATCCCGACGTGGCGGCGGTGTCCTTCGTCGGCTCCACGCCGGTGGCCCGCCACGTCTACGAGACGGGTACCCGGCACGGCAAGCGGGTCCAGGCACTCGGCGGCGCCAAGAACCACATGGTCGTGCTGCCGGACGCCGACCTCGAGTCCGCCGCGGACGCTGCCGTGAGCGCGGGATTCGGCTCCGCGGGGGAGCGGTGCATGGCGATCTCGGTCCTCGTGGCCGTGGACCCCGTGGCCGACTCCCTCGTGCCGTTGATCGCGGACCGGATCGACGGGCTGCGCACCGGCGACGGCCGTCGTGGGTGCGACATGGGACCGCTGGTCACCGGCGCCCACCGCGACAAGGTGCGGGACTACGTCGATGCCGGCGTCGCGGAGGGCGCAGAGCTCGTCACCGACGGCCGCTCGGTCGAGCCGGACGGCGAGGAGTCCGGCTTCTGGCTCGGACCGACCCTCTTCGACCGGGTCCGGCCCGGGATGTCGATCTACGACGAGGAGATCTTCGGCCCGGTGCTGCTCGTGGTGCGCGCGGACTCCTACCCGGAGGCGATCGACCTCGTGAACGCGAACCCGTACGGCACCGGGGCGGCGATCTTCACCAACGACGGCGGCGCCGCCCGGAAGTTCGAGCAGGACGTGACCGCCGGCATGGTCGGGATCAACGTGCCGATCCCGGTGCCGATGGCCTACCACTCGTTCGGCGGCTGGAATGCGTCGCTGTTCGGCGACCTGCACATGCACGGGCCCGAGGGCTTCCGCTTCTACACCCGCAACAAGGTCGTCACCCGGCGCTGGCCGGACCCGTCGCACCGCGGGGTCGACCTCGGGTTCCCGACCCAGCGCTAACGGTCGTCGAGCCGCGCGACGCGCAGCGCGCGGACCGCGATCTCGAGCCCCAGGCGGGTCTCGGCGTCGTCCAGGTCCGCGCGCAGGACGCGCGCGAGGCGCTCGATGCGCGCGTACAGCGACTGCCGCTGGATCGCGAGGGCGCGCGCCGCCTCGGCCTTGTGCCAGTGGCGCGCGCAGAGCTGCTCGAGCGTGGGGAGCAGGACGGCGTCGCGTGGGCGCTCGAGGTCGAGCAGGGGCGCCAGGCGCTGGCGCGCGAAGCGCGCGAGGTGCTCGTCGTCGCGCAGCGCCCACAGCAGGCGGTCGACGTCGGGCACCGTCGCGTCGTGCCAGCGGCGCGGCGGCGCGTCGCGCATCGTGCCGGCGACCTCGGCGGCCGCGCGCAGGGCATCCGGCACGGCGCCCCACGTCGTGGTGAGCGGGCCGGCCGCGAGCGCGGCGGGGCGGTCCGGGGTCCGCGCGACGCCGGCTCCCTCGAGCGCGTCGGCGACGTGCTCCACGCCGGTACTGCGCGACATTGCGGGCGGCAGCGCGAGCAGCATCACGAGGTCGTCCGTCGTCGGGCGCGTGCCGATGAGCGCCGCGACGCCGACGCCGCGCAATGCGTCG
>JBJMIQ010000122.1:0-4026 GCA_045806805.1 Nocardioides sp. | reverse complement strand
GCCGCAGATGAAGAGGATGCGATCTCCTTCGTACGGACGCTGATGGGCTTCCTGCCACAGAACAACCTCGAGGACCCGCCGATTTTCGATGTGGAAAACGGACTGGAGCCTAATGACGTAGACCGCGATCTTGACTCCCTGATCCCAGACTCCCCCAACCAGCCCTATGACATGCGTGAGGTGATCTCGCGAGTCCTCGATGATGGCGACTTCCTCGAGATACATGCTCTCTTCGCGCCGAACGTGGTGGTGGGTTTCGGCCGGATCGATGGGCACAGCGTGGGTGTGGTCGCCAATCAGCCGTTGCATTTTGCTGGCTGTCTGGATATCGATGCTTCGGAGAAGGCTGCCCGTTTCGTCCGTACCTGTGATGCCTTCAACATTCCAGTGATCACTTTCGTCGATGTGCCGGGCTTCCTGCCGGGCACCGACCAGGAGTGGAACGGCATCATCCGCCGCGGCGCGAAGCTCATCTACGCCTATGCGGAGGCCACGGTGCCGCTGGTCACCGTCATCACCCGCAAGGCGTACGGCGGCGCCTACGACGTGATGGGCTCCAAGCACCTCGGTGCCGACATCAACCTGGCCTGGCCCACCGCGCAGATCGCGGTCATGGGCGCCCAGGGAGCGGTCAACATCCTCTACCGCTCCGAGCTCGCCGAGGCGAAGGACCCCGACGAGAAGCGGGCGGAGCTGATCACCGAGTACGAGGACCATCTCGCCAACCCCTACATCGCGGCCGAGCGCGGCTACGTCGACGCGGTGATCTCCCCCCACGAAACCCGGGTCGAGGTGGTCCGGGCACTGCGTCTCCTCCGCTCCAAGCGGGAGGTCCTGCCCGCCAAGAAGCACGGAAATATCCCGCTGTGAGTGACGAGGAGGCTTCCCAGCAGCCGCTCCTGAAGATCGTCACCCCCGACGCGACGCCGGAGGAGATCGCGGCGTTGGTCGCGGTGTTCGCCTCCCTCGGCTCGGTGGAGGAGCCGCCGACCCGCCGGAGGCCGGAGTGGTCGGCGCACCACCGCAAGGTGCGCGTCACCTACCCGCACGGACCGGGCGGGTGGCGCTCCAGCGGGCTGCCCCGCTGAACAGCCTCGATCGGAATGGCGGAACGGAACTGGGCGGGCAACCACACCTACCGGGCCCGAGCCGTCCGGCGCCCGCGATCAGTGGACGAGCTGCAGGCCCTGGTGGCAGCGCAGGACCGGATCAGGGCTCTCGGCACCCGCCATTCGTTCACCGACGTCGCTGACACCGACGGCACCCTGGTGTCCCTCGAGGACCTTCCCCCGGCCGTCAGGATCGACGAGCTCCGACGCTCGGTGTCGGTGAGCGGCGGAACCGGCTTCCACGCCCTGAACCAGCACCTCGACCGCCACGGCTGGGCCCTGACCACGTTGGCGTCCTTGCCCCACATCTCGGTGGCGGGGGCCATCGCCACCGGCACCCACGGGTCCGGAAGCCACCTCCAGTCCCTCGCCGGCATGGTGAGCGCTCTCGAGCTGGTCCAGCCCGACGGAGAGATGCGTCGGGTCCAGCGCGGCGAGCCCGACTTCGAGGGCTCGGTCGTGAACCTCGGCGCCCTCGGTGTCGTGACCCGGGTGAGCCTGGACATCGTTCCCACCTTCGACATGTGGCAGGTCGTCTGGCTGGACCTGCCGTGGGACACCGTGTCCACGGACTTCGACGCGCTGATGAGCAGCGGCTACAGCGTCAGCCTCTTCACCGACTGGACCGGGACGACCGTCTCTCAGGTGTGGGTCAAAGGACTGGCCGACCTGCCGCACCCGGAGCTACATCCGGCGCGGCGAGCACGCTCCGCCGTGCACATGATCCCCGGGATGTCGAGCAGGGCCGTGACCGGCCAGCTCGGAGTGTTGGGACCGTGGTACGAGCGACTCCCACACTTCCGCGCAGCATTCACTCCCAGTAGCGGCGCAGAGCTGCAAAGCGAGTACCTCGTTCCGGTCGCACGTGCCGGAGAGGCGATCAGTGGTCTTCGGGCCCGGGCCGAGCGGTTCACCGGGCTCCTGCAGGTGAGCGAGATCCGGACCGTCGCTGCCGACGACCTGTGGCTCAGCGGCGCGTACGCCACCGATGTCGTCGCCCTGCACTTCACCTGGCACCGCGATTCCGACGCCGTCCAGGCAGTGTTGCCCGAGCTCGAGCGCACCCTGCTGCCGTTGGGGGCCCGACCCCACTGGGGCAAGTGCTTCACCGCCTCCCGGTCCGAGCTCGCAGCGGCCTACCCCGCGATCGGCCACTTCAGGCAGCTGCGGGACCGAAGCGATCCCGAGCGGAAGTTCGACAACGCCTTCCTTCGCCGGGTCCTCTGAGCCCGCCCGGGTTGTCGAGCCGGAGGTGGACGTGGTCGAGTTGCCGGGTGCGGAACGCGATCACCGACGTCGCCGGGATCAGGGTCGGCCAGGCCGAGCGCGTCGGTGACGGATGGCTCACCGGCACCACGGTCGTGCTCGCGCCACCCGAAGGCGCGGTCGGCGGCGTCGACGTCCGCGGCGGCGGCCCCGGCACCCGCGAGACCGACCTGCTCGACCCGCAGAACCTGGTGGAACGCGTCCACGCTGTCGTCCTGAGCGGCGGCTCCGCACTCGGGCTGGCGGCCGCCGACGGGGTGGCCCGGCGACTGCTGCGGGACGGGATAGGCGTCCCGGTGGGCGGTCCGGGCGAGGTGGTGCCGATCGTGCCGAGCGCCGTGATCTTCGACCTGGGCCGCGGCGGGAACTTCGCCCACCACCCCGACTCCGGTTTCGGCGAGGCCGCCTACGACGCCGCCGGCACCGAGGTCGAGGAAGGCAACCACGGCGCCGGTGCCGGTGCCCGCGCCGGAGGCCTCAAGGGTGGGATCGGCAGCGCGAGCGCCACACTCCCGGACGGTACGACGGTGGGTGCCCTGGTCGTCGCGAACCCGGTGGGGTCGTGCGTGGACGCCTCGACCGGGGAGCTCTGGGCGGCCCGGCACTGCCACCGCGGCGACCTTCCCGTCCTGCGACGGCCCGCCGAGGCCGAGCTGCTCGCGGCCAAGGCCGAGGCGGCAGCACAGGGCGGACCGCGCCAGCCGCCCCTCGCGACCACCCTCGCGGTCATCGCCACGGACGCCACCCTCACCAAGCCGCAGTGTGCCAAGGTCAGCGGCCTTGGCCACGACGGGTTGGCACGGGCGATCAACCCGGTGCACACGATGTTCGACGGCGACACCGTCTTCACGCTCGCCACCTGCGCCGGCGGCGCACCCGACCCGTTCGCCTTCCACGCACTCCTCGAGACCGCCGGCACCTGCACCACCCGCGCCGTCGCCCGGGCGATGCTCGCCGCCCAGTCCACCCACGACCTGCGCAGCTATCGCGAGGCCTTCCCCTCCGCGCTGGTCTGACCCTCCCGCGGGTTGCGCCGCTGTGCGAGGGTGAACGACATGGGAGGCCTTGTACTCGGACCACTGCTCCGACACGTCGACGAGACCAGCGCCTGCATCTGGGTCGAGACCGAGGACGCCGGTGTCGTCGCCCTGAGCGCGGGCGAGCACCGGGCCGAGGCGCGCACCTTCTCCGTGCACGACCACCACTACGCCCTCGTCTGCGTCGAGGGCCTGTCGCCGGGCACCAAGACTCCCTACACCGTGAGCATCGACGACGAGCAGGTGTGGCCGGAACCGGACTCGGCGTACCCCCCGTCGCTGATCCCCACGCTCGACCTGGGAAAGCCCTTGCGGTTGGCCTTCGGCTCCTGCCGCACGTCGGTCACCCACGACGAGGCGGGAAACAAGCTGCACGGCGTGGACGCCCTGCGCGCCTACGCGCTCCGGATGGCCGGGATCACCGACCGGGCCGCCGAGGACGACCCGGATCCCGGTGACGAGGCCCGCTGGCCGGACCTGGTGCTGTTCCTGGGCGACCAGGTCTACGCCGACGAGACCACCGCAGAGATGCAGGAGTTCATCGAGTCGCGGCGCAACATCGAGGAGCCGCCCGGCACCGAGCTCAAGGACTGGGAGGAGTACGCCCACCTCTA
>JBJMIQ010000121.1:0-3239 GCA_045806805.1 Nocardioides sp. | reverse complement strand
TGCGTCGACAACGCCGGCAACACCGCCTCCGACACGGTCACCGACATCGACATCGACAAGACAAAGCCCGTCGTCAGCGACGATGTCTCGATCACTGGCACGAAGGGGAACAGCGACTGGTACACCTCGGACGTCGGCGTCACCTTCACCGGCACCGACGCACTGTCTGGCCCGCCCACGGCCACCCAGAAGGTGACCAGCAACGGCCAGGGCACGGCTGTCCGCGTGCAGAGCCCCGCCTTCACCGACAACGCCGGCAACAGCAGTGACGTCGGCACGGTCACCAAGTTCTTCCAGATCGACAAGGAGGCCCCGACCGTCGGCAACGCCGTGTTGGTTACCGGCACCATGGGCGACAACGACTGGTACAAGTCCGACGTGACCGTCTCGTTCACCGCCACCGACAATGTCTCCGGCGTCGTCGGTGACAGGACGCGAAACGTGACCAGCTCCCAGCAGGGCACCGGCATCGTGCTCGAGAGCCCGGCGTTCTCAGACGTGGCTGGCAACACCAGGGCCGCGGGCAGCAGGAGCTTCACGGTGAAGGTTGACTCGCTCGCTCCCTCGGTCAGCCTGCTGAGCGGACCGACCGCCGGGTCGTCGTACTTCTTCGGCAGCGTGCCCGCGGCGCCGACGTGCGGAGCCAACGACGCAACGCCGGGCTCTGGCCTGGCCGACGCCGATGGTGCCGCCACGGGCCAGCAGGACTGCGTCGTGAAGGGTTACGGCACCTCGGTGGGTCCCCACACCGTGACAGCGACGGCGACCGACAACGCGGGGAACACCACCACGGTGAGCCGTACCTACACGGTTGGTGCCTGGACGACGAAGGGGTTCTACAGCCCGGTGGACATGGGCGGCGTCTACAACACCGTCAAGGGTGGTAGCACCGTGCCCTTGAAGTTCGAGCTGTTCGCCGGGGCGACCGAGCTGACCGACGTGGCCGCTGTGGACACGTTCACCACGTCCAAGATCACGTGCGGCACGGACGTCGTGACGGACACCGTCGAGATCACCAGCACCGGTGGCACCAGCCTCCGGTACGACGCGACGGGCGGCCAATTCATTCAGAACTGGAAGACCCCGGCCACCGTGGGCGCCTGCTACAAGACGACGATGACCGCGGCTGACGGATCGAAGATCAGCGCTCTGTTCAAGATCAAGTAACAACCAGACCCCCTGAGGGCCCCGGTGGTCGGTGACCACCGGGGCCCCTGCCTTGCCGGAGAGCTCAGCGCGAGAGGGACTCGAAGGCGGCGGCAACCTCGAGCAAGAACCGGTCCGCCCCGTGCGGCGCCACGATCTGAACCCCCACGGGCAAGCCGGCCGGAGTCGTCCCGGCGGGCACAGAGATCGCGGGGCAGCCCGTGACGGTGATCAGGTACGACGACCGCATCCAGTCGAGGTAGGTCTCCATCGGCCGGCCGTTGATCTCGGTCGGGTACTCCTGCTCGGCCGGGAACGGCGGCACCTGCGAGACCGGGAGCAGGAGGACGTCGTAGGACTGGAAAAACTGGCGCATCGTCTCGGCCAGGGCCGTGCGTTGGGCATAGGCACGGGCGACATCCGTGCCACTGAGCCGTTCCCCGGCCCGGATGTTGTCGGCCAGCGAGGCCTTGAACGCGTCGGGATGCTCGGCCAGCAGCGACCCGAAGCGGGCCTGGAACGACCAGGCCCGCAGCGTGCGGAAGGTGTCGTCGGCGACCCGCAGATCCGGATGGTCGCCGAAGACCCGGGCGCCCGCGTGGGCGAAGGCGCGGCCGGCGTCCTCGAGCACCGCCCTCACCTCGGCGTCGACCTCGAACGCCCCTCCGAGGTCGGGCGACCAAGCCACCCGCAGGCCCCGCAGCGAGCCGGTGACCGGGGGCGCGAACATCCGTCCGGGGTCGCCCAGCGCCGTCGGCACCCGTGCGTCAGGCCCGGCGAGAACCGAGAGCAGGAGCGCCACGTCACCCACGGTGCGCGCCATCGGTCCGCTGACTGAGGTCGTCTCCCACAGGTTGACGACCGGCCACGAAGGAACCCGACCGAGCGACGGCCGCAGGCCCACCACGCCGCAGAAGGACGCGGGGTTACGCAGCGAACCACCCATGTCGGAACCGTCGGCCAGGGGGACCATCCCGGCGGCCAGGGCGCAGGCCGCCCCGCCGGACGATCCTCCCGCGGACCTGGTCGGGTCGACGGGGTTGCGGGTGGTGCCGAAGAGGCGGTTGAACGTGTGGGAACCGGCGGCGAACTCGGGCACGTTGGTCTTCCCGATCACCACGACCCCGGCGTGGCGGATCCGCTCGACCTCGAGGTCGTCGGCGTCGGGAACGTGGTCGGCGTAGAGAGTGGAACCGTACGTCGTCCTCCAGCCCGCGACGGCGTGGGTGTCCTTGAAGGCGTGCGGCAGGCCGTGCAGCGGTCCGACCGGGGCACCGGAGGCGAGGTGCTGGTCGGCCGCGGCCGCGCCGGCCCGCGCCCGGTCCTCGTCGAGGCTCACGATCGCATTGAGCTCAGGGTTGCGTTGGGCAATCCGGTCCAGATGCAGGTCGAGAAGCTCGCGCGCCGAGATCCGACGGCTCCGTACGGCGTCCGCCAACTCCCGGGCGGTCGAGTCGACGGAGAGGTCAGCCATGAGATCCGCCCCGTCGGTTTCCCCGGCCCGCCGGGGAAACCAACACTTCCAAGGCATTGCAACGGCCGAGAAGCGCATGAATCCCCGGCGAGCCGGGGAAACCGACACCCACCCCCGTCACCGGCGGCGTCCGAAGACGGCGCCGGCGACAACCCCGAGGAGCACCAGGCCTGCGCCGAGGGCGGTGCCCTTGACGAAGTCGTCGCGCGAGCCGGCGCGGGGCGGGGCGGTGAAGACGCCCTCCGCCGTCTCGACGGCACCAGGTTCGCCAACGCCACCGGGGGTGGGTCCGCCGGCCAGCTCGCGTCCCACGCTGTCGAACATCTCCCCCGCCATCCGCCGCGCCACCGACGACAGCATCCGCTGGCCGACACCGCCCACCATGCCGCCCACGATCGCGTCGGCGTTCCAGGTCACCTCGGTGCCGTCATCGACCTCGTCGAAGCTCACCTTGACGGTCGCGTCCACCGTGCCGGGGGCACCGGCGCCCTGGACCCGCATCACCAGCGTCGAGTGGGGCTCCAGGTCGCTCATCACGCAGGAGCCGGAGTAGGTGCCGCGGATCGCGGCGACTCCGGCGGTCACGGTCATGTCGTAGGAGTTGTCCCCCGTCGCGACC
>JBJMIQ010000120.1:0-16188 GCA_045806805.1 Nocardioides sp. | reverse complement strand
TGAACTGGGCGAAGTTCGCCACCGAGCCACTCACGTCGCACAGCACCACCAGCTCGGTACGGTGCGGACGCCGGGGCCGGTGGTGGGTGATCAACGGAACACCCCCGGTCGAGATCGAGGCGCGGACGGTACGACGGAAGTCCAGCGGCCCGCGTCCCCGTGCGTGCCGCTCCTTGGTCAATCGGGTCGCCAACCGGCGGGCGAGTGGGTAGATCTCACGACGCATTTCCTCGAGGTCGGACTTGCGGGCCGCGGTGAAGTCGAGCCGGTCGATCATCGGACGGATCGCGACGTCGGCGACGTGGTCGGGACCCTTCTCCTCCGCGATCCGGCGCCGGGCCTCGCCCTCGACCACGCTCGTGAACGCGCCGATCCTGCGGCCGGCGGCCCGGCGCGCATCCTCGTCCACCCACCCCTCCGCGAGCAGCGCGGCCACCAGCCGCTCGACGAGGTCGTCCGGCGCGATCCGCTGCAACGCGGTGTAGGCAGACCAGGAGCTCAGTCCCGGTCCCCTGCCTGGCATGGCCCCGAAACGGCCGATCGCCTCGACAGCCAGCCGTTGCAGCTCCGCGTCGTCGCCCTCGGCGAGGGCCACGAGCAGTTCTTCGCGGAAGCTCCGCAACGCGTCTGCTCCGTCGCGAACCGCCTCCCCGCTGGTGCCCTCGTCAGCAGCGGCGATGCCCGAGCCGACCAGGCCCGGGAAGTAGAGGTCGAAGAGCGCGTCGAACGTCGGCCGCTGCGACTGTCGCTTGACCAGCGTGGCGGCGTACGCGTCGCGGACCGTCGACCGCGTGCCCCAGTGCAGCGACTGCAGGGCGGCGATCGCGTCGAGGTTCTCGGCGAGCGAGACCGGCAGACCGGCAGACCGCAGCGCCTCGAGGAAGGAAATGTGAGAGCCGAGGAGGGTCACCCGCCGCTACGTCCCTGGTTGCGGTTCGCTGCCGACTTCAGCTCCCTGACGGCCCGGGCGTGGTCGGAGGCGTGCTTGAGGACCACCCCGAGGGTGTCGGCCACGGCCTTCTCGTCGAGGTCTCCGATCTCCAGGGCGATCAGGGTGCGGGCCCAGTCGACGGACTCCGCGATCGAGGGCGCCTTCTTCAGCTCCAGCTCCCGCAGCCGGGCCACCGACGAGACCAGCTGGCGGGCGACCTTGTCCTCGAGCTCGGGCACCTGGGAGGTCACGATCGCCCGCTCGCGCTCGGCGTCCGGGTAGTCCAGGTGCAGGTAGAGGCACCGGCGCTTGAGGGCCTCGGAGAGCTCGCGGGTGGCGTTGGAGGTGAGTACGACGAACGGGCGGCGGCGGGCGGCGAGGGTGCCGAGCTCGGGGATCGTGACCTGGAAGTCGGAGAGGATCTCCAGCAGGAGTCCCTCGACCTCGACGTCGGTCTTGTCGACCTCGTCGACCAGCAGCACCGTCGCCTCCTCGCGCCGGATCGCCGTCAGCAGCGGCCGGGTCAGCAGGAACTCGTCGGTGAAGATGTCGTCATGGGTCTCGTCCCAGGACGCGTCGCCACCACTGGCCTGAATCCGCAAGAGCTGCTTCTTGTAGTTCCACTCGTACAGGGCCCGCGCCTCGTCCAGCCCCTCGTAGCACTGCAGCCGCACCAGCTCGGCACCCGTGGCGCGCGACACCGCCTTCGCCAGCTCGGTCTTGCCGACTCCGGCCGGGCCCTCCACCAGCAGCGGCTTCCCCAGCGCGCCGGCGAGGTACGTCGTCGTGGCGGTGGCCGGGTCGGCCAGGTAGCCGGCGTCGTGGAGACGCGTGACGGCGTCATCAGGCGAGGAGAACCAACTGGTCACGGCGTCGAGCATATGGGTCGTGACCGACCCGCGGTCTTGTCGTTGGACCGGGTGGACAGGTACTCGGGAAGCCATCGCGGCCACATGGAAGGCGGATCATGCGACTCCCCCGGCGCCCCCGCGGACGCCACGCCGGACCCCGCGCGAAGGCCGGCGCGGTGAAGGTCCTCCTGCCCCAGGAGCAGCCGCCGCGACCGATGCGGGGCTACCTCCGGCGGGCCGGAATCCGCCTGGTGGCGCGAACCCTGGTCGCCGCCGTGGTCCTGATCGGCCTGGCCAACCTGACCACGAACGCCGACGTTCCCGCCGTTCCCTCCGCGACGCCTCCGCCGAGCCCCGCTCAGCTGCACCTGATGAAGCGCTATGACTGCTCCCAGGACGGCTTCGGCGACGGCAGTCAGCCGCGCTCGGCGCTCATCCGCGACGACGGCGATCTCCGGGTGGTCAGCTTCGACCGCGGGTGGCAGGTCTACACGGGCGCCCGGCCCCACGCCCTGGTCGCGGTCTGCCACGCCCCGCCACGATGAGGCGGTGAGGATTCACACCATCGGCTTCACCAGGAAGCCGGCGCGGACGTTCTTCGGGCTGCTTCGCGAGTCCGGAGCCAGACGACTGATCGACGTACGCCTCCACAACATGTCCCAGCTCGCCGGCTTCACCAAGCGGGACGATCTCGAATACTTCCTCGCCGAGCTCTGCGGCATGGCCTACATCCATGAGCTGAGGCTGGCGCCGATCAAGCCGATGCTCGACGCCTACCAGAAGCGGGGCGGCCCATGGGAGGAGTACGAACGCTCCTTCCTCGACCTGATGGCCGAACGGAGAGTCGAGCAAACTCTGTCACGAGAGGTTCTCGACAACTCCGTGCTGCTGTGCAGCGAGCCCACGGCGGAGCACTGCCACCGCCGACTGGTGGCCGAATACCTGGCCGAACGCTGGGACGACGTGGAGATCGCCCACCTCTGACTCGCCCGTTCAGTCGGTCGCGTCCGCCCCGTGGCGGCCCGCGCCGGCCGCGAACCTCGCCGCCCCATCCCGCGCCTCGGTGAGCGAGTCCGCGCCGTGCTCGAGCTCCCTGCTCATCGCCGCCGCCTCAGGTCTTCCATCCTGGTCCATGACCGAGAGCCGGTCGTTGCGCAGGCAGCGTTGCGGAAGCTCGGCCAGCTGGTGGGCCAGCAGCTCCGCGCGGTCCCGGGTCGTGCCGGGTGGCACCACCCGGTTCACCAGGCCGATCGCCGCGGCCTCACCCGCCTCGACCGCTCGGCCGGTGAGGATGAGGTCCATCGCCCGGCTGGTGCCGATCAGCCGCGGCAGGCGGACGGTGCCGCCGTCGATCAACGGGACACCCCACCGGCGACAGAAGACTCCGAGGACGGCGTCGCTCGCCGCAACCCGCAGGTCGCACCACAACGCCAGCTCGAGGCCGCCGGCGACCGCATGGCCTTCGATCGCGGCAATGACGGGCTTGCCGAGCCGCATCCGGGTCGGCCCCATGGGTCCGTCACCGTCCGGCTCGACCCGGTTGTCCATCGCCTTGAGGTCGGCACCGGCGCAGAAGGTGCCGCCGGCACCCCACAGCACCGCCACCGACTGGCTCTCCTCGGCGTCGAACTCCCGGAAGGCCTCGGCGAGTGCCTCGGCGGTCTCCCGGTCCACGGCGTTGCGTGCCTCCGGTCGGTCCAGCACCACGGTGGTGACCGGGCCGTCGGTATCGACGTGGATGCTCACGCTTCGACCTCACTGACACCGGCGCGGTGCCGCTGGGCCAGCTCGGCGTAGTACGACGGGTTGGTCTCGACCCAGAACTGCGCGGGCGTCCCCTCGAGCGGTCCCCGGACCTTCGCAGGCGCCCCCGCCGCCAGCACGCCGACGGGAATCTCGGTCTGCGGCGTCACCAGCCCACCGGCCGCGACCATCGACCCGGCCCCGATCCGTGCGCCGTCCAGCACGGTGCTGCCGTTGCCGACCAGCGCCCGCGCTCCGATGACGGCGCCGTGCACGACGCAGGTGTGCGCGATCGTCGCCCCCGGCCCGACGTCGAGGATCTGGTCGGGGCCCGCGTGGAGGACCGAGTTGTCCTGGACGTTGGCGTCCTCCCGGACCACGATCGTGCAGATGTCGGCACGCAGGACCGCGCCGTACCAGACGCTCGCTCCCTTCTCGACCGTCACGTCGCCGATCAGGGTGGCCGTCGGCGCGATGAACGCCTCCGGATGGACGCTGGGCCGCTTGCCTTCGAACTCATAGAGGGGCATGGGCCCATTCCACCGGAAACGACCGGCCGCGTCAGTCCCCGGCCCGGCTGGTCCCGACGAGCTTTCAGCCCAGCGACTCACGCACTCGGACCACAGCGTCGCGGATTGCCGGCCACACGGCGCGGAGGGCGGTCACCGCCGCGCTCCGAGTCGGGCCGGCGACGGTCAGGCTGGTCAGGACCGGTCCGTCCGTTGCGTCGAGCGTGCCGTAGTAGCCGTCACCTACGGCCCGATGGCAGGTTGACACGCGGACGTCGGCCAAGCCGCCGTCTCCGAAATCCTCGACCCCGCGCCGTGTTTTGGGACACCAGAACGCGGCCCCCTTGTCGAGCGCGTCGGCCGCGCGCCCGGACGTGCGCAGGACGTTGATTCCGACGCCCCACACACCACGATCGCCGCCGTTGCCGTGCCAGTAGATATCCCACGAGGCCGATGCCAGCCATCCGCCGGTCTGTGTCCCGGAGCTGTCGAACGGCGAGGTGGAGTTGTCGAACGGCGACCCGAAGGTGAACGTGCCGCCGGGGAACTGCCCCTCACCCGACGGGCCGTCCTGGGCCAGCACCTCCTGCGCCTGGGCCGCCGTCATCGGGCTGGGCTCGACCCCGGGCTCCGCCTGGTCGCCACTGCAACCGGTCAGTCCGGCCATCGACACCAGCACGCCGAGCAGCAGCCACCTGATGGGGACCGCGACCTTGCCGGTCGTCATGACAGAACGCACTCTGGTACCTAACCTGATATCTCTGCGTTAGTGGTTAGTATCCTGTAGACGGGAGGCACGGTCAACATGGCCCTCAGCGTTCGGTACGAGCGGGACGGACTCGTCCTGCCTCGCGCCATCGGCGGCGATGTTGCGCTGGACCTGGCCAACACCTTCGCCGGCTGGGACCGCCCCACCGCAGCATCGGCGCGCGAGTATCTGCGGTCCTATGACCATCTGGTGCTCTGGTCGGCCAGTGTGGGAATGGTGGCTGATGCCGACGTGAGCTCGCTCCGCCGCGCCGGGCGCCGCGATCCAGTGGCGGCGGAGGAGGCCCTGCATCGGGCCAAGCAGCTCAGATCGTCGGTTCACGATCTCCTGCTGAACCAGGACGGCAGGGCGAGCGGTGTGGCCCTCCGGACCGTGCAGGAGAGCGCCGGCGCCGCGATCACGGCCGCCCGCCTGCGGTGGGAGCCACCCGCCACGCTGGAGTTTGCTACCGACGTGCAACGACCTCTCCACGAGGCCGCCTGGCACTGCCTTCAGTTTCTGCGTACGGCCGACGCGACTCGGGTACGAGCGTGTCCTGGCCGGGGGTGCGGATGGCTCTTCATCGACCGGGCTGGTCGTCGCCGTTGGTGTCGAATGGAGTGGTGCGGCAACCGTGCAAAGGCACGCGCCCACGCGCGCCGCCGTCAGTCGACCTGACCCTCCTGGCGGATGCTCCGGAAGGGCGACCACGGGTCAGGTTGGCATCAGTCCCCAGCGCGCCAGACTCCCCCGGGCATCAGCTCGACCAGGCGGCAGTCCGGCGCTTCTCGGCGCAGCAGCTCGACGAACTGGTGGTACGGACGGTCCATCCAGCCCGCGCCGAACAGGGTGGGCATCGGGGGATGCAGCGTTCCCCAGTGGACCGGCAGCGCCCACCGCGCCCCGGACCTCACGCAGGCTTCGACGGCCTCGGCCGGCCCGAGGTGGCCGGGCGAGAGCCGAGGCCCCCATCCCGCGATGGGAACGGCGATCAGGTCCAGGCGGCGGCCCAGCACGTCGGGGATCTCGGTCATCTCTGGATAGAGGCTCGTGTCCCCCACCAGCCAGGCACTCATCTCAGAGCCGCGGACCAGGTGGCCGTTGGCCTCGTTCGGCCGATGCGGCATCGGCCGGTGCCGGTGGATCGCCTTCGTGAGCCGCACCTCGACCGACCCGTCGCCCACCACTTCCCAGCCGTGATCGAGGGCGGTGCCAGGCACTCCCTTGTGCCGCAGCCATGCGGCGTTCTCGTCCGCCGTCAGGACCGGCACACGCTGGAGCATCTTGAGGGATGCCAGCTCGGCATGGTCGTGATGCAGGTGAGAGATGAGGACAACGTCCGGGTCGCGCCACAGGTCCGGATCCGGCTTCGGGAAGCGGCGCCGGAGCAGCCAGGCATGGCGACGCAGGAGCGGATCGGTCAGCAGTCGTACGCCGTCGATCTCGAGCATGACCGTCGAGTGGCCGAGCCACGCGATGCTGAGCTGCTGGGTCACGAATTCCCCCCTCGCCCCATCGTCCTCCCGGCCTGTGAACCGGTCCAGCCCAGCAACATTTACGGCCGCGGACCCGAGCCCTACCATCGAATCAGGCGCAGCGTGCGTCTGCGCAGAGGATGGTCGTCATGACCCACGATTGGCTCAATCTCTCCTGGAAAATGTTGATGGTTCGCGGCGCGCTCGCGATCATCTTCGGACTCGTGGCCATCGCGTGGCCGCTCGAGACCGCTATTGCCCTGGCCATTGTCTTTGGATTCTGGGCCCTCGTGGACGGCGTCGGATCGTTCGCGCAGGCCTTCGAAAAGGGCACCCCCACCTCGGCGCGGGTCCTGCTGATCGTGATGGGTGTGGCCGCCCTCATCGCCGCGTTCTTCGCGATCTTCAGCCCGGCCGTCGCCGCGGTCACGCTGACGTGGATCCTCGGCATCTGGCTGATCGTCCGCGGTGCCTTCGAAGTGTTCGCAGCGTTCAGTGCGACCCGCGACGCGCCACGGTGGCTACTGCTCGTGACCGCTGGCGTCGACGTCATCCTCGGCATCCTGTTCGTGGCGAATCCCGGGTCGTCGGCGCTGGCCATCGCCTGGGTGCTCGGACTCGTCGCCATCGTCTGGGGCGTCGCCTTCCTGGCCACCGGGTTCATCGTCCGCAGGGGCGAGCACGGTGCCGAGGCGGCTCCACCGGTCGCGGGAGCACCGGCCTAGGGAAGCACAGCAAATGGGCGGGTGACCCCCCGTCATCGCGATGCCCCGAGGCGCCGACGGTCGGTGTCTCGGGACATCCGCTGTCGTGAGCCCGTGGTCAGGGACACTGGCGCCGTGAGTCCACGTTCGAGCCGTCATCTGTGGTCTCGGCGCGGGTTCCTAGCGGCTGGTGGTGCGGGCGTCCTGGCGGCAGCCGGGGTTGCCCTGGACCACGACGTGCTGCCGGGTCGCCCATTCGTCTATCGGCACCTGGGCCTGGACGGTCCGGACGGAGTCATCCCGAGTGTCGAGCCCGGCCGGACGACCAGCGGCAGCTTCGTCTCCCGGGCTCGGGGCGGGCGACGTACCGGCTGGACGATCGCGTGGCCTCCGCGTGCGAGGGCGGGGGCCGCATTGCCGGTCGCGGTGGTGCTGCACGGACGCGGGAACACGCACGTCTCCGCGTTCAGCTCTGACTACCTGGGGCTGGACCGGTTCCTGGCGGCCGCGGTCTCGCGGGGCGCGACACCGTTCGCGATGGCGAGCGTCGACGGCGGCGATTCCTACTGGCATCCGCGCGCCAGTGGTGACGACGCGGGCGCCATGGTGCTCGACGAGTTCTTGCCCCTGCTCAGCGACCACGGCCTCGACGTCCAGCGCGTCGCGTTCTTCGGATGGTCCATGGGCGGGTACGGCGCCCTCCGCCTCGCGGCCGGCCCCGGACGAGACCGGGCGGTCGCCGCGACTGCCCTGAGCCCCGCCCTGTGGCACAGCTTCGCGGACTCCTCCCCTGGTGCGTTCGACGGCGCGAGCGACGTCGAGCGATTCAACCAGTTCGGTCACCAGGGAGACCTTGACGGAATACCGGTGCGGGTCGACTGCGGCGAGGAGGACCCCTTCTACGGCGCCACCCAGGACTACGTCGCGGGCTTCCCCGAGCCGCCGGACGGTGGGTTCCAGCCCGGTAGTCATGACGTGGGGTACTGGCGGCGCATGGCGCCGGCGCACATCCGGTTCATCGCCGAGGCCTTCGCCACCCGCTGACCAGAGACAGGTCGGTGTTGCGGACGTCACAGTTTCCACTCGACCGAACGAGGGGATCCTCCAGCCACGTCGCGAAGGGGCAGTCGCGGTTCATTTCGATCAAGGCGCAGGCCTGCGCCCTGAACTGGGAGGGAACCCACTACTCATGCGCTTCAAGTCATCTCTCGCGCTGGCCGCCGCCGGCCTCGTCATCGCCGCTGTCCCGGCAGCCGCGGCCGGTAACAAGATCTCGCTCGGCGACGACTACTACAACCCCGGCCTCAAGACCGTGAGCAAGGGGACCCGGGTCGTCTGGGTCAACAACGGCCGCTCCGCACACACCGTCACGACCGCAGGCTGGTCGCGGACCCTGCAACCCGGACAGCAGTACGCCCGCGTCGTGAAGTCGGGCTTCCGCTACCACTGCAAGTTCCACAGCGGCATGACCGGTCGCGTCGCCGTCCGCTGACCTCGGCCCCATGACGACGGCCCGAACCCGACATCTCGGGTTCGGGCCGTCGATGGCCAGTGGCTCACACGGCCAGAATGGCGGTGGCGGAGGGATTTGAACCCTCGGTGGGCTTGCACCCACAAACGCTTTCGAGGCGTTCTCCTTAGGCCGCTCGGACACGCCACCGCGGGGAAGGCTACCGGAGCCGGGTGGGACGTCCGAAATCGCTCAGGGGGTCCAGGAGGGGTCGCGTCCGGTGGCGCCGACCAGCCGGTCGAGCAGGTCAGCGTCGGGCGGAACCGCAACGGGTGGGCCGAACGGTCCCTCGGTCTCGCCCGCCGGAACCTCGAAGGACTCGGCGAAGCCCAGACAGGCAGCCGCGGCCGCGTCATCGGCCCCGAAGGACTGGCCGGTGGCGCGGGCCAGGTCCCAGCCGTGCACGACGACCTCGTCGAGGGCGACCAGGGCGGCCACGTCGGCGGGCATCTCGATGGGGCCGGCCATCGTGATGCCCTCGTACGACGCCGGGTCGCGCCAGGCCTTGGCCAGCTCGCCGAGCTGGGTGACGATCCGGTCCCGCCAGCCGTTCTCGAGCCGGGAGCCGTCACCCGACCCGCCCTCGCCGGGGACCTCGCCCTTCACGGCTGAGGCGGTGAACGCGTAGGCGAGCCCGCCGATGTGGTCGATCAGGTCCGCCACCGTGTAGTCGGGGCACGGGGTGGGGTCGGAAAGCTGGTCGTCGGTCACGCCGAGGATCAGCCGCGCCATGGTCGTGGTGGCAGGGTCGAAGTCCAGGGGATCCATGTCGTGGTGACTCCTCGGTGGCCGCGAACTCATCGGTCGGGGGGTCATCAGTCCGGCGGGGCCAGCCGACGCAGGGCCGTGACGTGCCCGGGCTCGAGCTCGTCCAGCGTGGCGACGCCGAGCAACCGCATGGTCCGCTCGACCTGGCCGCGAAGTATCTCGATCGCCCGGTCCACCCCCGCCCGGCCGCCGGCCATCAGGCCGTAGAGATAGGCACGCCCCACCAGGGTGAAGTGGGCGCCGTGGGCGATCGCGGCCACGATGTCCTGGCCCGACATGATCCCGGTGTCGAGGTGCACCTCGACGTCGTTCCCGACCTCGCGGACCACCGAGGGCAGGAGGTGGAACGGCACCGGAGCACGGTCGAGCTGGCGACCACCGTGGTTGGACAGCACGATCGCGTCGACACCCGCCTCGGCGAGCCGGCGAGCGTCGGCGACGGTCTGCACCCCCTTGACCGACACCTTCCCCGGCCACTGCTCGCGGATCCACGCGAGGTCCTCGTAGGTCACTGTCGGGTCGAACATCGTGTCCAGGAGATCGCCGACGGTGCCCGACCACGAGTCGAGCGAAGCGAAGGCCAGGGGTTCTGTCGTGAGCAGGTTGAACCACCAGGCCGGCCTCGGGATGGCGTTGAGCACGGTCCGCGGGGTGAGCGTCGGCGGGATCGTGAAGCCATTGCGGGTGTCGCGCAGCCGCGCCCCGGCGACGGGTACGTCGACGGTGACCACGAGGGTGTCGAAGCCTGCCTTTGCGGCCCTCTCGACCAGCCCCATGGAACGGTCGCGGTCGTTCCACATGTAGAGCTGGAACCACTTCCGTGCCCCGGGAGCGGCCGCGGCGACGTCCTCGATCGAGGTCGTGCCCATGGTCGACAGCGTGTAGGGGATGCCGGCCGCCTCGGCGGCGGTCACGCCGGCGATCTCGCCCTCGGTCTGCATCAACCGGGTGAACCCGGTCGGTGCGATCCCGAACGGGAGCGCCGTCGGCTCCCCCAGCACGACGCGGGAGGTGTCGACCTGGGAGACGTTGCGGAGGATCGACGGGTGGAACTCCACGTCCGCGAAGGCCTGGCGGGCCCGGCTCAGCGACACCTCACCGTCGGCCGCGCCGTCGGTGTAGTCGAACGCGGCCCGGGGGGTACGCCGCTGGGCGGCCCGCCGCAAGTCCTCGATGGTCAGCGCCGCGGCCAGGCGCCGCTCCGTGGGTGACAGCACCGGCCGCTTGAACTTGAGCAGCGGCGCGAGATCACGGCGGCGGGGGAGTCGGCGGTCGGTCACGGCGTCCTCTGACCACGGAAGAACTCGTCCAGCAAGACGGTCGACTCCTCGGCGAGCACGCCGGCGACGACCTCGGGACGATGGTTGAGGCGCCGGTCGCGGACCACGTCCCAGAGGCTGCCGACCGCGCCGGCCTTGTCGTCGTAGGCGCCGAAGACCAGGCGGTCCACACGCGCCAGGACCGCGGCGCCGGCGCACATCGTGCACGGCTCCAGCGTCACGACGAGGGTGCAGCCTTCAAGGCGCCAGCTGCCCGTCGCCCGGGCCGCCACGCGTAGCGCCACGATCTCGGCGTGCCCCGTCGGGTCGGCCTCGGCCTCGCGGACGTTGTGGCCTCGACCGATGATGCCGCTCTCCGGATCCATGACCACCGCGCCGATCGGGACGTCGCCGGCGGCGAGGGCCGCGCGGGCCTCCTCGAGAGCGGCGCTCATCGGCACGTCGTACGGCGGACTCATGGCCTGGTCGGTCAGGCTGAGGCCATTCCGACGGCCTCGTCGAACTGCGGGCCGAACCCGAGCCGGCGGGTGACATCGGAGAGCATCTCGTCGGGGTAGAGGTCGTAGTCGTCGAGGAGCACGCCCATGTCCATGGCTCCCACGCCCAGGTCGCCGAGGAGGTCGAGGTCCCCGGCGGGGACCTGGTCGTCTTCGTCCTCCGGGGGTGGCAGACCCAGGAACTCCACCGCCGAGCTGGCCAGCTCCCACTCGTCGGCCGCCGTGACGTCGGAGAGGAGAACCCTGGTGTTTGCGCCCGCCACCCGGACGATCACGAAGAAGTCCTCGTCGATCCCGACCAGTCCCACGGCCCCGCCATCGCCGGGGAAGCGACGAAGGGCATGCGCGAGGGTCTCGATGTCACCGAGGGTGTCGTGGGCAAGCTCCTGCACCTGCCAGACCCCTTCCTCCCGGTATGCGGCCAGCGCGAAGTCCACACCGTCCTGCTGGTCGGCCATCTCACTCCTCCCGAACACGGTCGCACCACGGGGTGTCTCCAGAGTGGCAGAACCCGCGCCACCGGCCAACCCTTTACCGGTGCTCGCGGACGCCCGAATACCCGTCGTGGCCTAGGGTTTCGCCCATGCGCACCCAGGTCGTCGACCACCCCCTCGTGGCCCACAAGCTCACTGCTCTGCGCGACGAGCAGACCGATACCCCCACGTTCCGGCGGCTCGCCGACGAGCTGGTCAGCCTGCTGGCCTACGAGGCCACCCGGGACGTACGCGTCTCGCCCAAGGAGATCGTCACTCCGGTCGCGCCCACCACCGGCGTCAGGTTGGCCCGTCCGAAGCCACTCGTGGTGCCGATCCTCCGGGCCGGGCTGGGCATGCTCGACGGCATGATGCGCCTGCTGCCCACCGCGGAGGTCGGCTTCCTCGGGATGGTCCGCAACGAGGAGACGCTGGAGGCGTCGACGTACGCCGAGCGTCTGCCCGACGACCTCGCCGGTCGCCAGTGCTACGTGCTCGACCCGATGCTCGCCACCGGCGGCACCCTCTCGGCCGCGATCAGCTTTCTCACCAAGCGCGGCGCCGACGACATCACCGTGATCTGCCTGCTGGCCGCGCCAGAGGGGTGCGAGCGGCTGGAGCGCGACCTGGCCGGGATCGACGTCCCGGTGCGGGTGGTCACCGCCGCCATGGACGAGAAGCTCAACGAGAAGGGCTACATCGTGCCCGGCCTCGGCGACGCCGGGGACCGGCTGTACGGCGTCGTCTGACCCCGAGTCGCGGTCGCGGGTCGCCGGCTGTTCAGCTACGCCGTTTGGTACCAAACGGCAACATTTCGTCGCCGGAGGATGCCGTTTGTGCACAAACGTCGGGGGGAACGTGACCCCGACGCAGCACGGGCGCGGCCCTCCGAGGAGGACCGCGCCCGTGCTGAGGTGCCTCGTGTCAGTTCGCGGCGCCAGGGACGTCGACGTAGAGGAACGTCGGCGCCAGGGCCCCGTCGTACTCGAACAGGCCCAGGTAACGACCGTCGGCCAGCCCGGACCAGCTCGCGGTGAACGTGGTCTGCTCACCCTGGGTGACCGGCACCGGGTTGGGTGTGGCGGTCAGCCCGCCGAGCCCGCCGGTCGCAGGGACCAGGAAGTCGGCGTACTTGTAGGCGATGCTCGACTCGCCGGGAGCCGCAGCGAAGCCGTCGATCCTCACGAGGTACTTGCCCTTGTCCGGATCGGTCAGGGTCACCTGCTCGTCCGCCGAGCCCGTCGCCGACTGTCCGGCCACCGCGACCGGCGTCCCCGCGGCGTTGAGCTCGTAGACGTACAGGTCCAGGTCCGCGGAGTTGTTCGCCGCATCCAGGTCGAACCGCGCGACCTTGGTCCCGTCATCGATGGTCACCGTACGGTCGACCGTCGCACCGGCGGCGATCGTCCTGGCGTCGGTGAAGCCCTTCGCCAGTCCCGCGGGCTTGACCTCCTGGGTGCCGGTGAACCCGGCCGTGATGTCGACCGGGGCGCTGCCGTCGGCTCCCTTGCCGGAAACCTCTGCAGGCGCCTTGACCGACACCGGCCGCAGCGCGACGGGCAGCCGCACCGTCGGCACGCCAGCACCGCTCAGGGTGACGAACCCGGTGCTGAACTGGGCCAACGGCGCCGTCGTCCTGGTGAAGGTGAAGCTCACCTTCACCGAGTCGCCGGCCTTGCCGATGACGACCTGGCTCTTGTCGGAGCTGACGTCGAAGCCGGGCACGTTCGACTCGACGTTCCAGGTGCCCGACTGCAGGCCGGTGAACGTACGCGCGATCGTGGTGCTCGCGGTGACCTGCCCGTTCGCGATGGACGGGATGTTCAGGTCGCTCGCCGCCATCGGGTCGATGCCGGCCTCCTCACCGAAGTCGAAACCCTGGCCCTCGAAGAAGCGCAGCCAGTCGTTGACCCCGGAGGTCACGACCAGGCCGGGATTGAAGAACTTCCTCGGGTCGACGTGTCCGGCGCCCTCGTCGAACGGGTTCTGGTTCGGGGAACCGTCCTCCTTCTTGAGGTCGTAGGCCGACGTCATCATCGCCGACTTCACGGTCATGGGGCTCCAGTTCGGGTGCACCCCGAGCATGAACGCGGCCAGACCGGCGATGTGCGGGCTGGCCATCGACGTACCGGAGTACAGGTCGAAGTTGCGGCCATGGTTGGTCGGCGGTGCGACGGCAGCAAGCACGCTGACGCCCGGTGCGCTGATGTCCGGCTTGATCACGTCGGAGTCGTTGGCAATGGCCGGACCGCGCGAGGAGAACCCACCGATCTGCGGAAGCGGCGTCGCCGGCCCGCCGGTGGTGTCGCCCAGCGCGATGGAGGCCGTGGCTCCAGCGGTCTTGGCGTACTCGATGATCGCGTCCCCCGCTGCCTTCTCCACGTGGACCGTCGGCACGGAGTGGAAGTCCGCGTCGAGGCTCTGTCCCGCAGTCGGGTTGGCCAGGACCATGGCCACGCCACCGGCACGCTTGACCTCGGCACTCTTGGCCACCCGGTCGTAGACGCCGCGGACGCAGACCACCATCGTGCCGGTGACCTTGGCCGGGTCGAGGGTGTTCGGCCCGCACAGGCTCAGCGCGGTGGCATCTGCTCCAGCGACACCGGAAGCAGACGAGTTGACGAGCGCGACGCTGGGCACGGCCGTCTTGGAGATGCTCGCGCCCTTGTACTTCTTGCCGTTGCCGAGCACGACGGTGTTCTCGAAGTTGGCGTGGGTCGAGGCAGCGGTCGTCGTCAGCCACGGGCTGTTGTGCGCCACGGTTGACGCGTCTGGCCCGCTGTTGCCGGCCGAGGTGGCCACGAAGACGTTGGCCGCAGCGGCACCGAGGAAGGCGTACTCCACGGCGTCGACCACGGTCCTTGTCGCCCCCGAGATCGAGTAGTTGATGACGTCGACGCCGTCGGCGACGGCGTCGTCGATCGCGGACAGCGTGGAGGAGGTGTAGCAGTCACCGGTGTCGGGATCGAGGTCGCTGAAGCAGACCTTGTAGGCCGCGACCTTGGCCGCCGGCGCCATGCCGCTGATCGTGCCGAAGTTCTGGCCCTCGACCGTCGCCGGGACACCGAAGTTGCCCGCCGCAGTGCTCGCGGTGTGGGAACCGTGGCCATTGCCGTCACGAGCCGAGATGATCTCGTTCGGGTCGCGCTCCTTGGGCTTCAGGGAGTCGAGGAAGGCGTCGGGGTAGTAGCGCGCGCCGACGAGCTTGCTGTTGCAGTCGTTGGCGACCCACTTCTCGCCGGGCTGGCAGAAGCCGCGGAAGATCCCGCCGTCGGCCTTCTGCATGTAGGTGTTGTTGCCCTGGCGGTACATGTCGAACGGCCCGGTGGGGTTGCGGTCGAGCTGGCTGCCGCGGAAGGAGCGGGACTCGGGCCAGATGCCGGAGTCGATCACACCGACCACCGTGCCGGCTCCGGCCTTGGCCACGCCGCCCTGCTCCTGCCACTCGCCGCCGGCGCCGCTGCCGCGCTCGTTCTCGAGGCCGAGGAAGTGAGGGGTGTTCCAGGTGTCGGCCTGGTAGGCGACGTCCTTGACCAGCATCAGCACGGAGCGGTCGCCGGAGAGCTCCGTGGCCTGCTGGGAGCTGAGCCTCGCGGTGAAGGCGTTGCTGGCGAGGCTGGTCCGGTCCACGATCTCGGCGCCGATGCGGGTGGCGAGCCGGTTCTGCTTGCCGGTCAGGTAGCGCTGGTAGTCGCCCACCTTCGCCGAGCGAGCGTTGAACGACCGGCCCGGTGACACCTTCGTCGGCGCCAGGCCGGGGACGCCACCGTCGTACTGGGTGGCGCCGGGTTCGCGCAGGATGACGACGTAGCGTCCGGCACCGAGCGTGCGCGAGGGCAGCTGCTTGACAGCTGTCTTGTCGTGGTCGGCCGGAGCGGCCGTGGCCGCTGGAGCGGCACCGAGGACGCCGATGACGACCGCCCCCGCCGAGAAGAGGGCGAGCGCGCGCGAGCGAGCTCGACCCATGGAAAAGGTCGACACCTGTGGACTCCTCCGAGACTTTGCAGGACGTCCTGGATGACGCCCCTCCCCTGGCCCCCGGCGGATCACGCCTCTGGAGGCCTCGTTGATCCAATGTCATGGATCGCGTTACGTCAAGAGTCCACGGGGGCGTTTCTTCGTAACACTTGTCCCGGAGCGGATGCGCCAGGGCTGCCCACGCCTACCCGCCGAAGATCGGGACCCTCCCGGTGGCGATCAGCACCAGCAGGAGCACCACGAGCGCGCCGAGGACGGCGTAGCTCCACTCCTTGCCGTGACGGGTCTCCTCGGACTCGGGGGCGTCGTACCTGTGCCCCTCCCAGCGCGCCGGACGCTCGTCGTCCTTCTCGGTCATTCGTGGCCTCCTTCGGGTCAACCCGTTGACCCTCCAACGCGCCAGCGCGGCAAAGGTCCCGCTCAGAGCGCCTTGACGGCGTTGAGGAGCTTGCTCATCGTGTCCTTCGCGTCGCCGAACAGCAGCGTGGTCTTCTCGTCGAAGAGCAGCTCGTTCTCGATTCCGGCGAAGCCCGGCCGCATGGACCGTTTCAGGAACACCACCTGCCGCGCGTCAGCCACCTCCAGGATGGGCATGCCGTAGATGGGCGAGCCGGACGAGGTCTTGGCCGCGGGGTTCACAACATCGTTGGCGCCCACCACCAGCGCCACGTCCGCCGTCTTGAACTCCGGGTTGATTTCGCCCATTTCCTTGAGTGATTCG
>JBJMIQ010000119.1:0-17038 GCA_045806805.1 Nocardioides sp. | reverse complement strand
CCTAAGCAAACCGCAGGTCAGCGCGCTGCGCCGGGGCGAAAGATTTGATCCCCGAGACGGGATCCCTTGAGGTTCAAGAGCCGGCTGGCTCGTCGTGGATTGGGCCGTGCGGAACACTCATGCCGCGATCGGCTCATCTCGCGGACCGGTCACTCGTTGTGATGTGAGCGGTAGGCGTCATCGTCGCCGGCCCCTTCCGCCGCGTAGTCGGCGTGTGGGTGACCGCGCTTGCTCAGAGTGCGTATTCCTGGAGGAGATGGAGCCAGATCTCGCCCGTAGTGGGGAACACGGGGACCGCGTGCCAAAGCTGGTCAAGGGTGACCTCGGCTGTGATCGCGACGGTGGCTGAGTGCAGAAGATCTACCACAGCGGGGCCGACGAAGGTAGCGCCGAGGAGCACGCGGCGCTGCTCGTCCACGACCAGTTTGGCTCGGCCGTGGTATTGCTGGGCTTGCAGCTGCGCACCGATCACCTGACCCGTGTCAAACTCGACGGCGCGCACAGGGAAGCCGGCGGCGCGAGCTTTCGCCTCGGTGAGACCGACCGCACCGACCTGTGGGTCGGTGAAGACGACCTGCGGGGCGCCGCGGTCGTCGGCGGTGGCCCGAAGCGCCGGCAGGTTGTCTGGCTCGCCGCGGCATTCACCGCAAGGTGCCGCTGCGGTTCCAAGACGTGGGCAGGTGGGCATCACCGCTCGTGCCGATCGCCGCTGGGCGATACCGCCTCACCAGCCGCTTCGGCCGCCACCAGCGGAGCCTGACCTTTCCCGTCGACGTCAGGGTGCCGGCGGAGCCACGGGACGTAGTCCTCGCGGCACGGGGTAACCGGGAGGCGGGGGCGCCAGGACGCGCACGAACGGCTCTGGTCGCCACGTTGGCCGCGACCGGTCTACTGGGAGGACTGGCCGGGTTCGGACTGGGACTGAAGCGGTCACGACGTGGAAGGGGCCTCAGGCTGTCCAGCCAGGGCCTTGCACGAACCGCTCGGGACTCTCGCCAGCCGCATCCGCGAATGCCTGCATCGCCTCACCGACCTGTTTCCTCTGGGCGGCAGGCAACTTCTGCAGGACACCATCGATAGCCGTCCGGCGGAAGTCCAGCAGGGAGTCAACCAGCGCATGACCCTCGGGCGTGAGCGTGAGCATCGTGTGCCTGCGGTCCTCCGGGCTCTCGCGACGATCGAGCAGACCGGCTCGGACGAGTGCGTCGCAGGCACGGGTCGTGTTGGACGGATGAACCCCCATCCACCGCGCGATGGCACTCGGATTCAATGGTCCATGACCACTCAAGATCACGAGCAGACGCCACTGCGACAGCGTGAAGGTCGTCTCCACCTCCACGAATGAACGAGCCACAATGGCTACCAGAGCCTGCGACGCCTGCAACACCGACTCGACCTGTCGTTCGCGCTGGGTAGGCCGTCGGGGAGGCATGCCGACAGCATGCCAGACCGTGGGCGTTCTCATCGGCGGTTGAGTTCGAGTGTCTCAGGCGGGATCTCGGAAGGAACCCCATGGGCCGGCGCGCCGGTATCCGGCGAGCATCGCCGCCGAGATGGCGACCTGGATGACTCCGATCACGCCTTGCACGACGACGTACCAGCCGGGTCCCTCAGGCGCCATTCGGCCGGACAACTGCATCATGGCTACCGGAACCCGGATGACGCCGGCCGCGAACGCCACGAGGATCAGCCAGAAGGCCCAGCGCCAGCGCTGCACAACACCGATCGTCAGCACCGACAAGAAGCCGAGCAGTGCCACGAGGAAACCAACGATTGCCGGTGTGCCGACACCCGACACCCGGCCCAGGACCACGTCGCGCACCTCGGCAGACAGGGTGAGCATGACGACCAGCGACGCGTAGACGACGACGAAGAATCCGAGCACCAAACTCTGGGTTGGGTTGATCGCCCTGGGCCAAGACACGATGCCTGCCTCCGGTCGGCCGGTTCGCCTGTTCGAAACAGTGTCTCGCTGCCAAGCCCAATGCCGAAGGACGCCAACATGGTTGAGCTGCATTCGGCTAACCCGACCGTTGCGGCGCGCAAGAGATGCGGACGAGCAAACCCTCGGGTTGGACAGGGTTCGGTAGTCTGGCCGCACTGCCGCTCGGAGCATCCGCCTAGGAGTCAAGCGTGCTGCCACCCCGCGAGAAAGCGACGCTGGCCATCATTCCGCTGATATTCGCCCTTGCGGCTTGCGGCTTGCGGCTTGCGGTGGCGATGGCGACGGCGCCAGCCCACCTCCGCCTGCGGAGTCGAATAGCTCGCCGGGTCCTGGGAGCCCGGGCAGCACTCCGCAGGGGACGACGATCAAGGTCACCTTCTCGGGCAACAACGTGACCCCCAGCGGGGAGCGGATCGAGGTCGAGCACGGTCGACCCGTAACGCTTCTGGTAACCGCCGACGAGCCCGGGGAGATTCACGTTCACTCCACGCCTGAGCAAGAACTGGAGTACGACGCCGGCCATACAGAGTTGCCGATCGTCAACCTGGACCAGCCCGGAGTGGTGGACGTGGAGTCGCACGACCTCGACAAGGTGATCGTCCAGCTCGAGGTCCGGTGATCCGACTCTCCGGCAGCTTCACCCCGCGCGGTTGGCGCCGCGATTGCAAGGCCCGCTCCGAGGGGCCTGGTTGCCTCCCATGTGTTCCCTGACCTCCTGACTGCGGGATTGGAACAGCGGCCACAAACCGGCCACTTACGGTCCGTCACGACCCATGCGCCTCCATTACACGCCCAAGCGGACCGCGAGGTCTCTCCTCGTAAACCCGAGGGGATCTGCGATCTTCCAAGCCTCTCCGTAGGCCCGATCTCTTCCAGAGGTCGCAGGCTCAAATCCTGACCCAGCTACCAATTCAGGCTCGGAGATCGCTGATCTCCGAGCCGGAAAGCATTTGAGATTTGATCCGACTGCCGGAAATCGGCCAGAAACCGCGGACTTCGACGTCGTCACCGACGAGCTCCGGGGCTGTCGGGCAGTCTCCCCAGCATGACGCCCGGTCTTCAGGGGTACCGCCAGGGCCTGACCGTCGACGGAATGGAGGAGCCATGCCTAGCAAGTCCGCCAACGTGAAGAACGAGAAGCAGTACGAAGCCCTCAAGGACAAGGGGATGTCGAAGCAGCGCGCCGCCAAGATCGCCAACACGCCCGACGCGAGCAAGAAGGGCGGCAAGGCCAGTGGCAGCGGGAAGAAGAACAAGGACAGCGGCCAGGGCGGGACCACCGCCCAGAAGAAGAAGGCCGGTAGCAAGGGCGGCAAGGCCAACGCCAAGAAGAACTAACCCATCGAATGCCGATCACCGGATCCGGTTCGCCGTCTCCGACGTCCTGACGTGGCTGGCCGGGCAGCGCGAGCCGTGGCCACAGCCACCAGGCGCCAGGGGCGCTGCACTGAGTGGGCGTCATGCTCGACTCGGGTGAGCCCGCCCACTAGGTTCGGTTGACGTGACAGGTACGCGTGCAGGCACTCTCGCTACCGCGGCCGACCTGGTCGATGTCGCCCATCTCGTGACGGCGTACTACACCCGTGTCCCCGACCCCGAGAACGTCGACCAGCAGGTCGCATTCGGCACGAGTGGGCACCGCGGCAGCAGTCTGAAGACGGCGTTCAACGAGGCGCACATTCTGGCGACGACTCAGGCGATCTGCGACTACCGCAAGGACCAGGGGTACGACGGGCCGCTGTTCATCGGCCGCGACACCCACGGGTTGTCGGAGCCGGCCTGGGCGACCGCACTCGAGGTGCTGGCCGCCAACGACGTGACCGTGCTGGTCGACGCCGACGACCGCTACACCCCGACCCCGGCGGTCTCCCACGCGATCATCAAGGCGAACGGTGGCCGGCAGACCGGCTCCGGCCTCGCCGACGGCATCGTGGTCACGCCGTCGCACAACCCGCCCGCTGACGGCGGTTTCAAGTACAACCCGCCTCACGGCGGACCCGCCGACAGCGACGCCACGTCCGTGATCGCCGCGCGCGCCAACGAGGTGATCCGGGGCGGGCTGGTCGACGTGCGGCGCATCCCGTTCGCGCGGGCACGGGCGGCGGCGTCGTCGTACGACTTCCTGGGTGAGTACGTCGGCGACCTGCCGTCGGTCGTCGACATCGAGGCGATCCGCCAGGCGGGCGTGCGGATCGGGGCAGACCCGCTCGGGGGCGCGTCGGTCGACTACTGGGGCGCGATCGGCGAGCGGTACGGTCTCGAGCTGACCGTGGTCAACCCGCTCGTCGACCCGACGTGGCGGTTCATGACGCTGGACTGGGACGAGAAGATCCGGATGGACTGCTCCTCGCCGTCGGCGATGGCATCGCTGATCGGGCGCAAGGACGACTACGACATCGCCACCGGCAACGACGCCGACGCGGACCGACACGGCATCGTCACCCCGGACGCCGGCCTGATGAACCCCAACCACTACCTGGCCGTCGCGATCGGCTACTTGTTCGGCGGCGCACGTCCGGGCTGGGCCGATTCCGCCCGGATCGGCAAGACCTTGGTCTCGTCGTCCATGATCGACCGCGTCGCCACCGGACTCGGCAAACCAATGGTCGAGGTGCCGGTCGGGTTCAAGTGGTTCGTGCCGGGCCTCATCGACGGGTCCTTCGGCTTCGGCGGCGAAGAGTCGGCCGGCGCGTCCTTCCTCCGGATGGACGGCTCGACCTGGACCACCGACAAGGACGGCCTGCTGCTCTGCCTGCTGGCCTCCGAGATCCTCGCAAAGACGGACGAAACCCCGAGCCGCCACTACGCCGAACTGGTCGCGAAGTACGGCGACCCGGCCTACGCCCGCGTCGACGCCCCTGCCAGTCGCGAACAGAAGGCCCACCTGAGCGCCCTCTCCGCCGACGACGTGACCGCGACGGACCTGGCAGGCGAGAAGATCGTCGACAAGCTCACCGCGGCCCCCGGCAACGGCGCGAAGATCGGCGGCATCAAGGTCACCACCGAGAACGCCTGGTTCGCCGCCCGCCCCTCAGGCACCGAGGACGTCTACAAGATCTACGCCGAGTCGTTCCGCGGTCCCGATCACCTCGCCGAGGTCCAGGACGCCGCCCGCGAGGTCGTCTCGTCGGCGCTAGGCAAGTAAACGCCGAGTCAGCCCCCGGCGTACTGGACGGTCACGTGGTCAAGCTGGGCTTCGACCTCCCGGCGAAACCCGGCACCACCCCTGGAGCCATGCATCCTGAAGGGACCCAGGGGCACCGCAGCCGTCGTCTCGCCCAGGAACTCCACTGAAGTCGCCTGTCACGCCAGGGAGCGGTAGATCTGGACGGTCAGTTCGGCGATGGCGCCCCAGCTGAAGGCGTCGATCGCGCGCTGCCGGCCGGCCCTGCCCATCGCGTCGGCCCGCGCCGGGTCGGCGAGCACCTCGATCAGCGCGGAGGCGAAGTCGGCGACGTACTGCTCCGGGTGCAGGGGGGTGCCGGTGCCGTCGGCCGCCTGGGCGATCGGCACCAAGCGGCCGGTCTCCGCTTCGCCCGAGCCGCTCGAAGCGTCGACGACGACCTCGGGGATGCCTCCGGTCGCAGTCGCCACGACCGCGGTCTCGCAGGCCATCGCCTCGAGGTTGACGATGCCGAGCGGCTCGTAGATCGAGGGACAGGCGAAGACGGTGGCGGCCGTCAGCAGCGCGACGACGTCGGGCCGCGGAAGCATCTCGCGGATCCAGACGACACCGGTGCGCGTGCGCGCGAGCTCATCGACCAGACCGACCACCTCGGCCTCGATCTCGGGGGTGTCGGGCGCGCCCGCGCACAGCACGATCTGCACGTCGGGCGGCAGCTCGCCGCACGCCCGGAGGAAGAGCGGTAGGCCCTTCTGCCGTGTGATGCGGCCCACGAACACGACCGACGGGCGGTCGGGATCGACGCCCAGCTCGCGAACCCGGTCGAGGTCGTGGCGGGGCGCCCAGGCGGCGGTGTCGATGCCGTTGTGGACCACGTGCACCTTGGCCGGATCGACGTCGGCGTACGACGCCAGCACATCATCGCGCATCGCCGACGACACCGCGATCACGGCGTCGGCCGCCAAGTAGGCGGTCCGCTCCACCCACGAGGACACCCGGTAGCCACCGCCGAGCTGCTCGGCCTTCCACGGTCGCAGCGGCTCCAGCGAGTGGGCGCTGATCACGTGCGGGACACCGTGCAGCAGCGACGCGACGTGGCCGGCGAAGTTGGCGTACCAGGTGTGGGAATGGACGAGGTCACTGCCCTCGCAGCCCCCAGCAATGGTCAGGTCCACGCCGAGAGTGCGCAACGCAGCGTTGGCGCCGGCGAGCTCGACGAGTTCGGGGTACGACGTCGTGCCCTGCTCGTCGCGCGAAGCGCCGAAGGCCCGGACCCGCACGTCGACATCGCCGCGCGTGCGCAGCGCTTTCACCAGCTCCGCGACATGAACACCGGCACCGCCGTACACCTCGGGCGGATACTCCTTGCTCAGGATGTCCAGGCGCATGGTTCGCAACCTACCCCCTCCCCAGGGGGCCGCTCGGCTGGCTAGGTTGAGCGACATGGCCGCCCGACACCGCAAAAACGTGCTCGCCATCGTGCTCGCCGGCGGTGAGGGCAAGAGACTCATGCCGCTCACGGCCGACCGGGCCAAACCGGCGGTGCCCTTCGCCGGCATCTACCGGCTCATCGACTTCGCGCTGTCCAACGTGGTCAACGCCGGTTACCTGAAGGTCGTCGTGCTGACGCAGTACAAGTCGCACAGCCTCGACCGCCACGTCACCCAGACCTGGCGGATGTCGACCATGCTCGGCAACTACGTCGCCCCGGTGCCAGCGCAGCAGCGCGTCGGCAAGCACTGGTACCTCGGCAGCGCCGACGCGATCTTCCAGTCGCTGAACCTGATGAACGACGAGCGGCCAGACATCGTGGTCGTGGTCGGTGCCGACCACGTCTACCGGATGGACTTCTCCCAGATGGTCGACCAGCACATCGACTCCGGCGCTGCCTGCACGGTCGCGGCCATCCGGCAGCCGATCTCGCTGGCCGACCAGTTCGGCGTGATCGACGTGCACCCGCACGACCCCAACTCGATCCGCGACTTCCTCGAGAAACCGAAGGAGCCCGAGGGGCTGCCCGACAGCCCGAACGAGGTACTCGCGTCCATGGGCAACTACGTCTTCGACGCCGATGCCCTGGTCGACGCGGTCACGACAGATGCGACGCTGAAGGGCTCCAAGCACGACATGGGGGGCGACATCGTGCCGGCCTTCGTCGCCAGGGGCGCGGCCGGTGTCTACGACTTCAAGGACAACTTGGTGCCGGGCTCGACCGACCGCGACCGCGGCTACTGGCGCGACGTCGGGACGATGGCGTCCTACTACGCCGCCCACATTGACGTCGTCTCACCGCTGCCCATCTTCAACCTCTACAACTTCGACTGGCCGATCTACACGTCGTACGGACCGCAGCCGCCGGTCAAGGTGGGCCAGGGCGCCGACGGCCAGCCCTCGCGGACCGACGAGACGCTGCTCTCGCCCGGGGTCGTCATCACCGGAGGCACGGTCTACCGCTCGGTCCTCTCGCCAGCCTGCCGGGTCGACAGTGGCGCGATCGTCTCCGACTCGGTGCTGATGCACGGCGTACACGTCGGCGCAGGTGCGGTGGTGCGCAACGCGATCCTGGACAAGAACGTCATCGTCCCGCCTGGCGCCCGCATCGGGGTCGACCTCGAGGAGGACCGCGCCCGCGGCTTAATGGTCGAGGACGGCCTCACCGTCCTCGGCAAGAACCAGCCCATCCCACCTCCCAACCCGACGCGGGGGTGAGCGCCGCGCGGAAGTGTGGCAACCGAACGTTGCCTGTTGCTCGGGACCAGGCGGCGCCGCTGTGCCGATCAGCCTGTGGTCCGTGGTGGTGAGCAAGCACCAACGCGCTTCCCGGCGCGCTCCGGGTCCTGACCGTCGGCCGAGCGGCCTCCATCGGCCACGGGTGATCGTCACGGTGACTCCTCGCCTTGGGTCCGACGGCCGTCCAGGGAGGAAAGGAAGGGAAGCAGGTACCCGGCCCTGACCTTGGCAAGACAGCAGGGAGGAGCCAATGGTTGCGAGCTGTCAACGCCGCCGGAGGCGACGCACGACCGTGGCCACCGCGATGCTGGAGATGATCCAGGGCGCCCCTGCGACCAGCGGGTCCATCCACTGGTGCTTGACGTCGCTGCGCCGGCGTCCGCTGCGCGAGGACAGGCCGTGGTGGGTTAGCTCGCTCCTGAGACCGTGCTCGTCGACGCGGTTCCCCGGCCGCCCCCGGAGGATTGAGGCCAGGTTGCTCTCGATGACGTCCACCCGGTCACCGGCCATCAGCACCAGCCAGTGGGCGGCGCGCCCCTCGCTGTACCTCTCGTAGGCGTAGCGTCGGATCACCCCCGACAACCCCTTGAGCGGCTGGGCGGTGCCAAAGACCGGGGTCAGGAAGGCGTGCTCCACGGACCGCTCACGTGGACGCTGCTCGAGTTGCCGTTCCGGGAGGTCCCAGCGCGCGCCCCTAGTGGGGGAGTCGAGCCGCAACCGCGGCACCGAGGGCCGATCCGCCGGATCCTTGTCAACGCCCCAGCCGGGGATCCGGGCGCGGAGCTGCTCGGGGGTCTCGGGCAGGCGGGGCTTCTCACGGGTGTAGGGCACGTCTCTTGCCTTCCTCAGGCGGCGTCGGGAACGATGAGTGGCTTGATGCAGCCGTCGAGCTTGGCGGAGAAGATGTGGTAGGCCTCGCTCACGTGCTCGAGGGGGATCCGGTGCGTGACGATGTCGCTGGGCTTGAGGTAGCCCTGCCGGACGTGCTCGAACAGCCTGGGCCACTGTCGCTTCACCGGGCACTGGTTCATGTTCAGGGTGAGTCCCTTGTTGAGCGCGTCCCCGAACTTCACAGCGCTGAAGATGGGGCCGTAGGCGCCCATCACCGAGATCGTCCCGCCCTTGCGTACCGAGTCGATGGCCCAGTTCAGGGCGACCGGTGATCCGCCCTGCATCTTGAGCTTCGCCGAGGTGACGTGCATCAACAGGTTGCCGTCCGCCTCGGCCCCTACGCAATCGATCGCGACGTCCGCCCCCAGGTGGTCGGTGATCTTCTTCATGTGCACGACGATGTCGTCGTACTCGGTGAAGTTGTAGGTCTCGGCATGCGCGAACTCCCGCGCCTTCTCGAGCCGGTAGTCGAGGTGGTCGATGACGATCACCCGGCCGGCGCCCATGAGCCACGCCGACTTCGCGGCGTACAGACCGACCGGACCGGCGCCGAAGACCACCACCACATCGCCCTCGACGATGTCGCCGAGCTGGGCACCGAAGTACCCCGTGGCCAGCGCGTCGGTCAGGAGGACGGCGTCATCCTCGTCCATCCACTCCGGGATGATGCTCGGACCGACGTCGGCGAGGGGCACCCGGACGAACTCGGCCTGTCCCCCGTCGTAGCCACCGGTGGTGTGGGAGTAGCCGTAGATACCGCCGACCGCAGTGGCGTTCGGGTTGACGTTGTGGCAATTGGAGTAGAGACCACGAGCGCAGTAGAAGCACGACCCGCAGAACACGTTGAACGGCACCATCACCCGGTCGCCCAACTGAAGGTTCCGTACCGAGGAACCGACTTCGTGCACGACGCCGACGAACTCGTGGCCGAAGGTGTGGCCGACCCGGGTGTCGGGCATCATCCCGTGGTACAGGTGGAGGTCGGAGCCGCAAATCGCCGCCCGCGTCACCCGGACGATGGCGTCGTTGGGATGCTCGATGGACGGGACGTCCTTGTTCGCCACACCTATCCGGTAGGGACCGCGGTAGACCATCGCTCGCATGGGCGCTTGTACCCCCGCCTCCACGCCGCAAACGCGGGGCCCATGGCGACCCGCCTGAGACCGCTGGGTCTGGGTACCTCCTCCCGGACCCGCCAAGTGGCCACCTGAAGAGAGGACTGACGTGAGCACTCAGGACAAGGACGTCGTCGAGTTGCTGCTCGAGCAGCACGAGCACATCCGGTCGTTGTTCGCCGCCGTGCAGAGCGCCAAGGGCGCGACCAAGCAGGAGAAGTTCGAGGAGCTTCGCCGCTTCCTGGCCGTGCACGAGACGGCCGAGGAGCTCGTCACCCATCCCAACGCGCGCACTGCAGAGGGCGGCAACGAAGTGGTGGATGCCCGTCTCGAAGAGGAGACCGAGTCGAAGAAGACCCTGGCCGAGCTCGACGGGACCAGCGTCGACGACCCAGCCTTCGGCGCGAAGTTCTCCGAGCTCAGGTCGGCCGTCCTGGCGCACGCGAAGGCAGAGGAGCAGCACGAGTTCCCCTTGCTGCGTGCCAACAACGATGAGCGGGTGCTGGCCAAGATGGCTGAGGCGGTCCGTGCGGCTGAGGCGATCGCCCCGACGCACCCGCACCCCTCGGCGGGCAGCTCGATGACCACGAACCTCATGGCCGGGCCGCTTGCTTCGGTGATCGACCGCACCCGCGACGCCGTGAAGCAGGCGATGTCCTGACCCGCACTTCGCCTCACCATGGAGGGTCGCACGTGAACGCGGATGCTGTGCGCATTGCCGCCGCCGTTGCCGAAGCGGCCAAGCTGATGGACGCTCCGAGGACGCTGGATGACACCCTCGAGACCATCGTCAAGGCAGCCTTGCAGACCGTTCCCGGTTTCGACCACGTCGGCATCTCGATCACCCACCGCAGCGGTGAGATCGAGACCCGGGCAGGCACCGACCCGTTGGTCTGGGAGCTCGACGAGATCCAGTACAGGCTCCATGAAGGGCCGTGTTACGACTCCATCACGGGCTCCACGGTTACGGTCGTCGACCACGCCCCGCAGGATCGGCGCTGGCCCAACTACATGCCGCAGGCCGCCGAGCGGGGACTGCGCGCCCAGTTGGCTGTTGGGCTCTACAGCGACGAGGAAAGCCTGGGCGGGCTCAACCTCTACTCCACCCAGTCCGCGACCGTCGATGCGGACGCGGTCCAGATCGCGGAGCTGTTCGCCTCCCACGCCGCCATCGCACTGGGGGGTCCCGCCAGGAGAGCCAGCTCAACGAGGCCATCGCCTCTCGCAAGACGATCGGCCAGGCCCTCGGCATCCTCATGGAGCGCTACCAGATCGATGAGGACCGGGCCTTCCAGTTCCTCATCCGCGCCTCCCAGACGGGCAACATCAAGCTGAGGGCTGTCGCCGAAGAACTCGTGACCACAACCAACGAACGCTTCTACACGCGAGACGAGTCCTGATCGCCGACCCTGGTGCGACCGCTCAGCGCACCCGAACGCTGGTCATGACAGTGATCGGCTACTGCCCCGTGTGGGGCTCGGAGGCGCTGCAGTCCGCCCGGGTGAGCGGGATCGCCCGTACAGCGCCTTCGGGATTACCTGGACCTTGGACGATGACATGGACGCGACGGGAGTGGTCGCAGCGCGGCGGGGGTACAAGAGCAGATGATGAAGACAACGAGCCGTCCCGCGAGTCTGCGCGACTATGACCCCGAGGGCGACGTCAACCTCGCCGGTTTCACCGGCAGCCTCGGCGCCTTCGTCGTGACCGCTGCGACAGCCGCGCTCGTCGGCCGCGCGAAGACCAAGGAGCAGCCCCAACGCTTCTCGATGACCGACGTGCTCCTGGGTGGGCTCGCCACGCACAAGGTCAGCCGGCTCTTGGCCAAGGGGGCTGTGACCAGCCCGATACGGGCCTGGTTCACGACGTTCGAGGGCGCTGCCGGGTCCAGTGAGCATCGTGAGTCGCCACGGGACGACCACGGGTTTCGTCATACCGTGGGGGAGCTGCTGACCTGTCCGTTCTGTCTGGCCCAGTGGCTGGCCCTTGCGTACGTCGCGGGCCTCGTCGTGGTACCCGGCCCCACGCGCGCCGGCGCCACGGTCTTCGCGGTCACTGCGCTCTCGGACTCTTTGCAGCACGTCTATGAGGGGCTGGTCCGTGACGCGTGAGGAGCCCGCGTGGCATCGATGGCCGGGCCGAACCGAGACCGAGCTGGGCGGTCCACCGAGACCCCCACCTGGTCGACCTCGGACATCAGGCACGCGCAAGTCCGAGACTCGCCCTCGCCCGCGATCTTTGCAGCTGGTTCGCGGCATGGCTGCCAGCGCGGCGGGGTACCGCTTCCTACTTGCCAGGACCGGCTGTTCGCGCCGGTCGAGACGACGCCGGTCATCAACTCCCAGAGGTCAAGGTGGAACCGCTACCCCCAACCGTCGAAGCCTTACGTGAACTGACGAGGCAGGGAGACAGGGCCGTCGCCCAGGCTCTCTGGAAGATCAGTCGGGACGTCCAGCGCGTCGTGCCCGAAGTAGTCGGTCTCAGCCTCTCCTTCGTCGAGGAGAACCTCACGTTCACCATGAGCGCGACCGCCCGCCCAGTGGCCGAACTCGACGCGATGCAGTACCTCGACGACGGTCCTTGCGAGGAGAGCCTGCGGACGGGCGAGGCGACCAGCTGGCGAGCTGGCAACCCCGCCGACGAGGAACAGTGGCAGATCTTTGCGCGCGCCTCCTCTGCCGCCGGGGTCCAGTCCACGCTGTCGCTGCCGATCATGCGGAACGGTGTGGTTGCTGCGGGCGTCAATCTGTATGCCTCGACCAGCGACGCGTTCGACGGCCGCCACGACGAGCTCGCCGAGGCCTGCGGTGCGTGGGCGGGTGGTGCGGTGACCAACGCTGACCTTGACTTCGCCACTCGGTTCGCTGCCGCTGAAACGCCTGCGCGGCTACGGGCCGAGCAGCTCGTTGATGAGGCCCTCGGCGCCCTCCTCGGCCGCTCGGATGTGGAACCGGGCGAGGCCGAGCAACGGTTGCGCGACGCCGCTCGCCGCGCTGGCATCACCGACGCGCAGATGGCGCGCGCCATCCTCGACCTGCTCGGCGACGGTGACCATGGGGGGCGCGCCTTCTGAAGGACCGGACCTCCGGCCGGGTCGGTTGATCGAACGGACAGGAGGAGGGTTCCGAAGTACGGTGGGTGCAGGGAGGGTGCCTGCCGCGGCGGTCATTGGTCCTGAGGTCCTCGAGGTCAAGCAGCGGCTTCGAGGGCTGCTTGGGTGTTGGGCGGGCGACCGCGGATCGCGCCAGCCTTCGAGTTCGACGACGTTCAGCCGGCTGCCGGCTGTCGGCGGCCGTTCGGGCAGGGGCCTGAGTGCCCTCGTTTGGGCTCTTTCGTATGGGTACCAGAAGGATGAATCGGGTCGTCGTGCTCGGGGCACGCGCGCGGCCCGATTCACGCGTCGGGCGCGGAGAACGGGCGTGGAGATCGCGCTGCGGGGATGCGATTACCTCCTTGAGGGTGAGTTGGGATCCACCAGGCGGGGTACGAAGACGCCGAACCGGACCGGGCAGGTGGCGCCTCCGGAATGCCCGGTTCCGGTTCACCAACATGCGCCTCGCCGCTCCGGGGGAGCGGCGAGGCGGTACCAGGCGCGGCGGCGCCAGCCCCCATCCGCGCGGCCGCGTCCTTCCCCTGACCCACCGGTCCGCGCAAGTCTGAGTCTCGCTCTTGCGCGATCCTCACAACGTTTGGCGCCAATGGCTGCCGGGCCGGCGGATACCGCTTCCCGCTGCCAGGATCCGCTGTCCTCAGTTGTCGAGACGAGGCGGTCGGTCGATCAACTCCCATGAGCTCAAGGTGGACCCGCTACCCCCAAACCGTTCGGCGCACTTGCTATCGACCAAGGGGGGTGGCGCGGCCTGGGTGTCGCGCGAGCATCGGCGGCGCGCCTTCGCCCGCAAGCCGAGTCAGCCCGCCTCGAGTACAGCGTCGAGGAGGTAGATCCACCGGATCCGTCCGGCGGACACGGATACCAGGTCGACCGCGAGGAGCGCGAGCGCCGTGCCGCTGCCGAGCCGGGGTGCGGCTCGGATCTCCCCTTGGCCCCCTACCGCGGCCCGAGGGGGTCTCGAGGGGCCCCGGCCGTGCCCGACCCACCATCCGAGCTCGGCTGGGCCTCACTCTTGAGATTCTCGGCTGAGTGCTGGCCCTCGGTCTTGACCTGCTCGACCGACTCCCTGGCCGACTCCTGCACCTGATTCGCAGACTGCCTGGCCTCCTGAGCCAGGTGCTGGCCCACGTCCTGACCGACGGACTTTGCCTCGTCCACGACCGGCTGGCCGTGCTCCTTGGCGGTCTCCACGGCCCGCTGCGCCGCCTGGGCTTCCTTCTCACTTGCCGGGAACAGAGCCGAGAGCACCATGCCGGCTCCGAAGGCCATCAGGCCAGCAGCCAGCGGGTTCCCTTCCGTCCTCGCCTGCACCGACCCGGCAGCCCCCTGTGCCGTCTCGCCGACCGAGCTGGCCGCGCTGCCGACGCTCCCGCCCATCGAGGAGGTGGAGGAGGCAACGGAACCTCCAGCGCTGGAGGCCGAGCCCATGATCCGGTCCCGCAGGGAGCCCAGTCGCCCGCGGGCCGCCTCGGTCCGTCGCTGCATCGCCCGCTGCGGGCTGACCTTGTCGCCGAGCTCGTCGATGTTGCGGGAGAGATCAGCGCGGGTGGCCTCGATCTCCGCCTCCCTGGCGGTCAGCTCTTCTGTGCCTTGGCCCATTGGACGTCCTCCTTGAGTGTGTGCTGCGTGGTCGGAAGCTGCGGGTTGGCCTGCTGGACCTGGTTGCGTCCGCGCACCGCCAGCACGGCGGCGGCCGCGCCCCACAGCAACGAGACGATCAGTGCCGCCAGCTCGACGGGCATCCAGTTGTCGAGCAGATGGGTGACCGCCAACGACAGGAAGACGAGGGTCAACAGACCCGCGACTCCGGCCGCGCCCAGCATCCCGGCGCCCTTTCCCGTCTTGGTGATCTCCTGCTTGAGCTCGGTCTTGGCCAGGTCCATCTCCTGGCGGACAAGTGAACTCAGGTCCTTGCTGATGTCTCCGACGATGTCGCCCAGCGAGCGCGTCTGGCCCGCCGGGCCGTCACCCACCGCCGGCGCTGTTGAGTCGTAGGGATGCTGGGTCACGGACGGCCTCCGGGCTGGGCGGGGTCGCCGGTGGTGATGCCGGTGAATGGCGAGGTGGGCGCCTCGTCGGTCTGCTGACCCGGGCCGTCTGCCCACGGAGCCCCGCTGGACTCCTGTTCGGAGGTGATCGGCGGCGAGCTGTACCCGGTCCCGGTCGGGGGGACGGTGGTCGCGGCCGGCGGAGCCGGCTGCGGCGTGGGCGTCCCTCCGTCGTAGTAGGGGCTACCGTCGCTTTCTGCGCCAGCGCCGGCGCTGGTGGGACCCGGCGCCTCCTGGGCGCCCCGGAGCAACCGCCCCGCGGCCACTCCTGCGGCCAGCGAGCCGAGCAGGAACAACCCGGGCTTGCGCCGCGCGAAACCGCGGACGTCCTGCAGAAGACCCTGGGGATCCTTGCTGCCCAGGTGGGTGGAGAGGCCCCGCGCACGCTGCGCCACCTGCTGGGTGAGGTCCGCGGCCAAGCCGCTGCGATCACCGGCCATGGCGTCGAGATCGTCACTGAACGAACGCAGCGTCTCGGCGAGACGATCCTTCTGCATCCGCGACTGCTGGTCCACCTGCGTCGTGGCCTCAGAGAAGAGGTTCTTCGCCTGCCCCTTCGCTTCGGACGTCACCTTCGCCGCCTCGTCCTTGGCAGTGCCCGCGATATTCCTGCCCTCGTCCGCGGCAGTGCCTGCGACCTGCTGCGCCCGATCGCTTGCGCTTGTCGTCATCCTGATCCCTCCAAAGTCTTCGTGGTTGGCTGCAGGGGTACCCCTCGCACCCGGTGCCATGCGCGGCTGGAGCATTGTGGGTCTAGAACTTTGCGATCCCGATGAGCAGCATCGCCAGCAGCCCGACCGCAACAGCTCCCAGGACGAACAGCGGAACGAGCATCTTCTTCACGGCTTCCCCCTCTCCTGGTCGGAGTTCCCGAGGCCGTCCTCGACATCGCGAAGGTGCTGGGCACGACCTGCCTGCTCGGGTGCGTCGGTGAGCTGCTCCCGCTCGGAGTCACCGAGGCGTTCGTGCTGGTCGAGCTCCCCGAGGGCCACCTCTGGATGGTGCAGGTCGAAGGCCGGCGCCTCGGACCGGATGCGCGGGATGACCTCGAAGTTGTGGCGTGGCGGGGGACAGCTCGTCGCCCATTCGAGCGACCGTCCCCAGCCCCACGGGTCGTCGACCTCCACCTTTGGTCCCCGAGCAGAGACGTAGACGTTGTAGAGGAACGGCAACGTGGACATCGCCAAGACGAAGGAGCCCACAGAAGAGACCTGGTGCATGAGGGTGAACCCGTCGCTGGGCAGATAGTCGGCGTAGCGCCGGGGCATGCCCTCGACGCCGAGCCAGTGCTGGACCAGAAAGGTGGTGTGGAAGCCGACGAACAGCAACCAGAAGTGCAGCTTGCCGAGCCGCTCGTCGAGGATCCGGCCGGTCATCTTGGGCCACCAGAAGTAGAAGCCGGCGAACATCGCGAAGACCACGGTGCCGAAGACGACGTAGTGGAAGTGCGCGACCACGAAGTAGGAGTCGGAGACGTGGAAGTCCAGCGGCGGGCTGGCCAGGATCACTCCGGTCAGACCACCGAACAGGAACGTGACCAGAAAGCCAACGACCCACAGCATCGGGGTGTCGAAGGACAGAGATCCCCCCCACATCGTCCCGATCCAGTTGAAGAACTTCACGCCCGTGGGTACGGCGATGATGAAGGTCATGCCTGAGAAGAACGGCAGATCGACCGCACCGGTGACGAACATGTGGTGTGCCCACACGGCGACTGAGTACAGAGCGATGGCCAGTGTCGCCCCGACCAGGCCGACGTACCCGAAGATCGGCTTGCGGCTGAAGACCGGGATGATCTCGCTGACGATGCCGAAGAACGGCAGGGCGATGATGTAGACCTCCGGATGCCCGAAGAACCAGAACAGGTGCTGCCACAGGATCGCGCCACCGTGGCTCGAGTCGAAGACCTGGGCTCCCAGCTGCCGGTCGGCCTCGAGCGAGAGCAGGGCACCGGCCAACACCGGGAACGCGATCAGCACGAGCAGGCTCGTGATCATCGTGTTCCATACAAAGATCGGCATCCGGAACATCGTCATCCCGGGTGCACGCATGCAGATGATCGTCGTGATGAAG
>JBJMIQ010000118.1:0-18883 GCA_045806805.1 Nocardioides sp. | reverse complement strand
GAGCGGCTGTACTACCTGCACCCGCTCACCGGTGAGGTCGTGCGCGAGGTCGACGAGCTGTTCGTCTTCCCGGCCACCCACTACGTCGCCGGCCCGGAGCGGATGGAGCGGGCGATCCGGACCATCGAGACGGAGCTGGAGGAGCGGCTGGCGGAGCTCGAGAAGCAGGGCAAGCTGCTGGAGGCCCAGCGGCTGCGCATGCGCACCACCTACGACATCGAGATGATCCGCCAGGTCGGGTTCTGCTCGGGTATCGAGAACTACTCGCGGCACATCGACGGCCGCGCGCCGGGCAGTGCCGGCGCCTGTCTCATCGACTACTTCCCCGATGACTTCCTGCTGGTCATCGACGAGTCGCACGTCACCGTGCCGCAGATCGGCGGCATGTACGAGGGCGACATGAGCCGCAAGCGCACGCTCGTCGAGCACGGCTTCCGGCTGCCCTCGGCGATGGACAACCGCCCGCTGAAGTGGGAGGAGTTCACCGACCGGATCGGCCAGACCGTCTACCTGTCGGCGACCCCGGGTCCGTACGAGCTGGGCCGGGTGCAGGGCGACGTGGTCGAGCAGGTCATCCGCCCCACCGGCCTGGTCGACCCCGAGGTCGTGGTCAAGCCGACCAAGGGCCAGATCGACGACCTGGTGCACGAGATCCGGCTGCGCACGGAGAAGGACGAGCGGGTCCTGGTCACGACGTTGACCAAGAAGATGGCCGAGGACCTCACGGACTACCTGCTCGAGCTGGGCATCCGGGTGCGCTACCTGCACTCCGAGGTCGACACCCTGCGCCGGGTCGAGCTGCTGCGGGAGCTGCGGCAGGGCGAGTACGACGTGCTGGTCGGCATCAACCTGCTGCGCGAGGGCCTCGACCTGCCCGAGGTGTCGCTGGTGGCGATCCTCGACGCCGACAAGGAGGGGTTCCTGCGTTCGGACAAGTCGTTGATCCAGACGATCGGCCGGGCCGCGCGCAACGTCTCCGGCCAGGTGCACATGTACGCCGACCGGATCACCCCCTCGATGGAGGCGGCCATCGACGAGACCAACCGACGCCGGGCGAAACAGGTCGCCTGGAACCGCGAGAAGGGGATCGACCCGCAGCCCCTGCGCAAGAAGATCGCCGACATCACCGAGATGCTGGCCCGGGAAGACGAGAACACCAAGGAGCTCCTGCAGTCCTGGCAGCACCTCGACCCCAAGAGTCGCAAGGCACCAGTGCCGGGTCTGGGCCGGGAGGCGTCCGGCAAGCACGCTGCCGACCTCGCCGGACTGCCCAGCGCGGAGCTGGCCGGCCTCATCCAGGACCTCACCGACCAGATGAAGGCCGCCGCCGCGGAGCTGCAGTTCGAGGTCGCGGCCCGCCTGCGCGACGAGATCTCCGAGCTCAAGAAAGAGCTCCGCCAGATGATGGAAGCGACGAAGTGAGGAGGGAGCACCGAGCGAGGAACGAGCTCGAAGTGCTTCCGACGAGCGAGGAGCTGCGCGAGCGCAGCGAGCGGCCGGCGACCAAGTGAACGCCCGGACACGCACGCTGGCGGCGTTCTCGTCGGTCGACGGCCAAACCCCGGCCGCCGTCCCTCCTCGGCCTTGCCATCGCACGCACCGGACGTCCACTTGCAGTGGTTAAGGTCTCCCGCATGACCACCATCGACCTCGGACGGCCGGTCTCCGGCGACGTCATCGACCTGATCCTCGACGACCACCGGCTCTTCGAGTCCCTGCTGCGGGACCTGCGCGACAACAGCCTGGACCGCGACGCGGTGCGGCGGGCCCTGGCCACCCTGCACGTCGCGCACGCGGAGGCCGAGGAGAAGTACGTGTACCCGAAGCTCCGCCGCAAGGATGCGATCAGCGAGCACGAGGCCGAGCACGGTCAGGAGGAGCACGCAGAGGGCCACGTTGCCCTGCTCGCCGTCCTCGAGCTCACGGGGACCGACACCCAGGACTTCGACGATGCCGTCGAGAAGCTCGCCGCGGCAATCAGCCACCACCTCACCGAGGAGGAGCTGACCATTCTCAACCCCGCCCGCGAGGAGGTCGCGTCACAGGTCCGCGCCGAGCTGGGCGAGTTGTTCGCCCGCGAGCGCAACGCCCAGGTCGACGCAGGCTGCGGCAGCGTCGACAACCTGCGCCGGATCGTCGCCGAAGCGCGCAAGGCCGGAGTGCTCGACGACTGACTGGTCTGGTCCGGTGGTGCGCAGAAGGTTGGCAGACCCCTGATCGGGGTAGGAGCCCTGGTGCGCCGCGTTCGCGCAGCGTGAGCCCTGCCGGAAGTGCTCTGGTCGTGTCACACATCGCGCCGATCGGCGCAGAATCCCAGGAGACCGGGATCGTCAGGATCACCGGACGCCACCGGCTGCCCTCCGACGTCGTCAGCGAGCTCAAGCACGTGCTCGCCGAGAATCCACAGATCGTGCTCCTCGACCTGACCGGGGCCGCCGGAGACTCGCATCTCCTGTCCGCCGTGCTCGATCCCGTGGCCCACTACCTCGCCGAGTGGCCTGGCACCGCCATTGCGGTCGCTGTCCCCGACCCGGCGACGTCGGCCTCCCTGGTGCCACCGACGATCCACGATCGGGTCCTGGTTGCTGGTCGCGCCGAAGCCGGGGTCGAGCGTGCCCGTCAGATGGTCCCGCGCGACCATCGGGTCACGACGTTCCTGCGGCCAGTGCCTCAAGCCTCCGACACGGCGCGGGCGTTCACCCGACGAACGCTGCGTGCCTGGCGACTGGAAGGCCTGATCTGGCCCGCCAGCCTCGTCGTCAGTGAGCTCGTCACCCACTCCATCCTTCAGACCGAGACCGCCCTCGACCTCACCTTGGGCCGCGCGGCTGACCGGGTTCGGATCGCCGTGCACGACCACGGCTCCGACAGCCTCAGGATCAAGCAGCTGGCCAGCCCCACCAACCCGCTGGAAGACCCCTTGCACCATCGTGGGTTGCTTGTGGTCAGGGCACTCACTCGCTCCTGGGGTGTCTTTCCCTCGCGCGACCACGGAAAGACCGTGTGGGCCGTGATGGACGCCGACTAGGTCCCGGGTCATCGACGGGACCTAGGCTCCGGGTGTGGACGTGGAGCAGATGCAGGCGCACTGCCTCGCCAAGCCCGGCGCCTGGCCGGACAACCCGTGGGGTCACGACCACCCCGTGATCAAGGTCGGCCCCGACGCGGCAGGGAAGATCTTCGCGTTCCTCGGCCCCGACGGCGTGGGAGTCAAGGGTGGCGCCACCCGCGAGGTGGCTGACGAGTGGCTGCAGCGCTATCCAGGTGACGCCTCCGTGATGGCCTACATCGGCCGCTCGGGCTGGAACGACCTCTCCTTCTCGGGGGCGATTCCCGACGACGACCTGAAGGATGCCGTGGACGAGTCCTACCGACTGGTGGTCTCGAAGCTCCCCAAGCGGCACCGCCCGCCGGGGTGGGACGGCTCAACCTGAGGCCGGCTCGTCGGGGTCGTCCGGCTGCGGCCCGAGCTCGCGGCGGCGTTCCCGCTCCCGTTTCCGCTCGAGTGACCGGATCTGGTCGGCGATCAGATCCTCGCGCCGGTACTGGATCCGGGCGACGTTGAGGGCGGTGAACGCCGAGGCGAAGAGCGGCCACGGAAAGCCGGCGTTCCAGCCCTCACCGCCGAAGCCGGTGGCCACCCAGATGACCCAGCAGATGGCCGAGACGTAGAGGAAGCTCCACACCGCGTCGCGGCGAGCCCGGGTCCAGTTCGCGACCGCCTGCTCGTGCAGGTTGGCGGGACCCACGAGTCGTGAGACCTCGTCGGGGCCCGGGCCGAGGGGCACCAGGTCCGTGACGAGGGATGGCAGCTCGCCGAGGGCGCGGGCCGAGGCCAGCGCGGTTGTCCGGGCGTCGAGCTCCTCCCGGTCGAGCCGGCCCTGCGCGTAGCTCTCGCCGAGCAACCGTGACACCAGGTCCCGGTCGCGGTCGGAGGCCCGCAGGGAGGCGAACGACGGGTGCCGGGGGTCGAGCTCGAACTCGCCCCAGAAGGCTTCGGACACATGCGCCATCGTAGACAGCGCCGCTGGGCAGGGACGTGGCTAGCCAGCCCGTCTCCCGACGACCGTCAGCCCGACCAGCCGGGCCACGACCAGGGCGATGTAGAGGACCCCCGCCACCTGCTCGACCATCACCAGGGAGCGGGCGTTGGGGAGCACCGGAACGATGTCGGAGAGCCCCACGCTGGTCAGCGTGGTGAAGGACAGGAACAGCAGGTCGAACCACGACCGGTCGCCCGTCCCTCCGGCGCCGATGAACGAGCCCGGCCAGAACACCTGGGCCGCTGCATAGAGGTAGGCGAACCCCCAGGCGACCACGGTGAAGGCGGCGCCGGTGGCGAACAGCTCGTCCCGGGTCACCCGGTCGTCATTGAACAGGTAGCGGATCATCGCGTAGGAGACGAAGAAGTAGAACGGCACGTGGGCCAGGGCCGACCCCACGATCACCACGTCGTCATCGGGCCGCACCGCCTCCAGGACGCTGAACACGATCGCGGGCAGGCCGAAGAGCAGCGCGACCCAGGTGAGGGCAGGCGTACGCCGCACGGCATAGACCGCGAGCAGCACGATCCCGAGCTGGACCACGCCGAACACGACGCGTCCGATGGTCGACTCGAGGAACGGGTAGGCGAGGACGGCGATCAGCTGGGCGCCGAGCAGGATCCCGGAGGGGTGGGCACCAAGTGCTGCAGACCACTTGGTGTAGGTCCCTCTCACACGGGGCATCCTACGAGCGGCTGAGTGGTGATCGTGGTTGCGACGCGGCTTGCGTGACATCGACGTGGCCGCGTCGTTGTACCGGGTAGGCAAGGACCTGGGGGACTCGGCGCCACATTGTGGAAAACGAGAACACGTTCTATTCTGGGGCGTTCGCGCGACTGACCCGGGGAGGTGACCGATGGCGTTCTCTGCCGTGTCGGTCGTGCGCGGACCCGGTGAGCTGGCGGCGATGGTCGTCGAGGTCACCAAGCGCATCTTCACCACCCCCTTCCAGACCCGCGAGTTCCTCGAGCAGGCCTGGTTCATCACCAGCGTCACGCTGATGCCGACGATCCTGGTCTCGATCCCGTTCGGCGCGGTCATCTCTCTCCAGGTGGGCAACCTGACCGGCCAGCTCGGCGCCCAGTCGTTCGCCGGCGCCACCGCGGTGCTTGCCGTCACGAGGGAGGCCGCTCCCATCGCAGCCGCGATGATCATCGCCGGGGCCGCCGGCTCTGCGATCTGCTCCGACATGGGCGCCCGGAAGATTCGCGAGGAGATCGACGCGATGGAGGTGCTCGGGGTCGACCCGCTCGCCCGGCTGATCGCACCTCGGGTGGTGGCCACCGTGTTCGTCGCAGTGATGATCAACGGGCTCGTCATCGCGGCCGGCATCGGCGGAGGCTACTTCTTCACCGTCATTGTCCAGGGCGGATCGGCCGGAGCGTTCCTCTCCTCCTTCACCGCCCTCGCCTCGTTGAACGACCTCTACGTCGCGATGGTCAAGGCAGCGGTCTTCGGCTGGCTGGCCGCGATCGTGGGGGCCTACAAGGGCCTCAACGCCGGGGGCGGCCCGAGCGGGGTCGGTCGCGCCGTCAACGAGTCCGTGATCGTGGCCTTCATGTGCCTGTTCTTCCTCAACGCCGTGATCTCGGCCATCTACTTCCAGATCGCACCACCCCCGGGTCTGTGATGGCCAGCCTCACGTCGATCACCGGCTCCGTCGTCCAGGGACGACGGGATTCCCTCGAGCACTACGGCGACCAGCTGCTGTTCTACGTGAAGGCGCTGGCCTGGACGCCGCGCGCGCTGCGGCGCTACAAGCGCGAGATCCTCAACACGCTCGCCGAGGTGACGTTCGGCGCCGGCGGCCTGACCCTGATCGCCGGCACCGTCGGGGTGATCGCGTTCCTCGCCTTCTTCGCCGGCACCGAGGTCGGCATCCAGGGCTACGCCTCGTTGAGCCAGATCGGGGTCGCGAAGTTCACCGCCTTCATCTCCGCCTACTTCAACACCCGCGAGGTCGCCCCGCTGGTCTCCGCGATCGCGCTCGCCGCGACCGTCGGCTGCGGCTACACCGCCCGGCTCGGGTCGATGCGGATCTCCGAGGAGATCGACGCCCTCGAGGTCATGGGAGTTCCTTCGCTGCCCTACCTGGTGACCACGCGGATGATCGCCGCCTTCGTCGCCGTCATCCCGCTCTACATCGTGGCCCTGTGCGCGTCGTACCTCTCGCCGCGGTTGATCACCACCCTGATCTACGGGCAGTCAGTCGGCACCTATGACCACTACTTCCTCCAGTTCCTGCCGCCGATCGACATGCTGTGGTCCTTCTTCAAGCTGATGTTCCTCGCGGTCGCGGTGATCCTCATCCACTGCTACTACGGCTACACCGCCTCGGGCGGCCCGGCGGGGGTCGGCATGGCCGTCGGCCGTGCGATCAGGACCAGCATCGTCACCGTCGTCGTCGCCGACTTCTTCCTGAGCTTCGCGATCTGGGGCTCCACGACCACGGTCCGGATCACGGGATAGCGGCATGCTGGTCAACATCACGCACAACACCCCGGCGGAGCACCGCAAGCTCCTCGTGGCAGGCGTGGCGTTCCTGACCACCATCGCGCTGCTGATCTGGCTCTCGATCGCGGTCTACCAGAAGGCATTCGCCGACGTCACCATGGTCACGGTCAAGGCCGACCGGGCGGGGCTGCAGCTGGCCAAGTTCGGCGACGTCCGGGTCAACGGTGCGTTGGTCGGTGCGGTCCGAAAGGTCGGACAGGACGGCGAGGAGGCCTCGATCGAGGTGGCGCTCAATCCCGCCGCCGCAGAGCAGATCCCCGAGAACGTCGAGGTCCAGATCCTGCCGACCACGCTCTTCGGCCAGAAGTACCTCGCCTTCGTCGACCCGGACAATCCGTCCTCCTCGTCGCTGGAGGAGGGCGACGTGATCCCGTCCGACCGGGTCGAGACCAACGTCGAGCTGCAGAAGATCCTGGCCAACCTGTTCCCACTTCTGCGTGCGGTCCGGCCCGCCGACCTCAACGCCACCCTCAACGCACTCGCCACGGCGCTGAACGGGCGAGGCGAGGAGCTGGGCGAGACCCTCGAGAAGCTCGACTCATACCTGGGTGCGATCGACGACCACCTGCCGACCCTGCGCCAGGACCTCATCCTCCTGGCCGACGTCTCGGACACCTACGCAGACGCCGCGCCGGACCTGATCGGCGTCCTGCGCAACGCGACCACCACGAGCCGCACGATCCTCGAGAAGCGGCAGCAGCTCGACGTCTTCTTCGGTGACGTCGCCGGGCTCGCGAACACGTCCACCGACATCCTGTCGGAGAACGAGACCAACCTGATCCGGGTCGGTCAGGTGACCGAACCCGTGCTCCAGCTGCTGGCCACCTACTCGCCGGAGTTTCCCTGCCTGATCAAGGGCTCGGCCAACTACCGCCCGCGACTGGCCAGCGTCTTCCAGGGCAACATGATCCGGCAACACTTCGTGTTCAACACCCCGCAGTACCGCGAGTACGACCGCCGGGACACCCCGGTCTACGGCGAGGTCGGTCACGGCCCGTGGTGTCTCGGGCTGCCCAACCCTCCAGAGCCGATCCCGCCGCAGCCCCTGGACGACGGCACACCCCAGGACAACAACCCACCGCACAGCACGGCGCCTCGTGCGCCGTTCCCCACCGGGGCCGGTACTGGTTTCGCGGGCACGCCCGGCGACCAGGAGATCATCAACGCCCTGCTGGCCGACCGCTCCGGACACCCGGCCGACACCTACGGCTCGCTGGGTCCTCTGATGTACGGCCCCGTCGTGCGCGGAGGGGGTGCTGCATGAGCCGCAACAGCACCACCATCAGCGCCGCGGTGAAGCTCGGGATCTTCACGGTCGCCTCGATCCTGGTCACCGGTCTCCTGGTCGCCATCATGGGCAACATCGGCTTCGGCGGCGGCGAGGACTACAAGGCGATCTTCACCAATGCCTCCATGCTGCAGGAGGGCGACGACGTGCGGATCGCCGGCGTCAACGTCGGTGAGGTCAAGACAGTCGAGCACTACCAGCGCAACAACGCGGTCGTCACCTTCCAGGTCAAGGACGAGATCAACCTGACCACCGCATCGCGGGCCGAGATCCGGTTCCTCAACCTGGTGGGAGACCGTTACATGGCGCTCGAGCAGGGATCGGACTCCGACGCCCAGCCCCTCGAGCCCGACGGCACCATCCCGGTCGAGAACACCAGCCCGGCACTCGACCTCACGGTGCTGTTCAACGGTTTCCAGCCACTGTTCCAGGCCCTGCAGCCCGACCAGGTCAACGAGCTCAGCATCAACCTCGTGCAGGTGCTGCAGGGAGAAGGCGGCACCGTCGCCTCGCTGATGCGGAAGACGGCCTCGCTGACCAACGCTCTCGCTGACCGCGACCAGCTCATCGGCGAGGTGATCAACAACCTCACGCAGACCCTCGACACCGTGGACCGGCACCGCGAGCAGCTGGGTCAGCTGATCACCGAGCTCAAGGGATGGATGACTGACCTGGCCCGTGACCGCTCGACCATCGGAGCCTCCCTCGACAACGTCTCCGAGCTGACCGTCGTCGTGGCCGACCTGGTGCGCCGCAGCCGTCCGGTGGTCAAGGACGACATCGTGCAGCTCCGCCGGCTCGCCGCGCTTCTCAACCAGCCGAAGAACCGCGCGGTCCTCGAGCAGACCCTCGACCGCCTGCCCGAGTCGATGACCGACCAGACCAGGACCGGCACCTACGGTTCCTGGTACAGCTACTACCTCTGTGAGTTCTCCGGCGAGATCAAACTGCCCAAGCTCAACGACATTCCTGGGGTCAAGGCCCTCACCCAGGAGCTGAGCAGCATCCGGTTCCACTCGACGGCGGACAGGTGCCAGTCATGAGGCGCTACACCGACGGCCAGATCCTGCGCCTGGGAGCAATCACCCTGGTGGTGATGCTCCTGGTGATGGCCGCGTCCTTCAACCTTTCGAAGTTCCCCGGGTTCGCCGGCACCCAGTACCGCGCCGAGTTCACCGACGCCAGCGGTCTGCGCAGCGGCAACATCGTCCAGGTCGGCGGCATCCGGGCCGGCCGCGTCGACGAGGTGGAGCTCGAAGGTGCCAAGGTCGTGGTCACCTTCGAGGTCGACAGCGATGTCGAGTTCGGGACCGACAGCCAGGCGTCCATCGAGGTGCTGAACCTGCTCGGGGAGAAGTACCTCCAGCTCACGCCCGCCGGCAGCGGCCAGCTCGACGAGGACTCGGTGATCCCGGTCAGCCGCACCGAGTCGGCCTACGACATCGTCGGCGTCTTCGGCGACCTCACGACCACGACCGAACGGATCGACACCGGCAAGCTCGAGAAGGCTCTGAGCGCCGTCTCCGACACCATGAACACGACCGCGCCCGAGGTCCACTCCACCTTCGAGGGCATCTCCCGCCTCTCGCAGACGGTGGCCTCCCGGGACGAGCAGATCCAGTCGTTGCTGAGCAGCTCGCACAGCGTGAGCAAGCTGCTGGCCAGCCGCAGCACCGACATCGTGAAGCTCATGGACCGAAGCGACCTCGTCTTCCAGGAGGTCCAACGGCGGAAGGCCGCCATTCACCGGCTGCTGGTCAACGCGCGGATCCTGGCCGACGAGCTGCGCGGCCTGGCTCGCGACAACCAGGCCGAGATCGGACCCGCTCTGCAGCAGGTCGACGACCTGCTCGACATGCTCATCCGCAAGGAGGGGCAGCTCAAGGCGACCCTCGACGCGGTGGGCCCCTACTCCGCCATCCTCGGCAACATCATCGGCACCGGACCGTGGTTCGACGCCTACGTCTTTAACCTGGCCACCATCCCCACGGGTGAGTTCCAGCCAGGGGGCCTCGGATGACCACCCCATTCGAATGCTCGCTTCGCTCCGCTTCGAACGGGGGCCCCGGATGAACGGCATCCTGAGACACGTCAGCGGCCGGGCGCTCGCGGTCGTGACCGCGGTGCTGCTGCTCGCGGCCACCTTCTTCGTCGTCCGCGGCGACGACGAGACCAGGACCGTCACGGCCCACTTCCCGCGCGCGGTGAGCGTCTACGAGGGCTCGGAGGTGCGGATCCTCGGCGTCAAGGTCGGCCGGGTCACGGCGGTGATCCCCGAGGGGAACTCCGTCCGGGTCGAGATGGAGTACGACGCCGACGAGAAAGTACCGGCCGACGCGAAGGCAGCCGTCGTGACGCCGACCCTGGTCGCGGACCGGTTCGTGCAGCTGACGCCGGCCTACACCGGTGGTCCGGTGATGCAGAACGGCGCCGACATCGCGCTGCCCGAGACCGGCGTGCCCGTGGAGCTGGACCGGATCTACGCCAGCCTGCGTGACCTCTCCGAGGCGCTGGGGCCCAACGGCGTCAACAAGGACGGGACCCTCGACCACCTGTTGGAGGCGGGTCGGCGCAACCTCGAGGGTGAGGGTGCCCGCGGCAACCAGATGCTGCGCGACCTCTCAGCCGCTACCGCCACCTTCGGGCGCGGGAGCGGAGAGCTCTTCGGGACCGTGACCGAGCTCGCGAAGTTCACCCAGGTGTTGGGCGACAACGATCGCCTGGTCCGAGCCTTCATGAAGGATCTCGCCGGCGTCTCGTCGGTGCTGTCCGGGGAGCGGGTCGAGCTCTCCCGGGCCCTCGATGCCGTTGCCCGGTCGGTCGGCACCGTCGAGGGGTTCGTGAAGAACAACCGCCGCGCACTGGTCACCGACCTGGAGAAGATCACCCGGGTCATGAAGACCATCAACTCCGAGCGCGACAACATCGACACGGCGCTGCGCGTCGGCCCGCTCGCGCTGGGCAACCTGGCCGTCGCGTTCAACAACGAGACCGGATCGATCGGCTCCCGCATCGGCATGCAGGGCACCTTCGGCAACCCGGACGGCCTGCTCTGCGCGATCGTCATGCAGTCCGACATGCCGCGCCCCAGCAAGGACCTGGCCTGCAAGATCTTCACGCGTCTGCTGGAGCCGGTGGCCGGGCACACCAACGACCAGCCGCCCGGTGTGCCAGACCTGCCGCTACGGCTCTCCGACGTCGACCCCGACTCGCGCGCCGTCCCGCGCGAGTACGCCTACCAGGGACCCGCCACCCTCGACTCGCTGCTCGGAGGTGAGGCATGAGGATGCGGATGACCCGCCGCCTCCGACGCGGTCTGCCCGCCCTCGTGGTGGCCGGTGCGCTGGTGCTCTCCGGCTGCGAGTTCGAGGGCGCGTACGACCTGCCCCTGCCCGGGTCGCCGGTGGACGAGGAAGACGCCTACCAGGTGACGGCCGAGTTCTACGACGTCCTCAATGTCGTACCCCGGTCGGTCGTGATGGTCGACGACGTCACCGTGGGTGAGGTCACCGAGGTCGACCGGATCGGCTGGCACGCCAAGGTCACGATGAACGTGCGCGACGACGTGGAGCTCCCCGACAACGCGTTCGCCGACATCCGGCAGGTCAGCCTGCTCGGAGAGAAGTACGTCGCCCTGGAGGAGCCCATCGACGAGGAGCCGGTGGGCCGGCTCGGCGACGGCGACAACATCCCGCTGGCGTCGACCGGCCGCAACCCCGAGGTCGAGGAGGTCCTGGGGGCGCTCTCGTTCCTGCTCAACGGGGGCGGCGTCGGACAGCTCGGCACGATCACCCGGGAGCTCAACAACGTGATGTCCGGCCGGACCGGCCGCGTGCGGCACCTCCTCGGCTCCCTGGAGAGCGTGATCGGCACCCTCGACGACCAGAAGGAGCAGATCATCTCCGCGATGGAGTCGATGAACGACCTCGCCACGACTCTCAACGCCGAGCGCAAGACGATCGGAGACGCGCTGGACGTCATGGGGCCGGCCGTGTCCGTCCTCGCCGACCAGCACGACGAGATGATGCAGATGCTCGGCGCGCTCAAGCGGCTCGGCAAGGTCGGCGCGCGCGTGATCGGCGCCAGCAAGGACAACCTGATCGCGTCCCTGGCCCACCTTCGCCCGGTCCTGACCAAGCTCAACGCGGCCGGCGAGAAACTGGCGCCGGGCCTGGACATGATGATCAGCTTCCCGTTCCCGCAGGAAGCCGCCGAAGTCGTCAAGGGTGACTACGCCAACGCCTCGATCCGCGCCGGGATCAACCTCGAGTCCTTCCTGGGCACCGACAACGGCGGCGGTGGCGGCGGCGGTGGTGGCGGTGGCGGACCGATCCCTCCGCTGCCGAACCCCGGACAGGTGCTCAACCAGGCCCAGAAGTGCCTCAAGAGCGGCAACCCGCAGAGCAAGGCGTGCAAGAAGGCGTCGATCAAGAAGCTCCGGAAGGAGTGCAAGAAGAAGCGCTACCGGAGGAACCCGATCTGCCGGGCGCTGGCGGCGACTCCCGGTGGTGTTGGCGGCGGTGGTGGGGGCGGCCCCACGATTCCGCCACTCCCGCTTCCCGGCCTCGACACCAACCTGAGCTCCGCCCTGACCAGCGGACGCGCCTCGCCGACCTACGCCGGCCTGTTCGGCTTCGGGCTTTTCGACTCCGGGGGGTCCACATGAGGCACAGCGTCAAGTTCCGCATCGCCGCCTTCCTCACCCTGAGCGCGGTCGGCATCGTCTACATCGCCGGCAACTACCTCGGGTTCGTGGACCGCATCCTCGGCCGCGGGATCACCGTGCACGCCACGCTGCCCGACTCCGGGGGACTGTTCGAGGGCAGCGAGGTCACCTACCGCGGCGTCAAGATCGGCGAGGTGGCGGCGATGGAGCCCACACGCGAGGGCGTCCGGCTCGACCTCGCCCTCGAGGACGGGACCCAGCTACCCGTCGACTCACCGATGTACGTCCACAACCTCTCCGCCGTCGGTGAGCAGTACCTCGACTTCGAGCCGCCCGACGCGAAGGGTCCCTACGCCGAGGCCGGCGACACCCTCGAAGGCAGCCAGAAGTCGATGCCCGTCGACGAGGCGGACCTGCTGGTCGAGCTGGACCAGTTCGTGTCGTCGGTCGACAAGAAGAACCTCCAGGTGGTCGTCCGGGAGCTGGGCCTGATGTTCAGCGACACCGGACGGGCGCTGCAGCAGATGCTGGACCAGGGCAGCAGGTTCATCGACGAGGCGGCGGACCACGAGAAGGAGACGATCGACCTCCTCGACAACGGGCTCACCGTGCTGCGGACCCAGCGCGACGAAGGAGAGAACATCCGCTCGTTCGCCCGCGACCTCAACCTGCTCACCGGGTCGCTGCGCCGCAGCGACGCCGACCTCCGCGGCGTCCTGCAGGGCACGCCCGGTACGGCACGGGAGATCGAGGCCATGCTGGTCGACCTCCAGCCCACCCTGCCGGTGCTCCTCGGAAACGCCGTCAGCATCAACCAGGTGGTGGTCTCCCACCTGGCAGGACTCGAGCAGCTGCTGGTGACCTTCCCGCGCACCATCGCAAGCGGTTTCACCGGGACGCCGGCCCACGGTGGAGGTCGGGTGAACATGCAGTTCTCCAACAAGGTCCAGCCGTGCACCAAGGGCTACATGCCCCCCAACCAGTGGCGGCGGGCCGACCAGACCAGCGACGCCCCCATCTATCCCGCCAGCTGCGAGAGCCCGCCGCCCTACAACATGCGTGGTGGCAAGTACTCGCCCGACAGCCAGGGCAGCTCCTCACCGGGTCGCGCGTACCGTGGTTCCTACGACCCCGCCACCGGCCTGGTGACCGGCGCCGTCGATGCGCGGGGGAACCCCGTCCGGTTCCTCGACCCGGGCGACCTGTCGATCCTGGGAGACGATTCGTGGAAGTGGCTTCTGGTGGGTCCGGTGGCAAGTCGGTGAAGCTCGGTTCCACCCTCCCGCGCCACCACATCGCCCTCTACGTCGCGACGGTGCTCCTCGCCTGCCTGTGCGTCGTGGGCGGCGTGCTCGTGTGGCGTACCCACCAGGCCGACGAGCGCGCCCAGGCCGAGCAGGAGCGGTACGGCGAGGTGCTCGCCGCCGCCAGCGATGAAGCCGAGGCGTTCATCAACATCAAGTACGACGACGCCCAGGACAGCATCGACCGGGTCGCCGAGGGCGCGACCGGGGAGTTCAAGAAGCAGTACTCGCGCTCGACCAAGGGTGTCATGCAGGTGCTCAAGCAGGAGAAGTCGAGCATGGACGGGAAGGTGCTCTGGGCCGGCGTCGTCGATGTCGACCAGGACAGCGCCACCGTGATCGCCGCAACCTCGGGCACCGTCGCCAACCAGCAGACCAACAACCAGCCCGTCGCCCGCAACTTCCGCCTCCGCCTCGACCTCGTCCGCGAGGACGGTCGGTGGCTCACCAACGACCTCCAGTTCGTGGGCTGACGCATGGCATCCACACCTCGCCCCTCAGGTCGCCGGCCGGCCCGCCCCGTGGTCGGCTCCCGCAGCCCGACTGGTCGCCCGCGAACCGTCGCCGGCCGGTCCCAGGCGCCTGTCGACACGCCCTCCGGCCCGGCGGTCGATCAGTCGAGTGCACCCGGGCCGCCGGTCGAAGCGGGGGCCCCGCCGCCTGGACCTCCTCCGCCGTCTCGCTCCGAACCCGTTGTCGAGGAGCCGCCCGAAGCGAGCGGACCCGCCTCTGGAGTCCGCACGACCCTGGTGCTGGTGATCGCCATCGTGCTCCTGGTGGGCGTCGCCGCGGCCGAAGGGTGGTTCCTCTGGCTGCGCCAGGAGCCGGTCGTCTCGGCGGACCGCCCGGTGGTGACCGGTGAGGTGGCGCACCGCTCCGCGGTCGAGGCGGCGAGCCAGGCCGCCGACGAGATCGTCTCGACGTCGTACAAGAACTATGACGACCAGGTCGACCAGGCCGTGGACAAGATGACCGACGGGTTCGCGGCGAAGTACCGCAAGACGGCGGAGGACGTCCGCGACCAGTTCGTCCACGCCAAGAAGGAGGTACAGGTCGAGGTGGCCGCCGCCGGCGTCGTCCGGGCCGACGAGTCCCAGGTCCAGGCCCTGCTCTTCCTCAACCAGTACGTCACCACCGACGGCAAGGACACTGCCTACACGCCCTACCGGGCACTGGTCACGGTGGTGAACACCGACCAGGGCTGGCTGGTCTCCGACATCGAGACGAAATGACCTCCGTGGCAAACTAGAACACGTTCCAGTATCCTGACGACGGCCCGGGTACTTGAGCCCGTGTCTGGTGAAGGGAAGGATCGCTGACGTGACCTCCCAGCCTGCACGCGCCGAGACCGACCTGCTCATCATCGGCGCCGGGCCCACGGGCCTGTTCGCGGCCTACTACGCGGGCTTCCGCGGCTTCCGGGTGGCGGTGGTCGACTCGCTGCCCGAGCTGGGCGGCCAGATCACCGCGATGTACCCGGAGAAGGCGATCTTCGACGTCGCCGGCTTCCCCAACGTCAAGGGTCGTGACCTGGTCGAAGGGCTGGTCGAGCAGGCGGGAACCGCCAAGCCGGAGTACTTCCTGGACCGGACCGCGACCCACCTCCGCCACGACGAGGACAGCGTGACCATCGGACTGGACGACGGCACCGAGATCCGCGCCAAGGCGGTCCTGATCACCGCCGGCATCGGCAAGTTCAGTCCCCGACCGCTCCCGGCCGGCGACGGCTGGCTCGGCAACGGGATGGAGTTCTTCGTCCCGAGCTTCGCGCCGTACGCCGGCAAGGACGTGGTGATCGTCGGCGGCGGCGACAGCGCCTTCGACTGGGCGCTCCACCTCGAGCCGATCGCCGCATCGGTGACGCTGGTGCATCGACGCGACAAGTTCCGGGCCCACCAGCGGACGGTTGAACAGGTGCACGCCACGTCGGTCGAGATCCTCACCAAGGCCCAGGTGACCGAGCTGCGCGGCGGCTCCGACGGCAATCGGGTGCTGGAGTCGGTCGAGATCGAGGTCGACGGCGAGACTGTCACCCGGTCCTGCCAGGCCCTCGTGGCCGCGCTGGGGTTCGTCGCCGACCTCGGTCCCCTGCAGGAGTGGGGGATCGACGTCGAGAAGCGTCACGTCGTGGTCAACTCGGCGATGCGCACGAACCTCGAGCGGGTGTTCGCCGCCGGTGACATCACGGAGTACCCCGGCAAGGTGCGGTTGATCGCCGTCGGGTTCGGCGAGGCCGCCACAGCTGTCAACAACGCCGCAGTGGCCATCGACCCGAGCGCCCATGTCTTCCCCGGCCACTCCAGCGACGTGTGATGACGTCGTCGAGCAGCCGCCAGGCGGTCCGGATGGACGACGACGAGGTCGCGGCCTTCCTGGCCGAGAACATCAAGGTGCAGGTCGCGACGACCGGCCGGGACGGCGTTCCGCACCTGACCACGCTCTTCTACGTCCTCGACGAAGGCCGGATCGCGTTCTGGACCTACGCCTCGAGCCAGAAGATCCGCAATCTCGAACGCGACCCGCGGCTGAGCTGTCTGGTGGAGGACGGCGTCGACTACTTCGAGCTGCGCGGGATGTCGATCTCCGGCAAGGCCGAGCTCGTCCGCGACCCCGACCGGATCCGCACCATCGGGTCGGCCGTGGCCACCCGGATGGTCGGTGCCGACTCGTTCGAGGCTTTGGGCGAGATCGGCAGGGCCCAGGTCGAGCGGCAGGTCTCGAAGCGGATCGGCGTGGTGGTGCACCCCGAGCACGTCGCCACCTGGGACCACCACAAGTTGGTAACCGAAGGGTCCGAGCGATAGCTGCGGAGATTGAGGAGGTCTTGCAGCGACCGTCTCGAAGCCCCGTAACCCGAAAGGAGACAGAGCAATGAAGATCAAGGTCGACTTCGACCTGTGCGAGTCCAATGCCCTGTGCGAGGGGATCGCGCCCGACGTCTTCGAGGTGGACGACGACGACTTCCTGCAGCTGAAGACCGACGAGACCACCGACGAGAACCTCGAGCGCGTCAACCAGGCCGTCGCCTCCTGCCCGCGGGCCGCCATCTCCCTTGAAGGTGAAGGGTGAGCACCCCACGAAATCGCTCGCTCCGCTCTCGATTCCGCAGGGACCCCGCATGAGCGATCCCTCGACGAGCCTGGACGGCCGGGTCGCGATCGTGACCGGGGCCGGGGCCGGGCTCGGCCGCGCCGAGGCGCTCGCGCTGGCCGATGCCGGCGCCCGCGTGGTCCTCAACGACCTCGCCGGCGCGGCGGACGAGGCCGCCGAGGAGATCCGCTCCCGCGGCGGCGAGGCCGTGGTCGTCGCTGGTGACGTGGGGGAGCGATCCACCGCCGACGCCCTCCTGGCAGCTGCCGTCGACCAGCTCGGCGGGCTCGACATCGTGGTCAACAACGCCGGCATCACCCGCGACCGGATGCTGTTCAACCTCACCGACGAGGAGTGGGACCAGGTGATCCGGGTGCACCTTCGCGGACACTTCCTGCTCTCCCGCAATGCGGCGTCGTACTGGCGTGGTCGCTCCAAGGAGACCGGCGGGCCTGTCTACGGCCGGGTGGTCAACACCGCCTCCGAGGCGTTCCTCGGCGGGTCTCCGGGCCAGGCCAACTACGCAGCAGCCAAGGGCGGCATCGCCGCGCTGACCCTCTCGACCGCCCGCGGCCTGGACCGGATCGGTGTCCGCGCCAACGCGATCTGCCCCCGGGCCAGGACCGCGATGACGGCCGAGGTCTTCGGCGACGACGAGTCCGGCCTCGAGGTCGACCCCTACTCGCCCGACCACGTCGCGCCGCTCGTGGCCTACCTCGCCTCACCAGCGGCGGAGCGGATCACCGGACAGGTCTTCGTCGTCTACGGCGGCATGGTCGCGCTCCTGGCCGCACCGGTGGTCGAGCGGCGGTTCGACGCCTCCGGCGACACCTGGAACCTCGACGACCTGGCCAAGCAGGTCGGGGGCTACTTCGAGGACCGCGACCCGACTGTCGGGTTCGCGGCCGACTCCGTCATGCAGCTGTCCGAGCGAAAGCGAAGAGGTTGAGGTGTGAGGGCCGTCTGGGCCCGAGCCTCGAAACCCCGCAACTGAAAGGAAAGCAGAAGCCATGGGTCGACTGACCGACAAGGTCGCCATCGTCACCGGCGGCGCCCAGGGACAGGGTGAGGCGATCGTGCGTGCCTTCGTCGCCGAGGGCGCACGCGTCGTCATTGCCGACGTCGCCAAGGAGCCCGGCGCGGCCCTGGCCGACGAGCTGGGGGACAACGCCGTCTTCCGCCACCACGACGTCACCGACGAGGCGTCGTGGACGACGCTGGTGGAGGAGACCAACGAGCGGTGGAGCAGGATCGACGTGCTGGTCAACAACGCCGGGATCCTGCGTTTCGGCCAGATCGACGAGATGTCGCTGGAGGAGGCCGAGCTGGTCTGGCGGGTCAACCAGGGCGGCTGCTTCCTCGGCATGAAGGCAGTGGTGCCGACCATGAAGGAGCACGGCGGCGGCTCGATCATCAACGCCTCCTCGGTCGAGGGCATGGGCGGGATGGGGTCGGTGTCGGCGTACTGCGGCTCCAAGTGGGCCATCCGCGGCATGACCAAGGCCGTCTCCCACGAGCTGGCGGCCCGCAACATCCGGGTCAACTCGGTACACCCGGGCATGATCGACACCGCGATGACCCAGGCGCACGGCGGAGACCTGGCCATGGAGTTCGGCGCCACCAAGGTCCCGATGCGCCGGGTCGGGAAGCCGGTCGACGTCGCCGGTGCCTACGTCTTCCTGGCCAGCGACGAGAGCGCCTACGTCACCGGTGCGGAGATCGCGGTGGACGGCGGGGTGACCGCCACCCACGCCTTCGGCGGATAGCGAAGACGCGTCAGCGGATTCGCTGATGGTGGTCGAGCAAGCCGCGCGACTGAGGCACGAAGTCGCGACCGGCGTGTCGAGACCCCGGAACCGTGGGCACCTGCCTTAACCCAGGAGCAGGCGGACGGCGACGTCCATCTGCTTGGTGACGTCCTCGGAGGTGGTGCGACCGGTGACCCAGCCGACGAGGGCAGAGAGCCACACGTCGCCGA
>JBJMIQ010000117.1:0-3449 GCA_045806805.1 Nocardioides sp. | reverse complement strand
GTCCTCCCAGACCCACGAGCCCACCGGGATCTTGCCGAGGATCTCGCGGCGGTACGTCTCGGTGGTCCGCGCCAGGATCGCGTCGAAGCAGGACTCGACCGTCTCGACGCCGTAACGGTCGAACAGCTCGCCGAGCCGCCGCGCCCCCATCAGGCACGCCGCGCACTCGGCGTCGAGGTCGGCGGCGAGGCTCTCGGGCATCCTGGAGTTGCGGGTCATGATCGAGAGCGCCGCCCGATTGGGACGGCCCGCGTCCCAGAGCCGGATCGGCGGCACCATCAGGCCCTCTTCGAAGACGCTGGTCGCTGACGAGGGCATCGAGCCGGGTACGGCGCCGCCGATGTCGTCGTGGTGACCGAAGGCCTGGACGAACGCCACGACCCGGTCCTCCGCGAACACCGGCACGGTCACGCACAGGTCGGGCAGGTGCCCGATGCCGCCCTCGGAGCGGTAGACGTCGTTGTGGAAGAACACGTCGCCCGGCCGCATCTCCTCCATCGGGAAGTCACGTGCGACCGGGTGCACCAGCGCCGAGTAGGAACGGCCGGTGAGCTTGCGCAGCAGGCGGTCGTGGATGCCGGCACGGAAGTCGTGGGCGTCGCGGATCATCGGGCTCCGGCTGGTGCGCGCGATCGCGGTCTCGACCTCCATCTCGACGCTGGCCAGCGAGCCCTGGACGATCTCGACCAGGACCGGGTCGGCACTCGCTCCCGCGTCGTCGGTGAGGAAGCCGAACGGGAAGTCGGTGGGGACACGGCGGCTCACTGTCCTGCCTCCGTTCCGGGGTTTCGAGGCTCGGGCGCTGAACGCCCTCGCACCTCAACCTCCGAGCGGGTCACGATCAGGTTCAGGAAGTCGTCGACCCGGGCGGTGAACTCGGGGTGCAGCGGCACCGTCGAACCGAACTCCTCGATGATGGCCGGCCCGTGGACGGAGGCCCCGGGGGCGAGGTCAGGCCGCCACAGCACGGCGGTGTCGACGTACCCGTCGTCGGCGTCGAAGCAGACCGGGCGACGGTTCCGAGACGGCTGCTGTGCGAACTCCTCAACCACCGGGGCCGGGCGGATCTCGGGACGCTTGATCGGGCCGATGCCGGTGACCCGGAGGTTGACCCATTCGACCGGTTGGGAGTTGTCGCCGGCGAAGTCGTAGCCGTAGAGGGCCCGGTGCTCGGCGTGGAAACCGTCGGCCACCGAGGACAGCGACTCGGGATCGAGTACGCCGTCGGGTACGGGCACGCGTACCTCGAAGGCCTGGCCGAAGTAGCGCAGGTCGGCCGTGCGCACCAGTCGGTGCTGCTCCTCGGCGAATCCCTCTCGGGTCAACGTCGTGCGCGCCTGCGCCGCGAGGTCGTCGTACAGCGATGAGACGGCCCGGGGGTCAAGGCCGTCTGAGAAGGCGACGTGAGTGCGGACGTAGTCGTTGCGGACGTCGACGGTGAGCAGGCCGAACGCGGAGACGTTGCCGGGGTTGGGCGGGACCAGGACGGTGCGGATGCCGAGCACGTCCATCAGCCGGCAGAGCAGGAGCGAGCCGGAGCCGCCGAACGTGGTCAGCGTGAAGTCGCGGACGTCGAGCCCGCGCTTGACCGTGACCTGCCGCAGCGCGTTGGCCTGGTTCCACGCCGAGATCTCCAGGACTCCGGTGGCGCACGCTTCGGGGCTCAGTCCCAGCTCCTTGGCCAGCGCCTCGACGCCCCGGCGCGCGGCATCCGCGTCGAGCGGGATCTCTCCTCCCAGCAGGTGCGGCGGGATCCGGCCCAAGAACAGGTGGGCGTCGGTCACAGTCACGGCTCCGTCCTCGGCGCCGCCCTTGCCGTAGCACAGAGGACCGGGCTCTGCGCCGGCCGACTGGGGCCCGACCTTGAGCGTGCCCTCAGGAGAGATCCAGGCGATCGACCCTCCCCCGGCGCCCACGGTCACGACGTCGATCATCGGGATCTTGGAGGGATAGGCGCCGACGCTGCCTTCGGTCGTCAGCGTGGGCTCGCCGTCGATCACCACGCTCACGTCGGTCGAGGTCCCACCGCCGTCGCTGGTCAGGACCCGGTCGAAGCCCGCGACCTGGGCGATCAGCGCAGCTCCGAGTGCGCCGGCTGCCGGGCCACTCAGCACGGTGGTGATCGGCTGGTGGACGACCTCGTCGGCCGAGAGCACGCCGCCGTTGGACTTCATCACGTAGAACGGGACCTGGCCACGTTCGGCCGCCACCCCGCCCAGCCTCGACTTGATGTTGTTGACGTAGGCCGACAGCCGGGGCTTCACCGCCGCGTCGACCAAGGTCGTCATCGCCCGTTCGTACTCTCGGTACTCGGGCAGCACCTCGCTGCTCAGGCTCACGACCGCGTCGGGATGCTCCTCGGCCAGCACCTCGCGCATCCGGTGCTCGTGAGCGGGATCGGCGTAGGCGTGCAGGAAACAGACACCCAGGGTGTCGATGCCCTGACCGCGGAACCAGCGGGCCACCTCACGCGCCCCGTCCTCGTCGAAGGGGCGCACCTCAGCGCCGGTGAAGTCGAGTCGCCCTTCCACCCCCTTGACCAGATGGCGCGGCACGATCCGGTCGGGCTTGACCCAGAAGTAGGAGTTCCCGTAGCCGTCCGGCACCGACTGCCGGGCGATCTCCAGCATCGCCTCGTAGCCGAGGGTGGTGATGAACCCGAGTCGGCCGACCTTGCCCTCGAGCAGCTGGTTGGTGGCGACGGTGGTGCCGTGGCTGATGGCGGTGACCGATTGCCCGCCCGCGCCGAGCTGTCCGAGGATCCGGTCGATCCCGGTCATGAACCCGTCGGCGGGGTTGCCGGGGGTCGACGGAGTCTTGGTGGTGACCAGCTCGCCGGTTTCCTCGTCGAGGGCCACGACGTCGGTGAAGGTGCCACCTGTGTCGATCCCGATCCGGATCCGTCGCATGCCCCGATTCAATCGGTACGCGTGGCGCGCGGCCACAGCACAACCTGCCGACGAGACTCCGCACCGTTGGCACCTCCTGCCCCCTGTAGGTTGCTGCCATGTCTCTCCGGCACCCACGACTGTCCGTCCTGCGCCGCCTCGGGCTGGAGGTGACCCGGCTGGGTGCCGGTGCCGGCGTTGTGGCCCGTCCGGGCACCCCGATCCGGGTGGAGGAGGTGGACGACCGCACCTGGCTGATCCGTCGGGAGCCGGACCGGCGACGCATCTTCCAGGAACAGCGCGTCCTGGGTCACTACCTCGGGCAGCAGCACGTCGACTGGGTGCTGCGGGAGCTGGACATCAACTGCGTGCTCGATGTGGGTGCCAACGTCGGCCAGTTCGCCCGGCGGCTGCGAGACGGCGGGTACGCCGGGCGCATCGTCTCCTTCGAACCGGTCGCCGCATTGGCCGACGAGCTGCGACGGGCCTCGAAGGAAGACGCGGACTGGCAGGTGGTGCAGTGCGCGCTCGGCGAGGCCGACGAGCAGACGGAGATCAACG
>JBJMIQ010000116.1:0-4068 GCA_045806805.1 Nocardioides sp. | reverse complement strand
CACCCCGCGTCCGTGACGGGTCCATCCGAGCCGTTGCCCACGACCCTGATGTTCGCGGTGCCTCCTGTGGAGGACCCTGCGACCAGGCTGACGCCAGTGCCGGTGTCAACGATGTTGTCCTGGATGTTGTCCGCGAACGCGACACCCGTGGCCGCCACGCTGATCGCGGCGGCCAGAGCGGCTACAGCAAATCCCTTGAAGGCCGAGGTCCGGCCCTTACGCATGCTGATGAGACGCATTTCCCCACGCTTCCCGTTTACACGGCCACCCCCCACGGGCGGGCTCGTCAGGCCAGTCTTGGGGAGTGCGGGCGAGTCCGCAGGCAAACGGATCACGCGGGCGTTCAAAGACCTGAACGCCGAAAAGACCGCTCAGCCGCGAAGGACCCGGAAGGCGGACTCCCGGTCCTTGACCCGCAGCTTCCGGAGCACCGACGAGACGTGCACCCGCACGGTCGTGGGGGAGAGAAAGAGCCGTTGCGCGACGTGGTCGGTCGAGGCGCCGTTGGCGAGCAGCTCCATGACCTCCCACTCACGGGGGCTGAGCTTGCCCGCCGCCGGCGATCCGCGCCGGAAGCGCGGCCGCGCCGGCGCCCGAAACTCCTGCAGGATCCGGGTCACCAGTCGGGCGTCGATCGCCGCCTCGCCAGCCAGTACGCCGCGCAAGGCGGCGGCGAGCTCGCGCGGATCGCCACCCTTGAGCACATAGCCCTGAGCACCGGCGCGCAGCGAATCGAACAGGTTGGCGTCGTCGGTCGACTGGGTCAGCATCACCACGCACGTCGGGGACGTCGACGTGATCGTCTGGGCGGCGCGGATACCGCTGCCGGGCATGTTGATGTCGAGCAGCGCGACATCGGGCCGGTGCTCTTCAGTGAGCGCGATCGCCTCATCGGCAGTCGCAGCCTCGGCGAGCACGACGCACCCGTCCGCCTCCAGCGCCATGCGTATCTGCGCCCGGATCCGGGCGTGGTCGTCTGCGATCACCACGCTGACGGGATCGTCGCTCACCACTCCACCACCACTGTCGTGCCCCTGCCGGGGGCTGAGCTGACGTGGAACTGACCCGGCAGGTGCTCGGCCCGCTCACGCATGCTGGTCATTCCGTACCCCGTGCTCGCGGAGGCATCCGGCGAGAAACCCCCGCCGTTGTCATGGACAACGAGCCGCCGGCCAGTGGGGTCACGCAGCAGGCCGATCCCGATGTTGCGGGCCCGACCGTGCCGGATCGCGTTGGACACCGCCTCCCGCGTGATCCGCACCAGGTCATGGCTCTGCTCCGGCGTCGCGTCCACCGAGACGTCGAGGTCCACGACCACATGGCCGCCGTACCGCTCGGCGACCTGCCGTGCGGCGCGGTGAAGCAGCAGGCCGAGCGGCTGGTCGCTCTCGCTCCCGAGACTGTCGATCGCTGTCCGGGCCTCGTCTGCCGCTCTGTCGACCGAGTCGATGATGCGTCGCCGGACATCGTCATCGGCGGGGATCAGGTGAGCCTCCGAGCGGATGTAGCCGAGCTCCTGAGCGAGACCATCGTGCAGCTCTCGTGCGAGCCGCCTCCGGTCCTCGAGCACGGCGAGCTCCGCCTGGGACCGCCAGTAGCGCCCGATCTCGCGGGCGGCCCCCACCAGCAGTAGCAGGTAGCAGCCAGTGCGGAACAGGTCGCCGGTGTAGATCCAGCCGCTGTAGATGGAGGGGAACAGCACGTAGTGCAGGCGGGAGAAGGCACCAAGCACGCAAGCAGGCCCAAGCCACCGCAGGAGTACGTCGTCCCGTCGGGACGCCTGCACACTGAAGGCGACGGCGGCGACGACGAAGCCCAGTGCCCCCACTGCGTGCCCGGCCAGCAGCAGCGGGTGCCCGCTCACCACCGGCCGCGCCGCCGAGGCCGGGATGGTCTCGGACACTGCGACCGGGAGCGAGGAATGGACCGCGATGAGGAAGGCGACGACCACTCCTGCGAGGACCAGAGGCGCCAGGAGCAGTCGACCACGCGACGGGACCACGAGTTCCCGATCCCCTGAAATAGCGGCGGCGGTGACCGTGAGCACCCCGATCACCCGAAGTGACAGCGGGACCCAGACCTCGAGCGTGTACGGCTGCGACGCTCCGGTCGCGGACACGAGCGCCGCTCCGACGCTCGACGCCGCGAGGAGTGCGAGTCCTTCGGTCAGCAGCGCGTCCTGCATGCGTTGGCTGCGGGTGAACCGTCCGTAGAAGAGGTAGGCGACCAGACCGGCGATGCAGGCGTCGACGGAGTCGAGGGCCAGATGCAGTGACGGGTTGCGATAGCCGAACAGCAGGTGTGGCGAGGTCAGGATGATCACCGTCGCCACCAGGCCCAACGCGCCGGCGATGGCCGCAACGGCGGGCGTCGGTATCCGTGCGGCTTGCGGCCGCCCGGTGCCCGTCCTCGGCCCGTCGAGACCGGTGCCCCCCAGCGCCATAGCCGGAGTGTAAAGCCGTCCGGACCAGACCATCCGTGACTTGAGAACCTCTTGCACGTGCTGCCGGACCGGAGAAAAAGGGCACCATTCCACAGGACTTTCCACACCTTGTGGAGATCGTGCCCGGATCTGTGGAGACGTTCCGGCGGGTCTGTGGGGGACACGCCGGAACCAGAAGAATGTGAACGAAAACCCTTGCGGGCATGGGTTTCCGGGGCATAGAACTTCTCCCACGCACTCCCTCCGGGGAGCGCGGGATCGGTCGGACAAGAGGATTCCTACGACGAGTTCTGCTCGTCGCGGTGGCTGGGTGACGAGGCCGCCGGGACCCTCGGGCGCCGACTGGATCGACCGGGAGCGTCACCTGCACCGGTCACCCGAAGGGCCCTTGTAGCTCATACCTCCAAGGGCCCTTCACCTTTCCCCCGGATCTGCCGAGCCCGGCCCAGACCCCGCCGGGTGAGACCCCAGCAGCCTGCACGGCAGAATGGGCCGCGTGATGTACCGGTTCGTCCATTCCGTCGTCGCCCCTACCGCCCGGACGATCTGGCGCCCCACGGTCAGCGGTCTCGAGCACGTCCCCCCATCGGGTGGGGTGATCCTGGCCAGCAACCATCGCAGCTTCGTCGACAGCGTCGTGATCCCGTGCGTCGTGCCCCGCAAGGTGGTCTTCCTCGCCAAGTCCGACTACTTCACCGGCACCGGCGTCAAGGGCGCCGTCCAGCGGGCGTGGTTCGAAGGGCTCGGGATGCTGCCGGTGGACCGCGACGACACCAAGGCCGCGATCGCCAGTCTCGACACGGCGCTGGAGGTGCTAGGCCGGGGCGAGGCGTTCGGGATCTATCCCGAGGGCACGCGCTCCCGCGACGGGCGGCTCTATCGTGGCCGGACCGGCGTCGCCCACCTCGCGCTGACCGCCGGCGTACCGGTGGTCCCGGTCGGCCTTGCCGGGACCGAGAACATTCAGCCGGTGGGCTCGAGGCTGCCGCGGCTGGCCGACGTCACGGTCACGTTCGGCGAGCCGATCGACTTCTCCCGTCGGTACGACGGTGTGCCCCTCGGGCGCGCTCGCCGGGAGGCCACCGACGAGATCATGGCCGCGATCGGAGCCATCACCGGGCAGGAACCGGCCGGTGTCTACAACGAGCGGCCACCGGACCTGTGAGCCCTCAGTCGGTGCGGCGCACCGCTTCCGCGCGGACCATCGTCACGTCGAACTCGATCACCCGCAGGGTCGGTCCGTGCCGGGTGACCGGGAACATCCCGGTGATCTCGAAGCCTTCGGCCTCGTAGGCGGAGATCTGCTCCGGCAGCCGAGGCATGTGGTCGTAGATCGGCACGCACGACACCTCCGACTGCATGCCCGCGATCTGCTTGAGGCATTCACCCCCGCCGGCGAAGGCCTGGAGGTCGTAGCCCTGGGTGTCCAGCTTGAGGTAGACCCTCGGCTCGTCGATTCCCGCGACGACGTCCGCGAACAACCCGTCGAGCCGGCGGACGTCGATCGTCTGCCGCTCGGTCTCGCGCAACCGCTTCGACCAGTCCTTGCCGAAGTCACTGGACGGGAGCAGCGAGCTCATCGCGCCGGGCCGGACGTTGATCTCCGTCTGCTCGTCCGCCTCGCC
>JBJMIQ010000115.1:0-4714 GCA_045806805.1 Nocardioides sp. | reverse complement strand
GTAGGTGAGCCTCTCGACGTAGGCGCTGCCGCCCCACGGGTCGATCACCCGGCAGGTGCCCGACTCCTGCTGCAGGAACAGCTGGGTGTTACGGGCGATCCGCGCCGAGAAGTCGGTGGGCAGCGCGAGCGCCTCGTCGAGGGCGTTGGTGTGCAGCGACTGGGTGTGGCCCTGGGTCGCCGCCATCGCCTCGACGCACGTGCGGGTCACGTTGTTGAACACGTCCTGCGCGGTCAGCGACCAGCCCGAGGTCTGCGAATGGGTGCGCAGGGAAAGGGACTTGGGGTTCTGCGGGTCGAACTGCCGGACCAGCTTGGCCCACAGCAGGCGCGCCGCGCGCAGTTTGGCGATCTCCATGAAGAAGTTCATGCCGATCGCCCAGAAGAAGGACAGCCGGGGCGCGAACGCGTCCACGTCCAGGCCGACTTCGCGGCCCGCCCGGAGGTACTCCACGCCGTCCGCGAGGGTGTACGCCAGCTCCAGGTCGGCCGTGGCCCCGGCCTCCTGGATGTGGTAGCCGGAGATGGAGATCGAGTTGAAGCGCGGCATCCGCTCGGCGGTGTAGGCGAAGATGTCGGAGATGATCCGCATGCTCGGCTCGGGCGGGTAGATGTAGGTGTTGCGGACCATGAACTCCTTGAGGATGTCGTTCTGGATCGTCCCCGTGAGCTGTTCCGGCTTCACCCCCTGCTCCTCGGCCGCGACGATGTAGAGCGCGAGCACGGGCAGCACCGCGCCGTTCATCGTCATGCTGACGCTCATCTCGTCGAGCGGGATGCCGTCGAAGAGCGTGCGGGCGTCGTAGATCGAGTCGATCGCCACTCCGGCCATCCCGACGTCACCGCGGACGCGGGGGTGGTCGGAGTCGTAGCCGCGGTGCGTGGCCAGGTCGAAGGCGACGCTCAGGCCCTTCTGGCCGGCCGCCAGGTTGCGCCGGTAGAACGCGTTGGACTCCTCGGCGGTGGAGAAACCGGCGTACTGCCGGATCGTCCACGGCTGGGTGGTGTACATCGTCGGGTAGGGACCGCGCAGGAACGGGCTGAGCCCGGGCCAGGTGTCCAGCGCATCCAGTCCCTCGACGTGCTCCGGGCCGTAGATCGGCAGGATGTCGATCCCCTCGGGGCTGTGCCACGGCTCGCCCTCCGGTGGTTGAGGTGCGAGGGCGCCCTGGCGCCCGAGCCTCGAAACCCCCGCACCCGACCGCTCACCGTCACCACTGAGCGGCAGCCCCGCGAAGCTCTTCGGAACCGTCATGACAGCTTCTCCCGTGTCCGGTGCAGGAAGGCGAGCGCATCGACACCCACCGCGCACGAGTCGTCCACCTCGAGGTCGCCCGGCTTGCCGGCGAGGATGACGTGGCGTGCCCCGGCCTCGCGCAGCGCAGCGACCAGGTTCGCCCCCCATTCGGCGTAGGTCGGGTCGGCGCCGGCCAGGCAGACGACCGGCTGCCCCTCGTACGCCGCCAGGACGTCGTCGACACCCTCGGTGGCCCCCGCCACCACGACCTCGATCCCGCCGGCAGCGAACAGGTTGGTGGCGAAGGTCGCCCGAGCGGTGTGCGCAGCCACCGTGCCCATCGTGGCCAGGAAGACCGGGTCGGCCGCGGGTTCGTCGCGGAGCGCCTCGAACGCCGCGCCGTACCGGCGGACCTCGGATGGCATCGGATCTGGCCGGCGTTCGGGCCGGACCTCGCCGAGGTGGGGGAACTCGCTCAGGCCGGTCAGCGGCCGCTTGCGGGTGGCGACCTCACGCTCGCGGCGCTCGATCGTTCGCTCGAGCATTGCGTCCAGGGACTCCCCGTCCTCGAGGCGGCCGAAGACCTCCCACGCGGCGCGGGCCAGGTCATCGGTGAGCTTCTCGACCGCGTAGGCACCGCCGGCCGGGTCGGCCACCCGGGCGACGTGGGACTCCGAGATCAGCAGGCTCGAGGTGTTGCGGGCGATCCGGCGTCCGAAGGCGTCCGGGACCCCGAGCGGGGAGTCGAACGGCAGCACCGTGACCGCGTCGGCTCCCCCCACGCCGGCGGCGAACGCGGCGACGGTGGTGCGGAGCATGTTGACCCAGGGGTCGTACTTGCTCATCATCGGTCGGCTGGTGACGACGTGCTGGCGCTGGGCGCGCTCGGTGGCCTCGCTCAGCTCGAGGACCCGCGCCCACAGCCGCCGGCCGGCACGGAGCTTGGCGATGGTTGGGAACTGCTCGTCGGTGGCCGCGTAGCGAAACTCCACGAGGCGGGCGGCGTCGTCGAGGTCCGCGCCCGCCTCGACGAGCGTGCGGAGGTACGTCGCGCCGGTGGCCAGGGACCACGCCAGCTCCTGGGCATCGGAGGCGCCCCGGTCGTGGACCCGGGTGGCATCGACGACGTAGCCGAGCACGCCGGCGTCGAGCGCACGCTGAGCCGTGACGCTGGTGGCCTCGACGGCGGGGATGCCGAGGTTGGTGGCCGGGTGGAGCGCGCGGCCGTCGGCGTGCTCAAGGAAGGCATCGGGGTCGAGGCCGTCGAGGACGACCGGAGCCAGGTCGAGGAGTATGCCGTCCAGGACGGTGGCGAGGTCGGTGTCGCCGTTGCCCCGCAGCCACAGGGAGGTGGCGCCGTTGTCGAGCTCCACCAGAGCGGCTTCGTTGACCTCCTTGGGGTCGTCCACGGTCAAATGGCCCCGGATGTCCCAGTCGCCGGCCCGGTCCGGGCGTCCGCTGGTCTCGAGGTCATCGACGAGGTGCGGGGTGCCGAGGGGACTGACCGGGATCTCGTCGAGGGTGCGCCGCGCGAGCCGGTTCCACACCTCGGCGTCGGCGTCGCCGTCCTCGAGGCGCCCGGTCTTGCGGAGCACCGCGGCTGCGGCGCTCTCCCAGTCCTCCCGGGAATGGGTTTCCTCGGTGTCGGCGAGAGCCAGGGAGCCCTGCTCCGGCTCGAGCTCCTCGGGCTCCTCCAGGCCGCCCTCGACCTCGGTCATCGCGCGCTCCAGCCGCAGACGAGTGTCATGGTGCGAACGTTACGAGGGCGGGCAGCGCACGGGCTACCAGGTGTGACTTTTCCGACCGGCGGACGCCCCCGTACCGTGCCGGGGTGGCCACCGCCGTCGCGTTCTTCCGCAACCTCAACCTCGGGCAAGGCTGGGCGCCGACCCGCCCCCAGCTCGTGTCGGCGTTCGTGGCGGCCGGGGCCGGCGGCGTCGACAACGTGCAGGTCAACGGAACGGTCGTCTTCGACCATCCGGCGCCGGTGCGGGCGACCCAGGAGGTGCTGGTCGGGCTGCGCGACCTGACCGGATACGACGACATCGCGGTCGTCCGGCCAGCCCACTGGGTGGTCGGGCTGGCTGCCGGTCTGGACGCTCTGGACCTTCGTGACGACGAGCCATCCGAGGTCGCGTTGTTCGATGCCCGGCCCCCGCTCCCGATCGCCATTCCCTGGACGTCCACGGACGGGCGGCTACGGGTCCTGGCCGGCGACCACCGGTTCGCCGTGACATCCTTCCGTCCCGTCGGCAACCGTGGCAGCAACGCGGCTGCCGTGCTTCAGGAACTGACTGGCGTCAGGGTGACGGCCCGCGGCACCGGCACGGTCATGCGGTTGGCAGCACGGATCGAACGCCGTTGAGGCGTCGCCGGAGCTCAGCGAGCCGAGGCCGGGACCAGGGGTTCCTCGATCGCAGCTTCGCCCGCGTCTGCGGCCCCGCTCAGACCTCCTGGCGGCCCTCGTTGTCCTTGTTGCGTACGCCGATCTTGTTGCCGAGCCACACCAGCGGATCGAACCGCCGGTCGGCCACACGCTCCTTCATCGGGATGATCGCGTTGTCGGTGATCTTGATTCCCTCGGGGCAGACCTCGGTACAGCACTTCGTGATGTTGCACATCCCGAGCCCCGCCGTGTCCTGGGCGTAGGAGCGCCGATCCTCGATGTCGAGCGGGTGCATGTCGAGCTCGGCGTAGCGGAGGAAGAACCGCGGGCCCGCGAAGGCCGGCTTGTTGTCATCGTGGTCGCGGACCACGTGGCAGGTGTTCTGGCACAGGAAGCACTCGATGCACTTGCGGAACTCCTGGCCCCGCTCGACGTCCTCCTGCATCATCCGGCGTTTGCCGTCGGGATCGCGCGGCGGCAGCGTGATCGGCGGGAACTCCCGGGCCTTCTCGTAGTTGTACGACACGTCGGTGACGAGGTCGCGTACCACCGGGAAGGCCCGCAGCGGGGTGACCGTGATGGTCTCCGACTCGTCGAAGTCGGAGAGCCGGGTCATGCACAGCAGTCGCGGCCTGCCGTTGATCTCGGCGCTGCAGGACCCGCACTTGCCGGCCTTGCAGTTCCAGCGGACCGCGAGGTCGCCGGCCTGGGTGGCCTGCACCCGGTGGATGGCGTCGAGGACCACCTCGCCCTCGGAGACCTCGACGGAGTAGTCGCCGAGCTCGCCGCCGTCCTGGTCGCCGCGCCAGATCCGCATCTTCAGGTCATAGCCCATGTCAGGTCAGCTCTCCTCGAAGTACTTCTTGAGCTCGTCAGGCATCTCGGGCAGTGGCTTCTCACTCAGGACCACGCCGCCACCGCTGTCGTCGAGGGTGACGACCAGGTTCTTCTTGCCCCACACCTCGTGGTCGGTCTGGGGGAAGTCGTCGCGGGTGTGACCGCCGCGGGACTCCTCCCGCGCCAGGGCCGCCTTCGCGATCGACTCGGAGACGACCAGCATGTTGCGCAGGTCGATGGCGAGGTGCCAGCCCG